>NZ_JBHVOC010000005.1:0-307129 GCF_044142145.1 Streptomyces sp. BK79
TCGACGGCCTCGGCCCGCCCGGCCTGGGCCTGCCCGCCCGTCGCGGCGCGCGGCAGCGTCAGCACGGCCAGGAAGCCGAGGACCGCGACCGCCGCGAAGAAGTAGAACCCCCACGGGTGCCCGATCCCCGAGGAGACCAGCGCGCCGGTGATCGACGGGCCCACGATGGAGCCGATCCGGCCGATCCCGGACGCCGAGCCGAGCGCGGTGCCGCGCACCGAGGCCGGGTAGTAGTTCGTCACGTAGGCGTAGACGAGCACCTGGGCCGAGAAGACGAACACGCCGGTGAAGAACACCACGACGTTGAGCAGCAGATCGCTCTCCATCTTGACGCTCAGGCACGCCAGCATGACCACCGAGACCGCGAACCAGCCCATCGTGGTGCCCTTGATGCCCCGCCGGTCGGCGACCCAGCCGCCGAGGACCAGACCGACGACACCGCCGACGTTGAGCACGAGGAGCTGGGTGACGGCCGTGGGCACGGGGTAGCCGGCGTCGTTCATCAGCTTCGGGAGCCAGGTGTTGAGGCCGTAGACCAGCAGCAGCCCCATGAACGACGCGACCCAGATGCCGATGCCCGCCCGCAGGTACGCCGGCTTGAGCAGTTCGCTGAACGGCACGCGCTGGGCCCCGTCCCGCTGGGCCCGCACGAACGCCTCCGACTCCGGCAGCCGGAACCACTGGATGACGGCGACCACCAGGCCGACGACGCCGAGCAGGTAGAAGAGGATCTCCCAGTTGTCGGTGACCTGGAGGGCCAGCAGCGAGGTGATCACCGCGCCGGTGTGGTACCCGGTCATCGTCAGGGTGCTCGCCCGGGCCCGGCGGCTGGCGGGCATGTTCTCGGCCATCATCGTGAGCGAGACGGGCATGCACGCGCCCAGGCCGAGCCCGGCGACGAGCCGGAGCGCGGCGAACATGGTGACGGAGTTCGCCAGCGGCACCACCAGGGTGAAGACCGAGAACAGCACCACCGAGCCGATCAGCAGGCGGCGGCGCCCCAGCCGGTCGGCCAGCGGACCGACGCAGACCGCGCCGATCGCCACGCCCACGAGCGAGAGCGTCGCGATGGTGGTGGCGTCGCCCGCGGTCATGCCGAGGTGGTGGGTCTTGAGCAGGGTGGGGATGATGGCGCCGAGGACGACGAGGTCGTAGCCCTCCAGCAGGACGGTGATCCAGCACAGGACCACGGTCCAGGTGCTGCTGCTGCCGGCGCCGCCCGGCTGTGCGGGCGCTTGGGGCGTGGTGGCGGAAGCCATGATGACTCTCCCCCCGGGGACGGGTGTGAGTGAGCGGAGCCGTGACGGCCGGAAGGGTCAGAACGGGTAGTCGGCGATGTCGGGGCGGACGGTGACCCACTGGGTCTCCGTGAACGCCTCGACGTTGGCCGCGGGGCCGCCGAAACGGGAGCCGGTGCCGGACGCCTTGACCCCGCCGAAGGGCGCGTTCGGTTCGTCGCTCACGGTCTGCTCGTTGATGTGGACCTTGCCGGACTCGATCCGGTCGGCGAGCTTCATCGCCGTTCCGACGTCCCCGAGGATGCCGACCGACAGCCCGTACTCGCAGTCGTCGACGATCCGCGCCGCCTCCTCCAGCGTCGAGAAGGAGATGACGGGGGCGACCGGGCCGAAGATCTCCTCACGCCACGCCGGCATGTCGGTGGTCAGGCCGGTCAGGACGGTGGCGCGGTAGCCGGCGCCGTCGATCTCGCCGCCCGCGGCGACCTTCGCGCCCGCGGCGACGCTCTCGGTGACGATGCCGTGCACCCGCTCCAGCTGGCGGCGGTCGATGATCGGGCCGAGCGCCACGTCCTCGCGGGCCGGGTCACCCACCGGCAGCGCCTCGGCCTTCGCGGCGAGCGCCGCGGTGTACTCCTCCACCAGCGACTCGTGCACGATGTGCCGGCCGGTCGTCATGCAGATCTGCCCCTGGTGCATGTACGAGCCGAACGCCCCCGCCGAGGCGGCCTTGCGCACGTCCGCGCCCGGCAGCACGACCAGCGCGTTGTTCCCGCCCAGTTCCAGGTGGGCCCGCTTCAGCAGCCGCCCGGCCCGCTCGCCGATGGCCCGCCCGACCGGAGTCGAGCCGGTGAAGGAGACCACCCGCACCTCGGGGGCGTCGACGACGGCCTGCCCGACCGACCCGTCACCCGGCAGCAGGTGCAGGACACCGGCGGGCAGGCCGGCCTCCTCGAAGACGCGGGCGATGACGACACCGCCGCTCACCGCGGTGCGCGGGTCCGGCTTGAGCAGCACCGCGTTGCCGAGGGCGAGCGCCGGGGCCACGGAACGCAGACCCAGGATGAGCGGGAAGTTGAAGGGCGCGATCACGCTCACCACACCGGCCGGCCGGCGGCGGGCGAGCGACCAGCGGGCCTCCTCGGAGGTGAGCACCTCGCCCTGGGGGTGCGTCGGCAGGCCCGCGCACTCGAAGCACTCGCCCACGGCGAGCTGAACCTCGAAGCCCGCCTTGGCCCGCACCGAACCGGCCTCGCGCACCAGCCAGTCCTCGATCTCGCCGGCGTGTTCGGTGAACAGCTCGCCGGCGCGGCGCAGTACGGCGGCCCGCTGCTGGGGCGGGGTCGCCGCCCACGCGCGCTGGGCCTCGGCGGCCCGTGCGGCGGCGCGGCCGACGTCCTCGGCCGTGGCCAGTCCGACCGCGCCGAGCCGGTCGCCCGTCGCCGGCTCGGTCACCGGGTGCTCGGCGGGGGAGTCCTGCCAGCCGTCGCTGAAGAACTTGCGGCCCCAGACGTCGCTGTCCAGGAGTGTCATCGTCGTTCCCTTTCCTCGGGATCTTCGGGTGCCGGGCGCCTCGCGGCTCCGAGCGCTCGGCGGGTCGTCATGGGGTGGGTCAGGACGGTGTGGTGAGCGCCGTGTCCACCTGGATCAGCCGGGGGTGGTCCGGCCGTTCGGCGAGTACGGCGCGCAGTTCCTCGGTGCCGCCGACGTGCTGGGCGCGGACGCCGTACCCCTCGGCCACGCGGGTGAAGTCCAGCCCTGGGATATCCAGTCCGGGGGCGTCCGGCACCCCGAGCAGGCCGCCGAACCAGCGCAGTGCCCCGTACGTGCCGTTGCGCAGCAGGACGACGGTCAGCGGGACCCGGTGCTGCGCGGCCGTCCACAGGGCGGTGATGCCGTAGTTGGCGGAGCCGTCCCCGACGACACCGACGACCGGGCGGTCGGGCCGGGCCATCGCGACACCGACGGCGCCGGGCAGGCCGAAGCCCAGCCCGCCGGCCGCCGGGAAGTAGTAGGAGCCCTGGCGGCGCAGGTCCATCTGGCGCCACCACGCGGAGTTGGTGGACGTGGACTCGACGACGTACGCCGTGTCGCCGGGCATCTCGTCGCGCAGCGCGGCGAAGACCTGCTCGGGATGGAGGGCGGGGCCCTCGGCGGTGAGCGGCTCGGGCGCCGGGCGGTACGGGCCCGCGGGCGTTCCGGGCGCGTCGAGCGACTCCAGGAGCAGGTCGATCACGGCCCCCGGGTCGGCGACCAGCGCCTCGCCCATCGGCGCCCGCGCGGCGGCGGACGCGTCCTCGGTCACCTGGATCAGCCGGGTCCCCTCGGGCAGGTACCGGCCCGGCAGGTACTCGTGGTAGCGGAACACCGGCGCGCCCAGCACCAGGACGAGGTCGTGGCCCTCGAAGGCCTCGCAGACCGGCGCGATACCGGCGGGCAGCACACCCCGGAACTGTGGGTGCCGGTTGGGGAAGGGCAGCCGGAAGAGGGAGGGCGCCGCCCACACCGGACCGCCCAGACGCTCGGCCAGCCGGACGGCGTCGTCGAACAGGCCCGCCGAGTCGATGTCACCGCCCAGCACGAGCGCGGGGCGGCGGGCGGCGGCGACCCGCTCGACGAGCCGGCGGCCCTGCTCGCCGCCGGGCACCGAGGCCCGCTCCACCCGCCGGTCGAGCACGGCCAGGGCGTTGTCGTCGACGTCGGCCGACCAGTCGTCGTACGGCACGGACAGATACGTCGGACGCTGCTGGAGGCGGGCCTCGAAGACGGCCTGCGCCAGCGCCCGCGGCACGTCCGCCGCGCACGCCGGTTCCGCCGCCCAGCCGACCAGCGGCTTCATCAGGGTCTGTGCGTCGACGCTGGCCAGGTTGGCCTCGGGTCCGATGGCGGGCCGCACCTGCTGCCCGGCCACCACCACCAGCGGCGTACGGGAGGCCACGGCGTTGGTCAGCGCGCCCATCGCGTTGCCCGACCCGGAGGCGGCGTGCAGGTTGACCAGCACCGGCCGGCCGGTCGCCTGCGCGTAACCGTCGGCCATGCCGACGACGGCCCCCTCGTGCAGACCGAGGACGTAGCGGAAGCCCTCGGGGAGGCCGGCGAGGAAGGGCAGCTCGTTGGAGCCCGGATTGCCGAAGACGGTGGTGAGCCCCTGGCGCTCCAGGAAATCGTGGGAGACACGACGCACGGATGGCACGGACGTTCCTTTCGAAGTGACGTCCGACACGCTAGGCACCCCGCGACATGGGCACCAATAGATGTTTCGACACCCCGATATAGAGTCCGTCTATATGGGCACCTTCGATCTCAACCTCGCCCGTGTCTTCGTCCTGCTGTACGAGACCGGGAGCGTCACGGCCACCGCCGAGACCCTCCACGTCACCCAGCCCACCGTCAGCTACAGCCTGGGCAAGCTGCGGCGGCACTTCGACGACGAGCTGTTCCGGCGCAACGGGCGAGGGCTGACGCCCACGGCGGGAGCCCGACGGCTGTACGAACCGCTGCAGCGTGCCCTGGCGGAGATCGACACGACGGTCCGGCAGGGCGACGCCTTCGACGCCGCGACCATGTCGGGCCGCTTCACCATCGCCCTCTCCGACCTCGGCGAGGCGACCCTCCTGCCGCGACTGCTGGCCGCGGCACGGGAGCACGCGCCGGCGGTGTCGTTCACCGTCCGCCCCTTCGACGTGGAGGACGCCGAGAGCCAGCTGCGCCGCGGCGACCTCGACGCCTTCGTGGCCACCCCGGTGATCACCTCGCACCTGACCGTGCGGATCCCGCTGTTCCGTGAGCGCTACGTCCTCATGGTCGCCGCGGACCATCCGCGCGTCCGGGGCGACGAGGTCACGCTCGCGGACCTCGCGGCCGAGCACCACGCGACGGTCTTCGGGCCCAGCGGGCACGTCGCGCCCCGGGCGGTACTGGCCGCGCACGGACTCCTGGAACGGGTGGCCGTGGACGCCACCCGCTTCTCGATGCTCCCCTACCTGCTGGAGCAGACCGACCTGATCGCCATCGTCCCCGAGTACGTCGGGGAGGTCTTCACCGCCTCCCACCGGGTACGCCTGGTGCGGCTGCCCTTCGAGACCGAGCCGATCGAGATCGCCCTGTACGCCCGGCACGAGTCCTCGCGCAGCCCGGCGCAGCGGTGGCTGGTGCAGTTCATGGCCCGGGTACTGGGCGAGCAGGTGAGCCCCGCCCAACTCCCGCCGACCGCGGCCGTGACGTAGCCAGGATCACCGGCGTGACGGCACCCGAACCGACCATCCCGGCCATCGGCGACGCCGAACACCTCACCGCCCGGATGACGGAGGCCGCCCGCGTCGCCGGCTTCGACCTGGACGTGTCGTACGCGAGGGTGACACGGCGGTGGGGGAGCGCGTCGCGCCGCGGACGCTGCCCAGCGTGACGCGCCGGGGGCCCGATCGCCGCGCGGCCGCCGAACCGTTCGTGTTTGCCAACCCGGAGAGGGGCAAAGCGGTGTCCATGAGCGATCCGAACAAGGACACGAACCAGAAGCGCAACTCCACCACCCGCACCGCCGAGTCCAAGGCGCGCGGCGCTGCGGACAAGGCGACCGCACCCGCCTCGCGGGCCGGGCAGGCCGCCGCCGGCAAGGCCGGTGACGCGACGTCAGCGGCGAAGGCCGGCGCCCAGCGTTCGGCCGAGGCCGCGAACAGCGCCGTGCAGACGGCGGCCAAGGGAGTCGAGGCCGGCCGCCAGGCGGTCATCACCACCTCGGGGCAGGTCGCCGCCACCGCGAAGACGGCGTGGACGGTCATCGCCCACCGCAAGCTCGTCGCCGCGGGCGTGGGCGCCGGCATCACCGTGCTGAGCGCCGCCTCGTACGCGGTGGGCCGTCGTGCGGGCCGTCACCCGCAGGGACCCCTCACCCGCCTCACCGGCGGCCGGATCTGACGCCCTGGCCGGTCACGTCCCGGGCGGCCGTGACCCGGCGCCCGCCTCCTCGACGACCTCGAACGTCGCCGGGCCCAGCGCGAGCACACCGTCGCTCAGGGGCGTGCACCGGACGCCTCCCCTGCCGCGCAGCGCACGCTGGGCGCCGGGACCGACCGTGACGTCCATCCAGGCACACGGCCGGGCGGGGCGGTTGACGGCCAGGAGCACGGGGCCGCCGCCGCAGTCCAGGGCGACGGTCGCGCCGACCAGGGCGTCGACGTCGACGCCCCGGAGCAGGACGTTGCGCCGGGTGTGCCGCAGGCCGGCGTCCGGATCGATGTCCCGGGGCAGGTGCTCGGCGGACATCAGGGTCACGGCCGCGTTCCGGTGGGCGGGCCGCGCGTAGTACCGGTCGCCGACCAGGCCCAGCCCCCGCCGCACCTCGACGCGCGCCACCAGCTCGTCGGCCGGAGCGGGCACGGGCCCGTCCGCGGGACGTCCGGCCAGCCGGTGCACGGGCGAGACCAGCAGTTGCAGCACCTCCACCTCGGTC
The DNA here is from genome assembly GCF_044142145.1 of Streptomyces sp. BK79. Taxonomy (NCBI): domain Bacteria; kingdom Bacillati; phylum Actinomycetota; class Actinomycetes; order Kitasatosporales; family Streptomycetaceae; genus Streptomyces; species Streptomyces sp. BK79. The sequence goes on from NZ_JBHVOC010000005.1 coordinate 6,688, forward strand.
ATGCGTTCACCGTAACCGCGGCCCTCACGTCGGGTGCACCCGACCGCACAGGGGAAGATGGGACCGCGAGCCAATGCCCGACCGACGCGGAGGAGTGGGCGCATGCAGCATGACCGAGCGGGGAAGCCGGCCGGCCCCGAGGACCTGATCGACATCGCCCGGCTGGTGACGGCCTACTACACCCTGCACCCGGACCCCGCCGAGCCCGGCCAGCGGGTGGCCTTCGGCACGTCCGGACACCGCGGTTCGTCACTGGCCGCGGCGTTCAACGAGGACCACATCGCCGCCACCAGCCAGGCCATCTGCGAGTACCGCGACGCGCAGGGCACCGACGGCCCGCTCTTCCTGGGCGCCGACACACACGCCCTGTCCGAGCCGGCCCGGATCACCGCGCTGGAGGTGTTCGCGGCCAACGACGTGACCGTCCTCGTCGACACCGCGGACGGCTACACCCCCACCCCGGCGGTCTCGCACGCCATCCTCACCCACAACCGGGGCCGCACCTCGGGCCTCGCCGACGGCGTGGTCGTCACCCCGTCGCACAACCCGCCCGCCGACGGCGGCTTCAAGTACAACCCGCCGAACGGCGGCCCCGCGGGCTCCGACGCCACCTCCTGGATCCAGGACCGGGCCAACGAGATCATCGCCGCCGGCCTCAAGGACGTACGCCGCGTCCCCTACGCGCGGGCGCTCGCCGCGCCCGGCACCGGCCGCTACGACTTCCTCGACGCCTACGTCCGCGACCTGCCGAGCGTCCTGGACCTCGACGCGATCCGGTCGGCCGGCGTACGGATCGGCGCCGACCCGCTGGGCGGCGCGTCCGTCGCCTACTGGGGCCGCATCGCCGAGCAGCACCGGCTCGACCTGACAGTGGTCAACCCGCTCACCGACCCCACCTGGCGGTTCATGACGCTGGACTGGGACGGCAAGATCCGCATGGACTGCTCGTCGCCGCACGCGATGGCCTCGCTCATCGAGCGGCGCGACCGCTTCACCATCGCCACCGGCAACGACGCCGACGCCGACCGGCACGGCATCGTCACCCCCGACGCCGGGCTGATGAACCCCAACCACTACCTCGCCACCGCCATCGCCTACCTCTACGCCCACCGCACCGACTGGCCCGCGGCCGCCGGCGTGGGCAAGACCCTGGTCTCCTCCGGCATGATCGACCGGGTCGCCGCCGATCTCGGCCGCCGGCTGGTCGAAGTACCCGTGGGCTTCAAGTGGTTCGTGGACGGGCTGGTCGACGGGTCCCTCGGCTTCGGCGGCGAGGAGTCCGCCGGGGCGTCCTTCCTGCGCCGGGACGGCTCGGTGTGGACCACGGACAAGGACGGCATCATCCTGGCCCTGCTCGCCTCCGAGATCACCGCCGTCACCGGCAGGACACCCTCGGAGCACTACGCCGCCCTCACCGCCCGCTTCGGCGAACCCGCCTACGCCCGCATCGACGCCCCCGCGACCCGCGAGGAGAAGGCCCGCCTGGCCAGGCTGTCCCCGGCCCAGGTCACCGCCGACACCCTCGCCGGCGAGCCGGTCACCGCCGTGCTGACCGAGGCACCGGGCAACGGCGCCGCCATCGGGGGCATCAAGGTGACCACCGAGAACGCCTGGTTCGCGGCCCGCCCTTCCGGCACCGAGGACGTCTACAAGATCTACGGGGAGTCGTTCCTCGGCGCCGACCACCTCCGGCAGGTGCAGGACGAGGCCAAGCTCGTCGTCCTCGGCGCCCTCGGCGGCTGACGCCGTGCCGTTCCCCGGGCCGGTCGGCTTCGGCCGGTCCGGGGAACGGCCATGGTCAGCCCCCGGATCCCAGAGGGCCCGCGGAGACGTCAGGACCGTGCGCGATCGGCCCTCGGATGCGACCGCAGGGCCCACGGCGGCGTCCACACCTCCGAGTCCAGGTGCCGGACGGGCCGGGAGGCGAGATAGGCGCGCAGTGTGGCCAGCCCGGGATGCGGATTGCCGGCGTGCCAGAGCAGGGAGTGCGGGTAGACGGGCGTCGGGTCGCGCAGGGGGACGCGCCGCAGATCGTGGACGGCGGGCCAGACGAGGGGCGTCCGCTCGCTGAGGAAGGTCGCGATCGTCGAGGACTCGGCGATCGTGTCGAGGAGCCCCTCGACACCGAAGTTCGGGCCGATCGTGTCGATGGCGACCCCGAACTCGGCGGCGAGTGCCTCGTAGTACGCCGACCACTCGGCGCCCGGGACGTTCCCGGGCATCCAGACGCGGCGGCCGGCGAGCCGGGCCGGTGTCACCGCCCGGGCCGTCGCGAACTCGTGGGCGGGCCCGGTGAACAACTGGAGCGGTTCGTCGAACACCGGCGTGGCCTCGACGCCGTCGGGAAGGGTGGTGCCCGGCGCGGTGACACAGCGGAAGGACGCGTCGATCGCCCCGGAGTGGACGGCGGTCGCGGCCGCCTCGGCGTTCGCGTCGAAGAGGATGACGACGTCGAGGTCCACCTCGGGATGGGCGCGGTGGAAGTCGCGCAGCACCCCGGCCACGGAGAGCCGCCTGCCGATCACGTCGACCCGCAACGGCCGCCGCCCGGGCCGAACGGAGGCGGCGGCCCGCTCCTCGGCGTCGAGCAGCGCCCGCGCGTGGGGGAGGAACGCCTGCCCGTCGATGCTGAGCCGCGCACCGCGCGCGGTACGCACGAACAGCGGCACGCCGAGGTCCCGTTCCAGCGCGGCGACACGCTTGGAGACGGCCTGCTGGGTGACGGCCAGCTGTGCCGCGGCGATCTGGAACTGACCGGCTTCCGCGGCGGCGACGAAGGTGCGTACGGCGATGAGATCCACGACGGCACCCTAGAGCCACAACCGGTGAGCGTGCCACGCGGAGCGGAACCGTGCGCTTTCTCCCGGGGACTGTCAGTCCGCCCCGGTGCCATGGGCCCACCCGCACAACCACATGGAGTACCGCAGGCCGGTCCGGCACCCCGGCGCGTCCGGGCCCGCGCGAGGGCCGCGGGCGCGGCCCGGAACCGCCGTCCGGGCCGCCGGGCCAGCAGCCGGCGATCGGACGGGCCGGCGCCCGATGTTTCCCGGTTTCGGGGGTAGACGGGCTGCCGTAGCGGTCAAGGCTCAGGAAGAGGGCGGATCGGATGGACGAGGCTGCCCACAACGACCGGTCGCGGGACGAACCGGTCAGGGTTTCGGCGGAGTACGAGGGCAGCGTCGGCGACATCGCCCGGGGCCGGGAACTGGCCCGGAGCTTCCTGGCGCGGGTGCGGGCGGCCCGCGGCACGGCGGTGTCCGACCGCGCGGCCGACCTGGTGCAGCTGGTCGTCAGCGAGCTGCTGACGAACGCCTGCAAGTACGCGCCCGGTCCGTCGCTGGTGGACCTGGAGCTGGCCGGCGACCGGGTGGAGGTCACCGTCTGGGACAGCGACCCGGCGCTGCCGGTGGCCGAGACCGCCGACCCGGGCCGGATCGGCCGGCACGGACTGGAGATCGTCATGGCCGTCTGCCAGAGCTTCGAGGCATGCCGGGAGCCGGTCGGCAAGCGCATGAGGGCCGCGGTGGGCCTCGCCGACGAGAGGAACGGACCGGCGATGAGCCACGCGTCCTGAATCCGGCCCGCGGACGGCCACGACGGACCCCCGACGGCCGCCCCCCCCCGAGGCCCCTCCCGACGGCCGGCCCCCCCGGCGACCGGGCCCGTCCCGTGCGGGCCTCACACCCCGCGACCGGGGGCACGGCCCCTGGCTCCCGCCCCGGCCCTACCGCGCGGCGAGCCCTCGGCCCTCGGGCGCCCGCAGCCGGTACAGCACGCTGCGGCGCAGCGGCCCCTCCGGTACGCCGGGGTCGTCGAAGTCCTCGGCCGGGTCGCGGGTCATGCCGAGCCGGCGCATCACCGCCCGTGAGCGCGCATTGCCGGCCGCGGTCACCGCGAGGACCTCGGCCAGTCCCAGCACCCCGAAGGCGTGGTCCACCACGGCCCGGGCCGCCTCGGTCGCGTACCCGTGTCCCCAGGCCGGGCGGGCCAGACGCCAGCCCGCCTCGACCCCGGTGAACGGCATGCCGTCCTCCACGGGATCGAGCCCGGCGAAGCCGATGAACTCGCCGGTGGCGGCGACCTCCACCGCCCACCACCCCCAGCCCCGCCGGTCGAGATCGGCCTGGAAACGGGCGGCGGACGCCTCGCTCTGCTCCCGGGTGAGCACCTCGGGGAAGTAGGCGCGGACCACCGGATCGGCGTTCATGGCCGCCCACGGGCCCAGGTCGGACGCCCGCCATCCGCGGAGCAGCAGGCGGTCGGTTCGAAGTTCGGACATCACGTCAACCTACGACGCGGGGGACCGGCCGGGCGACCGGATTACCGCGGCGCGTCCTGGGCGTCGACCACCTGGTCCGGCTCGGGCGCGCGGATGTCCAGCGGCTCGTCGAAGCCGCCGAACGACGTCGTCGTGTCGTACTCGGTGCCCTCGTAGACGGCCCTGAGGAGGTACGGCTCGCCCTCCGTGGCGACGGAGAAGGTGTACGTCCCGCCCCGGTCCTCCTCGTCGGTGACGGTCAGCTCGACCGCCTCCCGGCCGCCGACGCGGGTGCTCTTCCCCTTCTTCGCCGTCCCGAAGGAGACGAAGGGACGCGTGCAGTCGGAACGGCCGTCGCCGGGCCGCGCCGCGTCGGCCGGGGACTTGATCCACAGCTTCTGCTCGCCGGTCGCGCCCTTGCCGCCCTTCCACTTCTCCAGGTAGGCGCGGTCGGGCCGGACGTAGTCGGTGTCGCCCATCCGGATCTGTTCCAGGCTGCCGCCCTCGGAGAACGTGGTCCTCGCGGTGCACCGGCCCTCCAGGTCCGTCACCAGCCGGTTGGTGACCGTGCCGCCCTTCGCCGCGGTGCTGGTGGTGTCGACCCGCACCGACTTCAGCCCGCGCATCGCGGCGTTCGCGTCCTCGAGCAGCTCGTCGGCGGACGCGCCCGCGCCGGTCTCGCCGCCGCACCCCGCCACGAGGACTCCCGCCAGCAGACAGGTCAGTACGGTCGTCGCGGTGGTCGTGGTCCGCACGCGGGCCTCCAGGTACGAGATCGGCACCGGGAGCCTACCGGACCTCCCTCCTTCGGCCCGCGGGAGCGGTTCATCGCCGCCCGGTGAGGGAACCTGGCCCGATGAACGGCGTCGGAAGGCTGTGAGGGCCGTGACATCAGGCTGGGCGGGCCACCGGGAGGGCGAGGAGGCCGGGCACGGGGGAGCGGACCGTGCCCCGGACCAGGATCTCGCCCGCGCCGTGCTGCGGGGTCTCGGTGCGGGCGTACTGACCCTCGGTCCCTCCGCCCGGATCACCTCGGCGAACCCCTGGGCCGAGCAGCTCCTCGGGCGGTCGGCGCGGGAGATGCTCGGGCACGACGCGCACGACCTCCTGCACCGGCACGCCGACGGCAGCCCCGTGCCCCGCGAACGGTGCGCGCTGCGCAACCCACTGCACGGGGTGCCCGCCGAGGAGGGCAGCGAGGAGTTCTTCCAGCGGTCCGACGGCACCCTCGTGCCGATCATCTGGGCGGCGACCCCGCTGGTCAGGGACGGCAGGCAGGAGGGCCTGGTGCTGGTCTTCCACGACTTCAGCCTGCACCGCAGCGCCGCCGAGGAGACCGAGGCGCGCACCGCCGCCCTGGAAGCGCTCACCGCCCAGCTGCACCTGGTCGCCGAGATCTCCACGGTGCTCATCCCCACCGAGGGCACCGCCACCACGATCCGGCGGCTCCTGCGGCTGCTGGTACCGGAACTGGGCGAATGGGCCGCGGCCGACGTCCACCCCGGCCAGTCGGACGGCGTGGAACGGATCGCCGTCCGCAGCAGCACGCACCCTGACCGGGCGGGACCGCTGCAAGGACCGCTCAGCTCGCTGCCGGGTCCCTCCCGCACCGCGCTGGACCGCCTGATCAACAGTGACCGCCCCGTCCCCCTGAGCGCCGGGGAACTGCTGCGCGATCCCCGGCCCCCGCTCGCCGCCACCCACGGGGCGCTGTTCGAACGGCTCGGCGGGCAGCGCGCCGTCGCCGTCCCGCTCCGCACCCGGCAGCGGTCCTACGGGGTACTGACCATCGCCCGCGACCACCCCGCCCACAGCGAGGCCGAGGTCGCCCTGCTGGCGGACATCGGCCGCCGCGTCGGACTGGTGCTGGACAACGCCCGGCTCTACCACGAGCAGCAGAACGTCGCCGCGACCATGCAGCGCCAGCTGCTGACCCCCCTCCCGCAGGTCGACCACCTCCGCATGGCCGCCCGGTACCGGCCCGCCGAGAGCGCCATGGAGGTCGGCGGCGACTGGTACGACGCCTTCCTGCTCGCCGACGGCGTCATGGCCCTGGTCATCGGGGACGTGGTCGGGCACGACCTCCAGGCCGCCGCCCACATGGCCGAGGTCCGCAACATGCTGCGCGCCCTCGCCTGGAACCACCAGGAGCCGCCGAGCACGATCATGAAGTGCCTCGACGAGGCCGTGACCAACACCAGCGACGCCCCCATGGCCACCCTCGTCTTCGCCCGGGTGGAAGGCCCCGAGGGCGGTCCCTGGCGGCTCCACTGGGTCAACGCCGGACACCCGCCGCCCCTGCTCGTCACCCGGGACGGCCGGACCCGCTTCCTCGAGGGCGGCCACGGCCCGCTCATCGGCATGAGCGCCACGCTGCGCCTCGGCCTGGACTGGCCCGACGCGCACGAGGAACTCCCGCCGGACAGCATCCTCCTGCTGTACACCGACGGTCTGGTGGAGAGCCGCGACCGCCCGATCGACCTCGGCATGGCCAAGCTCCGCCACCACGCCGGGGCCCTGGCCCGCCGGCTGGAGCAACGCGGCATCGACGAGTACTGCGACGAACTGCTCGCCCGGATCATGCCGCGCGGCGACGACGTCGCCCTGGTCGCGCTGCGCCTGCCCGGCGCCGGCGTGGGCGCCCCCGGGGACACCGCTCCGCCCCCGCCGTCCCAGTCCCCGCACAGCGAGGCCGCGCCCGACCGGGCCGCTCCCGGCTCCCGCCGCCAGGAGTCCGAGGTCCGGGACCCGACGCACCGGGACCCGGACGAGTAGCGGAACCACCGGGCCGGGACAGCCGCGCCCCCGCCGCCTTGCCCCCGTCACCCGCCGCCCCATCACCTGGCGCTCCATCACCTGACGCCCCGGCGTATTCACCCGCCTGATCGTCTTGAGTGGTGCGAGCCGGAAAGCTGACTGACGGTAATTCACGTCGGGACCGGGTCATCTCAGCTGACGAAGCGCCAGCTGCCCGGTCGTGACGGAAGGAACCTCAGATGCGTTCTGCTCGCACCCTCCTGACCACGGCGGCGGCCTCGGCCGTCCTCGTCCTCGGCGTTCCCGGCGCCTACGCCGTCGCGGGCGACTGGGACCACGACGACTCTTCCTACAGCAAGGAGCACGACAACGGAGGCAAGCACGAGAAGCCGCGCGGCGGGATGCACACCGGTGGCGGCGCGCTGACCGAGGTGACCGCGGTGACCGAGGGCGACTGGGACGGCGGCGCCTCCAAGCAGGGCGGCGAGGAGACCTACAAGCAGGACGAGGGTGAGAAGTCCTGGGGCGGCGGTGAGCACGAGAAGCCGCGCGGCGGGATGCACACCGGCGGCGGCGGGCTGGACACGCCGGCCACGACCGCGGGCGGGCTCGCCGTCCTGGCCGTCGCCGGAACCGGTCTGTACGCCGTCCGACGCAGGAAGTCGGCCAACGGAGTGGCGTGAGCCGTGCCGGGCGCGATAGCAGCCGGGCCGCCACCCACGCAGCGCGTGGCGGCCCGGCTCGCTTCCCCCCTCGGTGTCCGCGCTGCCGCCGTGCCCAGTGAGGTGGTCCTCGAACATGGCAGTCCCCCCTACTTCCCCCGCCGGCGACGAACCGGAGCCGAGCGGACAGGGGTCCCGCTCCGGCCTGACGGTGCTGTGCGCCGTGGCCCTCCTGATCCTCGCCGTGAGCCTGGTCGGCGGCAACGACACGTCGGCCGACAACTCCCGGCCGCCGATGGTGACCGCCCAGCCCGGCGCCTCGGCCCAGCCCGGAAGCACGGCCCCGGCCGCCGCCGCCGACGCGCGCACGGACCTGCGCCGGTCGAAACCGGTGCGCCTGATCATCCCGGAGATCTCCGTCGACGCCCCCTTCACCGACCTCGCCATCGGTGCGAACGGACAGCTCCAGGCCCCGCCGCCCGACGACACCAATCTCGTCGGCTGGTACGCCAAGGGAGCCTCCCCCGGGGAGAAGGGCACCTCGATCATCGCCGGGCACGTGGACACGAAGACCTCACCGGCCGTCTTCGCCCGCCTCGACCGGCTCGACAAGGGCGACGTCTTCCACGTCCGGCGGGCCGACGGGACCAAGGCGTCCTTCGTGGTCGACGGCGCGGAGACCTTCGACAAGGACGCCTTCCCCAGCAAGCGCGTGTACGGCGACGCCGACCGGGCCGAGGTACGGCTCATCACCTGCGCGGGCGACTACGACCGCAGGGTGAAGGACTACACGGAGAACCTGGTGGTCTTCGCCCACCTCACCTGAGCCCCGCGCCGCCCGCGCCGCCCCGCACCGTCCCCCCGCCGCACCCGCCTCCGCGCCCCCGCGTCCCCCGCCGTCCCGGCACCGCCCCGGTCACTCGCGCAGTGCACACCGGTCGCGCGCCACCGGGGCCGGGCCCAGGATCGAGGGACGCTGGCGTCGCATCATCGCGGCCGACGTCCAGTTCCGCCACCGTGAAGGAGTGTGCGCAGGATGACCACCACGTCCACCCCTGTTTCCGAACCGCTGACGCGACAGGTGTCGCACCATGTCTCCCAGTCCGTGTTCGACGGCTCCCGGCTCAGGGTCGTCCTGCTGGTGGAGGTCTACGACGGAGCCCAGCAGCGGTTCCTGGAGACGTACGAGCAGCTGCGCAGCCACGTCGAGTCCGTCCCCGGTCACCTCGGTGAGCAGTTGTGCCAGTCCATCGAGAACCCCTCCCAGTGGCTCATCACCAGCGAGTGGGAGAGCGCCCCGCCGTTCCTGAACTGGGTGAGCAGCGAGGAACACGTGCGGATGGTCAGGCCGCTGCACAGCTGCGTCCGCGACACCAGGTCGCTCCGCTTCCACGTCGTCCGGGAGACCGGTCACCCGGCGGACGGCGCCGAGCGGCCCCGGGGCGGCCTCCAGGCCGCGCCGCGCGTCGGAGACGGTGTGATCCGGCACGCGCTCACCTTCACGGTGAAGCCGGGCAGCGAGGAGCGGGTCGCCAGGATCCTCGCCGATTACGCCTCGCCCGAACCGAGGGTCGACGAGACCACACGGTTGTGCCGCACGTCCCTGTTCCTGCACGGCAACCGGGTGGTCCGGGCCATCGAGGTGCGCGGCGACCTGCTCGCGGCCCTGCGGCACGTGGCCGCGCAGCCCGAGGTGCGGGCCGTGGAGGAGGCCCTCAACCCGTACCTGGAGCAGGACCGGGACCTCGGCGACCCGGAGTCCGCCCGGGTCTTCTACACGCGGGCGGCACTGCCCGCCGTCCACCACGTGACCGCGGGTCAGGAGGACCCGGAGGCGCGGCGGCACGCGTTGTCGTACCCGGCGCGGCCGGGCCACGGCATGCGGCTGGCGCAGGTGCTGGCCCAGGCCGACGAGGCGGCGGCGGACGATCCGCTGAGCCCGGTCCTGTCCAGCACGATCTTCCAGCGCGACGACGTCGTGGTGCGTCTGGTCGACGTACGCGGCGGGCTGGACGCCGGTGAGCCGGCGATGGCCCTCGGCCTCCCGGACCCCGGCCTGGTGGCCGAGCTGACGACGCTGCTGGACGGCGCCGGCGGCCGGGACGGTTCCGCGCCGGCGGCCGGCGACCTCGCCCGCGCCCTGGAGGGTGCCCGCATGGACCTCGTCACCGACCGTCGCGCGCCGGACGCCTGACCCGGGCGCCCTTCCACGGCGTACCCACGCGTCGGCCGCCGGACCGCGAGAGGAGCGGTCCGGCGGCCGGCGCGTGCGGGCGCCCGTGCGTCAGTTCACTCGGGCACGGTGCAGTCGAAGGCGTGCAGGTAGGGGTTGACCGGGCGGATGTCGTCGATGACGAGGCCCGCGTCGGTCAGCCGGCCGACCATGCTGTCGGTGGTGTGTTTGGCGCCCCCGACGTTGAGGAGCAGCAGCAGGTCCATGGCGGTGCTGAACCGCATCGAGGGCGTGTCGTCGACGAGGTTCTCGATGACCACGACCCTCGCCCCGGCCCCGCCCGCCGCCATGACGCTGCGAAGGGCGCGGGCGGTGCTGTCGTCGTCCCACTCCAGGATGTTCTTGATGATGTACACATCGGCCTGGACGGGAACGCCCTCACGGCAGTCGCCCGGCACGATGCGCACCCGGTCCGCGAGCGCTCCGCCCTCGCGCAGCCGGGGGTCGGCGTTCTCCACCACCCGCGGCAGGTCGAGCAGGGTGCCGTGCATCGACGGGTACTTCTCCAGCAGGCTCGCCACCACGTGCCCCTGGCCGCCGCCGATGTCCGCGACCGACGTGCTCCCCGACAGGTCGAGGAGTGCCGCGACGTCCTGGGCGGACTGCCGGCTGGACGTGGTCATGGCGCGGTTGAAGACCTCGGCCGACTCGGGGGCGTCCTCGTTGAGGTAGGTGAAGAACTCCTTGCCGTACAGGCCCTCGACGACGTTGTGGCCGGTGCGTACCGCCTCGTCGAGCTGGGGCCAGGCGTCCCAGGTCCACGGCTCGGTGCACCACAGGGTGATGTAGCGCAGGCTGTGCGGGTCGTCCTCGCGCAGCAGCCTGGACATGTCGGTGTGCGCGAACGACCCGTTCTTGTGCTCGGCGAACACGCCGTAGCAGGTCAGGGCGCGCAGCAGCCGGCGCAGTGGGCGGGGCTCGGTCTTCACCGCGGCGGCGAGTTCGTCCACGGTCATCGGGGTGTCGCCGAGGGCGTCGGCGACACCGAGCCGGGCGGCCGCGCGGAGGGCGGCGGCACATGCCGCCCCGAACACGAGCTCCCTCAGCCGCATCGGCGGGGGCGGGGCGGTCTCTGCGGTCGTCATGTGCCGCTTTCCTTCCTGCTTAGGTCCACGGGTGGCTACGGCCGGCCGGTCAGCACAGCCCCGCGGGCTTGGAGGCGCCGCAGGTGTTGCCGCTGAAGGTGTTGCTCTTGGCGGTGTCGCCGGTCCCGGCGTTGACGAGGTCGGCGGGGGAGTTGTCGCGCAGCCTGTTGCCGTTGACCTCGTTCTTCGAGTTGGCGGTGCCCACCATGCTGGAGGCCAGGACGATGCCGCCCGACATCGACGACGTGCCGGAGTTGCCCTCGACCGTGTTGTCGGCGACCAGGACCTTCTCGACGCCGGTCAGGACGATGCCGGAACCCTGGAGGGCCTCCAGCCGCTCGGTCTTCGGGCAGGACTTGTTGTTGCGCACGACGTGGTTGTCACGCACGACGAGGTCGCCGCCCGCGGGCTTGTTCTCGTCGCCGACGACGAACACCCCCGCGCAGTTGCCGGTGACGTGGTTGGCCGCGACGGCGAGGTTGCGCAGCCGCCGGACGGTGATGCCGATCCGGTTGCCCTCGACCAGGTTGTGCGCCACCTCCGTGCCCTGGGTGTCCACGGCGCCTTCCTCGGCCTTGACGTTGTTGGCGAGGAAGATGCCCGCGTCGCCGTTGTCGCGGGCGGTGTTGTTCCGGAAGATGCCGTGGATCGACTGCTCCTGGGCGATGCCCCAGACGCCGTTCTCCACCGCCGTCACGTTCCGCACGGTCAGCCCGTCGGTCGCCTTGGAGTACACGCCGGTGCGGGTGAAGCCGGTCACCGTCAGGTCGGCGACGGTGACGCCCTTGACCTTCTCGTCCTTCGTCCCCGTCACGCAGATGCCGTTGCCGTCCGCGGCGCAGGTGCTGTCCGTGGCCTTCTTCGTGCTCGGCTCGATGACCGTGCCGCGGCCCATGCCGCGCAGGGTGAGCCCGGGGGTGCTCACCGTCACGCTCTCGTGGTAGGTGCCGGGAGTGACGAGAACGGTGTCACCCGCTTCGGCGGCGTCCACCGCCTTCTGGATCGACTGGCCGGGGTGGACCACGTGGGTCATGTGGCCGGCGGAGGCCGGAGCCGCTCCGAGTCCGGTCCCGAGCATCGCTGCGGTGCACACCAGGTACACGACATGGCATTTCTTCATATTCCGCACGATATGCCCGAGAAATTCGCTCGCTGGTCGGATGAGCCATCCGACGGCGTGTCACATGCGGTCGCTGAACCGGTGGTTCCAGGGCAGACGGCGTAAGTGATCTTCGTTTGGTCCGCAAGGAGGAATGACCGTCGTGACCGTGCCTGAACCCCGCCCCCGACCGGAACGCCACGGGCGCCGCTTCGACCTCCGCGCGACGGCCGTGTACTTCGGACTCGTCGCCGTCGGCCTGATCCTCGCGGGGTGGGTCGGACGGACGGCGTGGGACGTCGCGCAGAGCCGCCCCGCCTGGGCCGTCGTCCTCGTGCTCGGGGGCGTACCGGTCGCCGTCCTGTGCCGGCGCGGGCGGCGCGGGCTCTCCGCGTCGAGGCTGGCGCGCCGCACCTCGGGCGCCCTGGAGAAGGCGACGGAGACGGCCCTGGACGCGCTGGAGGAGCGGCGCGAGCCCGTGTGGGAGGCGACGACGCACGCTGTCGGCCAGTGCACCGTGGTGGTGCCGGCCGAGCACGACGCGCTCACCCCGGACGAGTTCGAGCGGGTGATAGCGGATCTCTGCGTACGGGACGGCTGCGCCGACGTGGAGGTCGTGGGCGGAGCGGGCGACCTCGGTGCGGACGTGCTGGCGGTGACTCCCGACGGCCGCCGCGTCGTCATCCAGTGCAAGCGCTACGGCGACGACAACAAGGTCGGCTCCCAGGACCTGCAGCGCTTCGGCGGCACCTGCTACACGGTCCACGAGGCCGACGTGGCGGTGCTCGTCACCAGCGGCGACTTCACGGCACCCGCCGTCGAGTACGCCGAGCAGTGCGGCATCGTCTGCGTGGACGAGGGGTGGCTGCGCCAGTGGGCGGCGGGCCGGGCCCCGGCGCCCTGGGGACCGGGCCCCGCCGCGGGGGACGACGCGCGCACGGCGGAGTGGTCCCTCGGGTGACCTTCGCCGGCCCGGATCGGCCGGGGCCTGTCCCTCCGTCGGCCGGGACAACGAGGTCTTCCCGCCGCCCAGTGGGAACCTGGGCGGCATGGGCAAGACCGCGCTGACCGTAATCGACATGATCAACACCTACGACCACGAGGACGCCGAGTCGCTGATTCCCGCAGTGGAGTCGGTACTGCCGCCGCTGACCGGCCTGCTGGAGCGGGCCCGGCGCCACGGCGTCCCCGTCATCTACGTCAACGACAACTTCGGTGAGTGGCGTTCGCACCACGGCGAGATGCTCGACAAGGCCCTCTCCGGGCCGCACGCCCGGCTCGTCGAGCCGGTGCGCCCCGACGAGTCCTCGCTCTTCGTGGTCAAGGCACGCCACTCGATCTTCTTCGAGACCCCACTGACGTACCTTCTGCACGAGCAGGGGATCGACCGGCTGGTGCTGTGCGGGCAGGTGACCGAGCAGTGCGTGCTCTACTCGGCGCTCGACGCCCACATCCGCCATCTCCAGGTGGTCGTGCCGCGCGACGCGGTCGCCCACATCCACGCCGACCTCGCGGACGCCGCGCTGCGCATGATGGAGCGGAACATGGGGGCCCAGGTGTGCGACAGCGACGAGTTGTGGACGTGAGGCGGGCCTTCGGGAGGGCGGCGCGCCCGCGGGCCGGGGGCGCGCCGCCGCGGCGGGGTCAGCCGCGCAGGCTGCGCACGGGCAGGACGACCTGCGCCGCCGACGCCAGGGTGGACGCGTCGTTGGCGAAGGCGGCGACCGCCTCGCCGTCACCGGGCTCGCCGCCCGCCCAGGGACGCGTGGTGAAGATCAGACAGGCGTACCCGCGCTCGTCGACCGCCCTGCGCCACTGGGGAGTGGGCACGAACTGGGCGTTGACGCCGGGCATGGTGAGGGCCGCCGCGCCCGGTACCACCAGCAGGGAGACGGGCAGGTTCGGCAGCCGAGTGGCTTCGAGGACGCCGTCGCCCACGGAGAGCCCGGAGTGGCGGAGCAGGGCCTCGACGGCGGCCGGCGACGCCTCGGGGCCGCCCTCGCCGTCGCCGAGGGAGCAGGCGAGGAGGAAGGGGACGTCGCCGTCGGGGGTCTCGCGGCTCCAGGACATGATGACGAGCGTGCCGAGGTCGGCGGTTCGCAGGGGGCGCGGTTCAGTGGGGATCGAGGTCACCGCGAAACCGTAAGGGCGCGCCGGGGCCCGCCCGCCCGTCCCTCACCCGACTGGCGGACACGCTCCCGCTTCTTCACACGAACGAGGGTCGCCCCCGCGACCTCGGCGCGTGCCCCCCACCCGTATTGGATCCCGCATGCACCCTGCGCGCCCCGCCCCGACCCGCCCGCCCTGGTACCGCGAGGTGTCCCGGGAGAAGTGGAAGTCGTTCTTCGCCGCCTGGATCGGCTACCTCCTCGACGGCTTCGACTTCGTCCTGATCACCCTCGTGCTGACCGAGATCGCCGACGACTTCGGACTGTCGGCCGTCGAGTCCGCGAGCCTGGTCTCCGGGGCCTTCGTCACCCGCTGGCTCGGCGGCGCCCTGCTCGGCGCCCTCGGGGACCGCCTCGGCCGCAGGAGCGCCATGGTGGCCTCCATCCTGCTGTACTCGATCGGTACCTTCGCCTGCGGATTCGCCTGGGACTACACCAGCCTGTTCGCCGCCCGCCTGCTGATCGGGATGGGCATGGCCGGGGAGTACAGCGCAAGCGCCACCTACGTCCTGGAGAGCTGGCCCGCCCGGCTGCGCAACCGTGCCTCGGGCTTCCTCATCTCCGGCTTCTCCCTCGGCGGCGTCCTGGCGGCCGAGGTGTACGAGCACGTGGTGCCGGCGCACGGCTGGCGCTGGCTGTTCTACATCGGCCTGTTCCCGGTGGCGGTCACGCTCTGGGTGCGGCGCGCGCTGCCCGAGGCCGACGACTGGGAGGCGCGGGTGGGTGCCGCGGGTGCACGGCCCCACCCGTTCCGGCCGCTGTTCGCGGGCCGGTTCCGGGCGGGTGCCAACACGGTGCTCGCGGTCGTCGCCACCGGCTCGCTCCTCGCGGTCTTCACCCCGCTCGGCACCGGGGCCGTGCCCCTGCTGTCGGTCGTGGCCGCGGCCTGTCTGATCGCGTTCGCCGTGCAGTGGGGCGGGCGCAGGCGGTGGGTGCTGTACGTCGCGCTCTGCGGCACCGTCTTCTGCGCCTTCCTCTACAGCTGGCCGGTCCAGGCGCTGCTGCCCACGTACCTCAAGACCGAGCTGGGCCTCACCCCCGCGCAGGTGAGCGACGCGCTGTACTACGCCGGGTTCGGCACCATGGCCGGCTGCGTCGTCACCGGCTTCGCGGGGGACCGGTTCGGCACCCGCAGGACGTACGCCTGCACCCTGCTGATCGGCGTCGCCTTCGTCTTCCCCGTCTTCGCGGTCCGGGACGGCCGGCTCGTCCTGGGCGTCCTGCTCTTCTTGATGCTCGCCTGCATGCAGGGCGTCTCGGGACTGCTGCCCAAGTACATCGCCGGGCACTTCCCGGCCGAGACCCGGGCCGCGTCCCTGGGCTTCACCTACAACGTCGGCGCGCTGGGCGGTGCCGTCGCCCCGGTGCTCGGGGCCGAGCTGGCGTCGACCATGTCCCTGGGCCGGTCGCTCGCGGTGCTGACGTTCTCGCTGACGCTCGTCGTCGTACTGCTGATCGGCCTCGACGTACCGAGCCGCCTCAACCGCCTCGTCGACCCGGAGCCCGTGCCGGACCACCTGGCCACCGAGGCGGTGGCGGACACCCCGCGCCCCGTACGCCCGCGGGGGTGACCGCGCCCGCGCGGGCGGTTCGTCTGCTCCGACCGGCGTAAGGAGGTGGCGGCCCGCGCACCGTCCCACCGTCACCTGGTGTAACAGTCTTCATATGATCTGTAGACGAGATGCTCATACGAGCGGCGGGTGCGGAGTGCGGGGCCGGGGAGTCCGGGCCGCCGTGGTGGTCCTGCTCGCCGCGGCCGCGCTGGGTACGCCCACCGCGGCCGCCGCCTCGCCGTTGGTCCCCCAGCGCACCGACTGGGACGCCATCGCCGCGTGCGAGTCCGGCGGCAACTGGAAGGCCAACACCGGCAACGGCTACTACGGCGGCCTGCAGTTCGCCCGGTCCAGCTGGATCGCGGCGGGCGGCCTCGAGTACGCCCCGCGCGCGGACCTGGCCTCCCGCGCCGAGCAGATCGCGGTGGCCAAGCGCCTGGCCCGCCTCCAGGGAATGTCGGCCTGGGGCTGCGCCTGATGTTCCCGCCGTCCCGGCCGGGGCAGACGTAGTGGTGTGAGCCGCCCGGCCGCGGTAGGCGAAGGAGGGCCGGCAGCCATGAGACGTCTCCCCGGCCATCGCCTTCCCGACCCCCGCGCGCGGATCGGCGACATGATCTTCTCCAGGGTCGCGGGACCGGAGGGGCCGGGCAACCGGGCCCGCATCCACGACACGCCGGGACCGCGTTGGTTCGGTCCCGAGCGGCCGGTCAGGCGGGTCCACGGGGACGCCGCCATGTTCATCGGGGGCCTGTCCGCCCTGCTGCTCCAGTCGCTGCATCCCCTGGCCATGGCCGCCGTGGCCGCGCACTCCGGGTTCCGCGGCGACCCCTGGGGGCGGCTCCAGCGCACCAGCACCTTCCTGGCCGTCACCACCTACGGGCCGGCCGACAGCGCCCAGGAGGCGTGCGAGCGGGTCCGGGCCGTGCACGACACCGTGCGCGGCACCACCGCCGAGGGCGAGGAGTACGCCGCCGCCGACCCGCACCTGCTGTGCTGGGTGCACGTCGCGGAGGTCGACAGCTTCCTGCGCGCCCACCAGAACTACGGCGCCCGCCCCCTGGACGAGGACGGCTGCGACGGGTACGTGGCCGACATGGCGCGCATCGCCACCGCGCTCGGGGTGCCCGACCCGCCCGTGGACCGCGCCGGACTCGCGGAGCGGCTGGCCGCCTACCGAGGTGAGCTGCGCGCGACCGCCGAGGCGCGGAGCACCGCGCGGTTCCTGCTGCTGAATCCGCCCGTGCCGCTGCTCGCCCGCCTCCCGTACGGGATCGTCGCCGCGAACGCGGTCGCGCTGCTGCCGCGCTGGGCCTCACGCGCCCTGTGGCTGCCGCGCGTCCCGCCGGCGGAGAGCGTGTGCGTACGGCCGCTCGGCACGGCCGTGACCGCGGGCATCCGCTGGGCGATGACCCCGCCGCGCGACACCGGGTGACGCCGGCGGCCCGCTGCCGCCCGGCCGCTGCCGGGAACCGTCAGTCACCCGGCCCGGGGTCCGGCCGTACCGGCGTACGGATACCGGCCCGGGCCGCCTCCAGCTGGGCGGCGAACGCGATGCCGAGGAAGAGCGCCACGGCGGTGAGGTTCGCCCACAGCAGCAGCGCGATGAACGCGGTGAGCGGACCGTACACGGCGCCGAAGGCACCGCTGTGCCCCACGTACAGCGCGAGCAGCCAGGTCGCCGACACCCACAGCACCAGGTGGACCGCCGAGCCGAACGCCAGCCAGGTGTAGCCGGGCTGGACGCGGCGGGGCGACCAGCGCAGGATCACCGCCGACGCCACCCAGGCCAGCAGCAGCCCCGCCGGCACGTCCAGCACACCCCACCACCCGGTGCCGGCGGCCCGGTCGCCGAAGGTGCGGGCCACGGCGTCCCCGACGGCCTCGCCCGCGACGAGCACCAGGAACCCCAGCACCATCGGCAGCCCGGCCGTGAACGCGAGGACCAGGGCCCTGCCGTACTTGCGGGGGAAGGGACGGTCCCGCTCGATGCCGTAGATGCGGTTGGCGCCCCGCTCGATCTGGGCCATCGCCGAAGCGAGGTTCAGCACGGCGAACGCCAGGCCGAGCCACAGCGCGAGGGTGCTCCACGCGTCGCTGTCGGCGCTGCGCCGGGTCCCCTCGAACGCCTTCTCCACCACGTCGGCGCTCGCGCCCGGCACGATCCGGCCGAGCGTCAGCTCGACGACCCGGCCCACACCCTCCGTGTGCACCGACGTGGCGAGGCCGACGAGCACGATGGTAAACGGGACCAGGCCGATCACCACCTGGAAGGCCAGGGCCCGTGCGTTGGTGAAGCCGTCGGCGTAGCGGAACCGGGTGAAGGCGTCGGTCAGCAGCCGCACGCCGCCGTAACGGCGGAGCGCGGTGAGGGCTTCGTCGCCGGAGAGTTCTTCCCCGAGCATGTCCCGGGTCTGCGGGACGTGTACGGCGGTACCCACGGTGCGGCTGCTCCTCGGGTCGGGGCGGGCGGGGGGGCGGAGGTTCCTCCACCCCCGCGTATGCCCCGTGAACGAGCCGACAGCACGGACGGGACGACCTCGTACCCGCCCGGCGACGCCGTGTTGACCGGGGTCACCCGTGGGCGTGCACGTGAGCCCCGCCGGCCCGGCGCCCCGTTTTCCCCGGCCGGCGGATGGGCAGTCCACCCGGCGGGGGAGCCGAGGGGCGGTCCCGGACGTTCCGAACGCCGATACGTCCGGGGCCGCCCTCACGGAACCGCATGGCGGACACCGCTGGTCGCACGTCGGCCGGCCCCGGCAGTCGTGGCCCGGGACGCCGGTGCCGGTCCCGCCGACCGGACCGGGACCGCCCGGGGCCGCGCCAGGCCGTAGTGCTCGCGCAGCGTGGCGCCGTCGTACGCGGCGCGGAACAGTCCCCGGGAGCGCAGGATCGGCACCACCTCGTCGGCGAAGAGGTCGAAGCCGCCGGGCAGCCAGGGCGGCATGACGTTGAAGCCGTCCGCCGCCCCCTGCTCGAACCACTCCTGGATCCGGTCGGCGACCTGCTCGGGCGTACCGGCCACGACCTGGTGGCCGCGCGCCCCCGCGAGCCGGCGCAACAGCTGCCGGACCGTGGGCTGTTCGCGGTCGATGATGTCCAGGACCAGCTGGAAGCGGCTGCCGTTGCCGCGTTCGCCCCGGGTCTCGATGAGCCGGCGGGGCACCGGCCCGTCCAGTTCCTCGACGCTCAGCTCCAGCCCCAGCAGGCGGTGGAGCAGCTGGAGCGAGTACGCGGGCTGGGTGAGTTCGTCGAACTCCTCGTGCAGCGCGCGTGCCTCCGCCTCGGTCGAGCCGATGAACGGGCTGATGCCGGGCAGGACGAGCAGCCGCTCCGGATCGCGGCCGAGCGCCGCGGCCCGCGCCTTGAGGTCGGTGTAGAAGTCCTGGGCACCGCGGAGCGTCTGGTGCGCGGTGAACACGGCCTCGGCGTACGCGGCGGCGAAGGCGCGGCCGTCCTCGGAGGAGCCGGCCTGGACGTGCACGGGGCGGCCCTGGGGCGAGCGAGGCAGGTTGAGCGGGCCGCGCACCTTCAGGTGGCGGCCCACGTGGTCGATCTCGTGGATGCGGTCGGTGTCGGCGAAGAGGCCGGTGCGCTGGTCGGCGACCAGCGCCTCGTCCTCCCAGCTGTCCCACAGCTTCGTCACGACGTCGACGAACTCCCGTGCCCGGTCGTACCGTTCGGCGTGCACCGGGTGTTCGTCGAGGCCGAAGTTCCCGGCGGCCTGCGGGGCACCGGTCGTGACGATGTTCCAGCCGGCCCGGCCGCCGCTGAGGTGGTCCAGGGACGAGAAGAGACGGGCCAGGTTGTACGGCTCGGTGTAGGTGGTCGAGGCGGTGGCGATCAGGCCGATGCGTTCGGTGGCCGCGGCGATCGCCGACAGCCAGGTGAACGGTTCGAGGCGGAAGCGGCTGGCGTAGCGGACGTTGTCCGCCAGTGACGGGCCGTCGGCGAAGAACACGGCGTCGAAGGCGGCCCGTTCGGCCCGGCGCGCGAGGTCCTGGTAGAAGCGGATGTCCAGGATCCGGTCCGGGTCGGTGCCGTGGTGGCGCCAGGCGGCCTCGTGGTGGCCGCCCGGGTAGACGAACAGGTTCAGGTGCAGCGTCCGGGTGCTCATGCCGCCCTCTCCTCCCCGGCGTCACCGACGACGCTCCCGGTGCCGGTGTCGTCGACGCCCTCGCCGTTCTCGGTGGTGTCCACGCCCAGCCGGGCGAGCAGCCGGCCGCGCAGGGCGGCGTACTCGGGGCCGGCGTGGCGGCGCGGTGCCGACAGCTCCACGGGAACGTCGGCCGCGATCGCGCCCCGGTCCAGCACCACCACCCGGTCCGCGAGGGCGATGGCCTCGTCCACGTCGTGGGTGACGAGGAGCACGGCGGGCCGGTGCCGCTCGCACAGCCGCCGCAGCAGGGCGTGCATCCGGATTCGGGTCAGGGCGTCCAGGGCGCCGAACGGCTCGTCCGCCAGGAGCAGGCGCGGCTCCCTGACGAGGGACCTCGCGAGGGAGACCCGCTGCTGCTCGCCGCCGGACAGCTCCACCGGCCAGGCGTGTTCGCGACCGGCGAGTCCGACCTCGGCGAGGGCGGCCCGGCCCCGTTCCCGGGCCTCGGGACCGTCCAGGCCCAGGACGACGTTGTCGAGCAGCCGCTTCCAGGGCAGCAGCCGCGCGTCCTGGAAGACGACGGACACGTCGTCGGGGGCGGTCAGGACGCCGCTGCCCGCCACCTCGTGGTCGAGCCCGGCGAGTGCCCGCAGCAGCGTGCTCTTGCCGGAGCCGCTGCGCCCGAGCAGGGCCACGAACTCGCCCGGGGCGAGGGACAGGTCGAGCCCGTCGAGCACCCTGCGCTCGCCGAAGGAGCGCACCAGGTTCTCGATGCGGACCGCCGTGCGGTCCCCGGTGGTGTTCAGCCCGCCAGCGTGCGCCGCCATGACAGGGCCCTCCTCTCCACGAGGCGTACGAGGGCGTCGGAGACGAGGCCGAGCAGGCCGTACACGACGAGACCGACGATGATGACGTCGGTCTGCCCGTAGGTCCGCGCTAGCTCCATCATGTAGCCGATGCCACTGGTGGCGTTGACCTGCTCCACGACGACCAGGGCGAGCCAGGCGCCGGTCACCGCGAAGCGCATGCCGAGCAGGAAGCCGGGCAGGGCGCCGGGGAGCACCACGTGCCGGACGAAGGCGAGCCGGCCCAGGCGCACGGTCTCGGCGAGTTCGGCGTAGCGGTTGTCGATGGCGCGCAGTCCGTTGTGCGTGTGGATGTAGACCGGCACGAACACCCCGAGGGCGATCGTGATCACCTTCATCGTCTCGCCGATGCCGAACCAGAGGATCAGCAGGGGTATCAGCGCCAGCGAGGGGATGGCCCGCTTGATCTGCACGGGGCCGTCGATCACCGCCTCACCGAGCCGGCTGAGCCCGGAGAGCAGGGCCAGGAGCAGCCCCGCCGCGACGCCGGACAGGAGTCCCAGAACGGCGCGTTGCGCGGAGGTCGCGAGGTGGGACTGGAGCTTGCCGCTCTCGATCAGGTCGCCCGCGGTGCCCGCGATGGTCCACGGGGCGGGCAGGCTGCGGACGTCGACGAGGCCGAGTCCGGTGCCGGCCGCCCACAGCGCGAGCAGCAGCACCGGGCCGATCGCCCAGCCGTACGGGACGGGCCTGCCGGGTCCCAGGCGGGTGCGGCGCGCCCGGCGGGGGCGGGCCGGGGCCGCGGGGGCCTGGCCCGCCGGTGGCGCCTGCCGGTCGAAGGCCGTGGTGCTCATGGTGTCCTCCCCGCGCCGGCGACGGCCGCGGCGGCCACCGGCTCGTAGCGGCGGTCGAAGAGCAGGTCCGCCTCGAACGGCTCGCGGTCCTGTTCCCGGGCCAGCAGGTCGATGGTCTGCTGCTGCCGGCGGATGGCCTCGGTCCAGTCCGCGGGAAGGTCCGGGTGACCGGCGCGCTCGACGAGGTACTCACCGTCCTCGCGGCTGAGTCCCTGGTCCTCGACGTAATAGCCGGCGACCCATTCCTTCGGGTGCTTGTCGATCCAGACCTGCGCCCGCGCCCAGAATTTCACGAGTTCCCTGACGGCCGCCGATTTCTGTGCGTCGGCGACGGATTCGGTCAGCGCCCACAAATGCGCGGGATCGTCCCGCAGCCCGTGCCTGACGGTCGTGCCGCCGTCTTTTCCGTATCGGGCGAGATAGCGCTTGACGTTGACGTCGGCGATGGGGGCGGCGTCCACCTGCCGGTTTCCGAGAGCCGTCGGATAGACGTCTCCAGTGCTCGCGAGTTCGACGAGTTCGACGTCCTGTCGGGTGAGCCCGGCCTTTTCGAGAATGCGCAGGACCAGCGCGCCCTGGGCCTGCCCCGGGCTGTAGGCGATCTTCTTGCCCCGCAGGTCCGCGAGCGTGCGGACGCCGGCGCCGGGTGCGATGCCCAGCTCGTAGATGGGGTTCCTGATCGGGTCGGTGCGGTACTTCGCCGCGACGAGCTTGGTGTCGAGCCCCGTCCAGTGCGCGTTGATCGACGGGATGTCCGCGGCCGAGCAGACGTCCAGCGCGTTCGCCCGGAAGGCCTCCGAGCACTGGGGACCGCCGCTGATGTTGGCCCACTTCACCGTGAAGGGAAGGTCGTCGATCTGCCCGGACAGTTCCAGGGCGACCTTGAGGTCGGGCGCTCCGACCGTGAGCGTGGTGGCGCGGGAGACCGCGGCCGGGATCTTCTCGCCGGACACGTCCTCGCTGCTCGCGGTGGACTGCGGCGGGGCCACGCAGGACGTGAGCGCGAGAGAGGAGGCGAACGCGGCCAGGACGGGAACGCGCCGGAATCCGGGCATGGGTGGGCGAGTGGTGCGTGGGGTCATGACGGCCTTCACGGGATACGGGAGCAAGGGCAGTGGGACGGTGGAGTTCAGCTACGTGTTCAGCTACACACCGCGGTGGCGACGCGCATCAGATCGATGGCCCGCCTTTTCTTGAACTGCCGGGATTTCCGCATGCCGTGGACGCTAACGGCGGGTCATAAAGGGGTCAAGGTCCGTCGGCCCGCTCGGCCGTGGCCGCAATGACGCATTGGTGGAGGTGTCACGTTCCGGAAACACGTCATGCTCCCGAAACGGGGAGCACACCTCCGGTGCCGTGCTCAACCGCGGCCGGGGCGCGCCGAGTAGGCCGACCAGCGGCCGTCGCGCCTCGCCACCGTGATGTCACGGCCGAAGCAGGTGGTCAGGAGGGGACCGGTCAGGACGTCGTCCACCGGCCCGCGCGCCAGGGCCCGGCCCTCCCGCAGCAGCAGGGCGTGACCGACGGCGGGGAACAGCTCCTCCAGGTGGTGGGTGACCGTCACGGTGGCCAACCCCGGCCGACCCTTCGCCAGATGGTGCATGGCCTCGACGAGATCCTCACGGGAGGGGAGGTCCAGGGCGTTGAACGGCTCGTCGAGCAGGAGCAGGGCCGGATCGGCCATCAGCGCCCTGGCGATGAGGACACGGGCCCGCTGCCCGCCGGAGCAGACGCCGTACGGCCGGTCGGCCAGTTCCTTGACACCGAGTTCGGTCAGCAGTTCGTGGGCACGGAGCCGGACCTGATCGTCGTACGTCCGCCACAGGGGCTGCACGGTGCCGCTGTGGCCGGTGAGGACGACCGCGTGGGCGGTGAGGTCCTGCGGAACCCGCTGGGCGGACGTGACGTGGCCGATGCGCGTCCGCAGCTCACGGACGTCCACCCGGCCGAGCAGGCTGCCGAGGACCTCGACCGTGCCGGTCGTGGGGTGCATGAGCGCGCCGAGCAGGCGCAGCAGGGTGGTCTTGCCGGCGCCGTTGGCCCCGAGCAGGGCCCAGTGCTCTCCCGGGCGGACCGTCCAGTCGACGCCGTCGAGGATGACCTGGTCCGTCGTGTGGCGCCGGACGCTCACGTCCCGCAGCCGCAGGACGGCCGCCTCGTGTGCGTGCGCCGGGGACGGGGCTGCCTGTCCGGCCATACCGGGACTCCTTCGCGCGGGACGCCGATCGGTTCGGCCGACGATAGATGCATCCACCACGCGGCTGCCGGGCCGTCCGGTTACTGGACGGCCCGGCCCGGTTCGGCCCGTTTCAGCCCGGTTCCGTTCCGGGGGAGGGGCGGGGTCAGACGCCCGCGACCGACTGGATCCAGGAACGGTAGGCGGTCACGTTCGTGTACGCCGTGGTGGTCTGGCGGTCGCTGGTCGACGCGACGCCGACCTGCACGCCGCCCGCCATCATCGGGCCGCCGGAGTCGCCGCCCGCGGTGATGCCGGTGACGGCGCGGGCGCAGATCGCCGAGCCGTTGTAGGCGTCGCGGCAGCCCTGGGTGACACTGACGTCGGCGACCTTCAGGTACCGGGACTGGCAGTTGATCTCCGAACCGCACCGTGAGGTGGCTCCCCAGCCGTAGACCTGCACGGTCTGGCCGACCCGCACCGTGCCGGGCTGCCCGAGCCGCGCGTACGAGGCGGAGACGGAGCGGTCGAGCCGGACCAGCGCGAGGTCCGACGAGGAGTGGGTGACGGTCTGGACGCCCTGGGCCACCGTGCCGCCGGACTGCTGGTCCAGGCTGCCGACGCGGAAGGAGAGCCCGCCGCCGCTCACGCAGTGCCTGGCGGTGAGGATCCAGGTGGGGGAGATGATGGTCGCGGAGCAGGTCTGGGTTCCGTTGGAGAACAGCCGGGCGGCCCACGGGGCGTTCTGCGCGTAGCCGCCGCCGATGATCGGCTGGGGGCCGCCGTCACCGGGGCGGGGCTCGGCCGCGGACGCGGTCGGCGCCAGCGCGAGGGCCGACAGCAGGGCCGCCAGGAGCGCGGCCAACAGGGTGGGGACGAGTCTGGGTATGCGCAAGGCTCCTCGATTCCGACGACACGCGCGGGGACCGCGTGTTGATGGGTGGGGGCGCTCAGGATGTCCGGCGCGGACCCGGGGCCACCAATCCCGGCTGCGCATAACACGCCGTTATGCCCCGCCCCGGGGCCGGCCCGGGCGGCCCCGGACCGGCCCGGCACGAGGTTCAGCCGGCCGCGACGGCCGGGGGCGCCTTCCTGTCGCGCACGGTCATCAGCAGGGTCCGGGGCCGTACGGTCGCGGCGGCGACGGGCCGTACCGTCTGGCCCGGGGCGAGTTCCAGGCGCACCCGCCGGACGACGGTGGCGAGCGCGGTGACGAGTTCGGTGAGGGCGAACCGGTCACCGATGCACTTGTGCCTGCCCGCGCCGAACGGCAGGAACGCGTGCGAGGGACGGGGCCGGTCGCTGTCCAGCCAGCGGTCCGGGTCGAACCGCAGGGGGTCCGGGAACAGTTCGGGGTCGCGGTGCAGGGCGTGCTGGCAGTAGGCGAGTTCGGTCCCGGCGGGAATCGTCCAGGGGCCGAGCCGGGTCTCGGTGACGGTGCGGCGGGTGACGAGCCAGCCGGTGTGGTGAAGGCGCAGGGTCTCGTCGACGACCCGCCCGAGGTACGGCAGCCTAGCGAGGTCGTCGAACCCGACCGGCCGGTCGCCGAGCACGTCGTCGAGTTCGTCGAGCACCCGGGCCTCGACCTGGGGGTCGCGGGCGAGTTCGTACAGGACCCAGGACAGCACCGAGGCGGTGGTCTCGGTGCCGGCCACGGCGAGGGTGAGGATCTCGGAGGAGATCTGGTGCCCGGTCAGCGGCCGGCCGGTCTCCTCGTCGGTGGTGCGCAGCAGCAGGGACAGCATGTCGCCGGTGTCGTGTCCGGAGACACGCAGGTCGGTGACGGCCCGGTCGACGGTGGCGCGGACGGCGTCGCGTGCCGCGGTGAAGCGGCGGTTGGCGGGCAGCGGCAGTCGCTCGATCCAGTCGGGCAGCATGACGCGGGCGCCGACGCCGTTCATCACGACCGACAGGTCCGCGCGCAGCCGGCGGAAGGCTGCCTCGTCGAGGCTGCCCGAGAACACGGTCTTGGCCAGCATGTTCAGGCTGAGCCCGACCATCGCCTCGCGCACGTCGAGCCGTCGGCCCGGGACCCACCCGTCGACGGCGGCCTCGGTCTCCTCGCGCATGGTGTCGACGTAGCGGGCGATCCGCTCGCGGGCGAAGGCCGGCTGGAGCTGACGTCGTCTGCGGACGTGGACCTGACCGGCGGCGGTGACGACGGAGTCGCCCAGCAACTGGCCCATCTTCTCGAAGAACCGGCCCTTGTCGAGGCTCGGTCCGAGGTCGGTCAGCATGGTGTGGACGAGGCCGGGGTCCTGCACGACGAGGGTGCGGGTGCCGGGCTGGAGGGTGATCTCGACGATCGGTCCGTAGGCGGTGCGCAAGGAGGCGATGAAGCCGAGGTTGTCGCGCAGGAGCCGTATCGCGTGACCCAGCAGCGGCAGCGAGCCCGCTGCCCTGGGTATGGGGGGAGGCGCTACGAGCGTCATTGGGGGGCGTCCCTTCGAGTCGGTCGCGGGCGCCTCCATGGCTTCCCTGACCGCTCCCGGGCCCAATCCGCGCGGGGGCGTGGTGATCACCACGTGGCCTGCCCGCGCGGACGGGGCGTGAAAGGACAAGTGATGGGGCAGGTTCCACTTTTGACCGGACCGGACCGGACCGGGCCGGACCGGACCGGACCGGACCAGAACCGAACTGGACCAGAACCGAACTGGACCGGACCGGGCCTCGCGCGGCCCCGGGGTCCGGCCGGCTCAGCGGAGCAGCAGCTGCACCAGGGCGACGGTGCCGACCGTCACGACCAGGCCCCGCAGGACCACGGGGCTGAAGCGGCGGCCCACCTTGGCTCCGGCGTAGCCGCCGAGGGCCGAGCCGCCCGCGATGAGCGCGACCGCCGTCCAGTCGAAGTCCGCGGCGAAGAGGAAGAAGAGCGCCGCGACCGTGTTGACGCCGGCGGCGAGGACGTTCTTGACCGCGTTGAGGCGTTGCAGGGGCTCGTCGAGCAGCATGCCCATCAGCGACAGGTAGATGATCCCCTGGGCGGCGGTGAAGTAGCCGCCGTAGACACTGGCGAGGGTGAGCCCGGTGAACAGCAGCGGGCCGCCGTCACGGCGCGGGGAGGACCCGGTGCGTTCCCGGCGGCGCTGCACCCACCGGCCGATCTGCGGCTGGAGGGCGACCAGGACCAGGGCCAGGCCCACCAGGACCGGCACGATCGTCTCGAACGCGTCGGCCGGCAGGGACAGCAGGAGCGTGGCACCCGCGAGGCCGCCCAGCAGCGCGCCGGCGCTCAGTTTCAGGACGCGCCGGCCCTGGCCGCTCAGTTCCTTCCGGTAGCCGATCGCCCCGCTGATGGAGCCGGGGATGAGGCCGAGCCCGTTGGAGACCGTGGCGGTGACGGGCGGCAGTCCCGTGGCCAGCAGCACGGGAAACGTGATCAGTGTCCCGGAGCCGACGACGCTGTTGATGGCGCCGGCTCCGACGCCCGCCGTGAACACCGCGGCCATGGCCTCCGGAGTCATGCCGTGCCGCCCCGCGCGGGCCGCGCGTCCGGCCGAAGGCTGTCGTGTGGATCTTTCACGGGGCCGACTGTACCCACCGTTCACAACGAGCCCGGGGCCGGTCCCCAACCGGTCCTGAACGAACGCTTCTTGACGTGAATTCACCTGATCATGCGGTGATACGATCACCGCGTTTGCGGAGCGGGCGGATGGGTGAAAGACGGCATCCCCGACTTCAGGGACAGCCCGGGCACCCCCGACACGGGCCGTCCACCGGGCCGCCCGCGTAGACGGGAATCCAGCACGCCGGCCTTCAGTCGCCTGAAGAGAGTCTTATGACGGAATACACAGGGAACCCATTGCTCTGGGT
This sequence comes from Streptomyces sp. BK79, assembly GCF_044142145.1. Classification (NCBI taxonomy): domain Bacteria; kingdom Bacillati; phylum Actinomycetota; class Actinomycetes; order Kitasatosporales; family Streptomycetaceae; genus Streptomyces; species Streptomyces sp. BK79. Next base: position 34,248 of record NZ_JBHVOC010000005.1, read on the forward strand.
CCTGCTCGTCGCCCTCGTCGCCGCCGCCGCGCTCATCGGCCGCCAGCGCAGGGCGGCCCGGGCGTTGCGGCAGGAGGTCCAGGGGCTCCGGGACCACTACACGGAGCTGGAGAACGATTACGGGAAGTCCGTGCGAGCGGCTCAGGAACGGGCCGAGGACGAGACCAAGACCGTCCTGAAGTCGGCCATGCGCACCCTTCAGGGCCTCGCCGCCGAACAGCAGCTGGTCCTGACCCGGCTGCAGACCAAGTACGGTGACTCGGCCCTCCTCCAGGACCTGCTGGAGATCGACCACACCAACTCGCAGTTCGGCCGGCGCGCGCAGTCCATCGCGGTCCTGTGCGACGGCTGGCTGGGCGGCCGGCGCGACACCGCCTCGGTGTACGACGTGGTCCGCAGCGCCCAGGGCCGCATCCGGCACTTCCGCCGCGTGGAGATCCTCTCCCAGGTCGACTTCGGCATCACCAGCCGGGCCGTCGAACCCGTCGCCCTGGCCCTCGCCGAGCTGCTCGACAACGCCACCAGCTACTCCAGCCCGGACACCGTCGTAGAGATCAACATCCGGACCGTGCCCAAGGGCATCTGCGTCGTCGTCGACGACGCCGGTGTCGGCATGAGCGACGAGGAGCGCGCCCGCGCCGACAAGCTCCTCGTCACCGAGCGGGCCACGGGCGTGGCCGGGCTCGGGAACCCGCCGCAGTTCGGCTTCGCGGTCATCGGCCTGCTGTGCGAGCGCTTCGGCTTCGAGGTGTCGGTGGACTCCTCCTCACCCTACGGAGGCGTGCGCGCGGTGGTCCTGCTGCCGCACGAACTGCTCACCGCCATGCCGGAGAAGAAGACACCCGCCCCCACCACCCGAGGCACGGTCCGGCCGGGCCAGGACGGTGGACCGGAGAGCGCGCTCGCCCCCTCCGAGACCAGCGACGGCCTGCCCCGGCGGCGCCGCAAACGCCCCATGGCCATCGTGCCCGGCAGCGCCTCCACCCCGCGCCCCGCCGCCCGCACCGACTCCGAGCAGGCGCAGGTCATGGCCGCCTTCCAGCGGGGGACACAGACCGGCCGCGTCACCCGGCCGGGGGACACGGACCGGACGAGCAGAACACCTGGTGCAAGCAGAGAAGGACATGAGGACTCGTGAACGACGATCTGTCATGGATGCTCGACAGCGCCCTGGAGATTCCCGGGGCCCTGCACGCGGTCCTGATATCGGCCGACGGACTGCTGATGGCCCGGACGCAGGACTTCGACAAGGACGACGCGGACCGGGTCGCCGCCGCGATGAGCGGGGTGCAGTCGCTCAGCCGGACGCTCGCGTTCTTCTGTGAGGACCCCCACCAGGCGTGGCGGCAGACCCTGGTCGAGTTCGACGGCGGCTGGGTGTTCCTGATCTCGGCCGGCGAGGGTGCCTACCTCGGCGTCTCGGCCTCCCCGGACGTCGACATGGCGGACATCACCTTCCGGATGCAGCAGCTCGTGGCCCAGCTCGGCAAGCGGCTGACGACACCGCCGCGCGAGAACCTCGGCCCCAGCTCATGACCGGCCGCGACGGCTGGGAGCCGGAGGCCGCCGAATTAGTACGCCCGTACGTCATCACCAAGGGCCGCGGCCTGCCCGACGAGGACCATCTCTCCCTCATCACCCTGGTCACCGCGGCCGAGGGGGATGCCCGGCGGCCGGCACGGCTGTCCCCCGAGGAACAGAGCCTGCTGGACCTCTGTTCCGCCGGCTACCTCTCGGTCGCCGAGATCGCGGGGCACACCCACTTCCCGCTGGGCGTGGTGCGCATCCTGCTGGCCTCCCTCATGGAAGGCGGCCACCTCACGACCCGTCCGCCGGTGGCCCGCGCCCGCCTGGCCGACAAGGAGATCCTGGAGGAGGTGCTCAATGGGCTCCGCGCCAAGTTTGGGTGAACGGGACTACGTACGCGGCGGGGCGACCCAGACCGCGGTGAAGATCCTCGTCGTCGGGCACTTCGCGGTGGGCAAGACCACCCTCATCGGCTCCATCTCGGAGATCGAGCCGCTGTCCACCGAGGAGACGATGACGCAGGCCGCCGAGTCGGTCGACGACCTCAAGGGCGTCCAGGGCAAGACCACCACCACCGTCGCCATGGACTTCGGCCGCCTCACCATCAGCGAGCGCGTCGTGCTCTACCTCTTCGGCACCCCCGGCCAGCAGCGCTTCGTGCAGATGTGGGAGGACATGGCCCGCGGCGCGCTCGGCGCCCTGGTGCTGGTCGACCCCGAGCGGCTGGCGGACTCCTTCCCGGTCATCGACCTCATCGAGCACTACGGCCTCGACTACGCCATCGCCGTCAACCACTTCGACGGCGCGCCGCCGCGCGACGAACAGGCGCTGCGCGAGGCCCTCGACCTGCTCGACGACACCCCCGTCGTCACCTGCGACGCCCGTGACGAGAAGTCCTCGGCCGCCGCGCTGACCACCCTCGTCCGCTACCTGCTGGACCGCACCCGCTAGGAGCTGGGAGCACACATGAACGCCCACGACACCGCCCCGGTGCCCCCGCCGGGGTGCCCGGCCCACGGCTCCGGCGCCCGGGTGCCGCTGCACGGACCGGAGTTCGCCGCCGACCCCCAGGCCTACTACGAGTACCTGCGGCACTACGGCGCCGCCGCCCCCGTCGAGCTGGCCCCCGGCGTCGAGGCGACCCTGGTCACGGACTACGCGGCGGCCCTGCAACTCCTCCAGGACTCCGGCTCCTTCCGCAAGGACGCGCGTCGCTGGCGGGCCTTCAACGAGGGCAAGGTGGGCCCCGACAGCCCCGTCGCGCCGCTGCTCGCCTACCGGCCCAACTGCATGTTCGCCGACGGCGCCGACCACCTCAGGCTGCGGCAGGCGGTCACCGACAGCATGGCGCGGGTGGACACGCGCCGGCTGAGCCGCAGCACCGAGCAGATCTCCGGCTACCTCATCTCCCAGTTCGGCGGCCGCGGTTCGGCGGACCTGCTCGGCGACTACGCCCGGCAGCTCCCGCTGTTCGTGTTCAACGAACTCTTCGGCTGCCCCGCCGACATCGGCGACCGGGTGCTGTTCGGCATCTCCGGCATGTTCGACGGCGTCAACGCCGAGAAGGCCACCGCGGTGCTGTTCCAGGCGGTGGGCGAGCTGGTCGCGCTCAAGCGGAGCAAGCCCGGCGACGACGTCACCTCCTGGCTGATGAAGCACGAGGCGCGGCTCACCGACGAGGAGATGGTCCACCAGCTCGCCCTGCTGCTGGGTGCGGGCGCCGAGCCGCTGCGCAACCTCATCGGCAACACCCTGCACCGGCTCCTCACCCACGACCGGTACGCCCGCGAGGGCGGCCTGATCGACGAGGCCCTCGACGACACGTTGTGGGAGAACCCGCCGATGTCGAACTACGCGCCGCACTACCCGGCCACCGACACGGAACTCGCCGGACAGCACCTCCAGGCCGGCGACCTGGTCCTGGTCAGCTTCGCCGCGGCCAACACCGGACCGGCCCTCAGGGCCTCGCGCCAGGCCGGCAGCAACCGCGCGCACCTGGCCTGGAGCGCGGGGCCGCACGCCTGCCCGTCGAAGGAACCGGCCCGGCACATCACCGTCACCGCCATCGAGCACCTCTTCAACGAGCTGCCGGACGTCGAACTCGCCGTCCCCGAGGACAGCCTGACGTGGCGTCCGGGGCCCTTCAACCGGGCCCTGGCGACGCTGCCGGCCCGCTTCACCCCGACGCGGTCCGGGCGCCGGCAGGACCCGCGGCCGGACGCCACGGCGCCCGAGCGCGAGCCGGCGGGCGCGACCCGTCCGGCCGAACGCAGCGGCATGTGGAGCCAGTTCCTCAACTGGCTCACACGGTGACATGCGCAACACCCGCCCAACCAGGCCCTTCCGCATGAAGGTTCTACGGCACGGGTAGTGAGCAACGCGGCATTCAAGTTGCTTACGAGTAAAAGGAGGTGTCGTGGAGCACATATCCACGAACGCCGCTCTCCCGCCGCCGAAACCCCCGATACCCGCCCCGCCAGGCGGGTATCGCTCTGTGCGGCCCCGGTCGGGGACCGGCCGGTGACCGCCGTACCAAGGGGCGCCGGCCCACGGAGCGCGGCGACCCTCGGCGCCCTGACCAGCGGTCAGCTGCGAAGACTCGGCCCGGTCGCGGGCCTGTCGGCCACCGACACCGAGACCTACGCCGACGTGCTGACGGACTCCCTGGGCCCGGTGGCCGACCGGTCGCTGCACCTGCCGCCGCCCGCCCGCACCTTCCTGTCCGACGACCACACCCCGGTGGAGTTCTCCCTCTCCTTCCAGCCGGACGCGGCCCCCGCGCTGCGGGTGCTCCTGGAACCGGGCTGCGGCGCAGACAGCCTGGTTCGCAACGGCCGTGCCGGGCTGGAGACGATCCGGGCGATGGCGCGGCGCTGGCACTTCTCGACCGGCCCGCTCGACGCGGTCGAGGACCTGTTCCTGCCGGTCTCCCCGCACGGCCCGCTGGCCCTGTGGTGCGCGCTGGAACTGGGCCCCGGCGGCGTGCCCAAGGTCAAGGTCTACCTCAACCCGGCCGCGAACGGGCCGGAGCGTTCCGCCGCCACGGTGCGCGAGGCGCTGCACCGTCTGGGCCACCGGCGGGCCTTCGCCGGCCTGCCCGAGGGCAGCGCGTACCCCTTCCTCGCCCTGGACCTGGGTGACTGGGAGGAGCCCCGGGCCAAGGTGTACGTGCGCCACGACAACCTCACCGCGGCCCACGCGGGCCGGCTGTCCCGCATGGACCCGGGGCCGAGTGCCTCGACGATCGAGGGCTTCTTCCGCACGGTCGCGGGCATCGCCCCGGACGGGACGGGGCTCAGCAGGCGGCCCGGCCTGTCCTGCCACTCCTTCACCGACGCCGCCGCCGCGCGGCCCAGCGGTTTCACCCTGCACATCCCGGTCCGGGACTACGCGCGGCACGACGGGGAGGCCCTGGCGCGGGCGACGCGGGTGCTGCGCCGGTACGGCATGGACGCCTCGGCGCTCACCCGCGCGCTGGCCGCTCTCACCGACCGGCGGCCCGAGGACGGGGTGGGGCTGATCGCCTACCTGGCGCTGGCCCATCAGCAGGGCCGCCCGCCGCGGGTGACGGCGTACCTCTCCTCGGAGGCGTACGCGGTCCGGCCGCCGGCCGTGGCGGAGGTCCGCGAACCGGCCGCCGTGCGCTGAGCGCACCGCCCGCGGGGCTCCCGGTGCACGCGCCGGGAGCCCCGGTCACGGACGGGGCGTGGCCGCCGGACGCCGGTGACGGCGCCCGGCGCCCGGCGCCTCCTACACGGGCACGGACTCGCGGAACTCCGCCAGGTAGGGACCCACGTCGACCTGGATCGAGGCGCCCTGGGTGCGGCCGTAACGCTGGACGATGGAGGTGAGGTAGGCGCTGATCTCCTCGCGCATCTCGTCCGCCGCGGGCAGCGTGGCCTCGCCGTCGATGAGCCGCGCCACCCACCGCGCCTGGGCCTCCACCAGCCGGGTGATCGCGCCCACGGGCCGGACCAGCCCGACGAAGTACAGGCCAGGCCGGTCGGCCGGGACGACCCGCCGGTACAGCTCGACCGAACCGTCCGCCGCCACCGGGCAGCCGGCCGGCAGGAACGGGAAGGTCATGTGGAAGCCGGTGCAGTAGACGACCGCGTCCGCGGCCACCGAGGTGCCGTCGGTGAAGACGACCCGGTCGCCCTCGAAGGAGGCGATCGCCGGCTTCGGGGTCACCGCGCCGTGCCGGATGCGGCTCAGGATCTCGTCGGACAGGGTCACGGCCGAGGAGAAGAGCGGGTGGTCGGGCTCGGGCAGGCCGTAGTCCGCCAGCCTGCCGCGGGCGACGAGCAGGGCCTGCTCGGCCCACTGGCGCCGCTCGGCGAAGGACATCTCGTTCCACCAGGGCGCCTCGGCGATCTCGTCGAGCGACATGCCGAAGAGCTGCTTGGGGACGATGTGCAGGCCCCGCCGCACCGAGAGCACGGTCTGCTCGGCATTCCGCGAGAGATCCGCGGCGATGTCCACCGCCGACGCGCCGAGACCCACCACGACGACGCGCCGGCCGGCGAAGTCACCGCCCGTTCGGTAGTCGAGGGAGTGGAGGATCGACCCGGTGAAGGAGTCGGCGCCCGTCGGGAGCGGGTCCGGCAGCGCGGGGTCGGTGTGGTGGCCCGAGGCGACGACCACCCGCTCGAACCGCCGCGACGCCCGCACTCCCGCCGCGTCCCGGCTGACGACCGTCCACAGGCCGTCCGCGTCCCGCGTCACCGACAGCACCTCGGTGCGCGGCTCCACGTGGTCGCGTACGCCCGTCCAGTCGGCGAAGGACCGCAGATACGCGGCGACCTGGCTGTGCCGGGGATAGAGCGGGTAGGACTCCGGCATCGGGAAGTCCGCGTAACCGGTCAGCTGCTTGGCGGTGTTGAGGTGCAGCGACTCGTATCCCGGGCCCCGCTCGCCGGCCTCCGGCTGGCGCCAGATCCCGCCGACGTCGGGCGCCTTCTCCAGACAGACGAAGCCGATGCCACGCTGCTTCAGGGCATGGGCCACCGCCAGCCCCGACAGACCGGCACCGATCACACACACACGCACGGGATTTCCCCCCAGGACGGACTCAACCTCCCCCGATCATGCATTCACTGCCCATCCGTACCTCCCCGCACACCAGCACGGGAGGTGAACGGACGTGTCCGTCCTCACGTTCTCCCCGGTCGGCGGTCAGGTCCCGCGCAGGTCGCTGACCCGGCGGAGCTTGCCCAGCGAGCGCTCCAGCGTGTCCGGGGCGACGACCTCCACCTCCACGGTGACGCCCACGCCGTCCTTGACGCCCCGCGCGATCGCCCGGGCGGCGGCGTCCCGCTGCTCGGGGCCGGCGTCGGGGCGGGCCTCCACCCGCACGGTCATGTGGTCCATGCGGCCGCGCTCGGTGAGCCGGATCTGGAAGTGCGGCGCGACGCCCGGCGTCCGCAGCACGACCTCCTCGATCTGGGTGGGGAAGACGTTCACCCCGCGCAGGATGATCATGTCGTCGCAGCGGCCGGTGACCTTCGCCATCCGGCGGAAGGCGGGCCGCGCGGTGCCCGGCAGCAGCCGGGACAGGTCCCGCGTGCGGTAGCGGACGACCGGGAGCGCCTCCTTGGTGAGCGAGGTGAAGACGATCTCGCCCTCCTCGCCCTCGGCCAGCACGGCGTCCGTGAGCGGGTCGACCACCTCGGGGTAGAAGTGGTCCTCCCACACGTGCAGTCCGTCCTTGGTCTCGACGCACTCCTGGGCCACGCCGGGGCCGATCACCTCGGACAGGCCGTATATGTCGACGGCGTGGATGTCCATGCGCTCCTCGATCTCGCGGCGCATCTCCTCGGTCCACGGCTCGGCGCCGAAGATGCCGACCTTCAGGGAGGTGGAACGCGGATCGACGCCCTGCCGCTCGAACTCGTCGAGCAGGGTGAGCATGTAGGACGGGGTCACCATGATGATCTCGGGCCGGAAGTCCTGGATGATCTGCACCTGCCGGGCCGTCATGCCGCCGGAGGCGGGGATCACCGTGCACCCGGCGCGCTCGGCACCGTAGTGCGCGCCCAGGCCGCCGGTGAACAGGCCGTAGCCGTAGGAGATGTGCACCTTGTGGCCGGGCCGGCCGCCCGCGGCCCGGATCGAACGGGCGACGACGTCCGCCCACATGGACAGGTCGCCGTCCGTGTAACCGACCACCGTGGCCCGCCCGGTGGTGCCGCTGGAGGCGTGCACCCGCCGTACGTCGGCCATCGGGACGGCGAACATGCCGAAGGGGTAGGTGTCCCGCAGATCCGCCTTCGTGGTGAAGGGGAACCTGGACAGGTCCGCCAGGCTCCGGCAGTCGTCCGGCCTCACCCCCGCGGCGTCGAACTTCTTCCGGTACAGCTCCACGTTGTCGTAGGCGTGCCGCAGGGTCGCGCGCAGCCGGTCGAGCTGGAGCCGCGCCAGCTCCTGGCGGGACAGCCGCTCGGCGCTGTCCAGCAGGTCGTGGGGGAGGGGTTCGCCCCGGCGGGGCGCGGGGGCCGCCCCGGTCGTCGGCTCGCTGCTCATCGCGACTCCTTCGTCGTCGTACCCTGCGTCCCGCGCGCGGTGGTGTCCCGCACGCTGCGGCTGCGTCCGCGGAACTCGGCGATCACCTCTTCGCCGCGCCGCACGGTCACGTCGTAGACGCCGCTGCGGCCGAACCGGGCGCGCTCCTCGGCCCGCGCCACGAGCACGTCGCCCTCGCGGGCCGGGGCGACGAACACGATGTCGGCGCCGGCCGCGACGGTCACGGGGCCGTGGCTGTTGCAGGCGCAGGCGAAGGCGGTGTCGGCGAGCAGGAACAGGTAGCCGCCGTGGGCGATCCGGTGCCCGTTCACCATCGCCGGGGTGACGGTCATGCGGACCGCGGCGGTCCCCTCGCCGTGCTCGACCAGTTCGATGCCCAGCCGGCGGGACGCCTCGTCCGCGGTGAACATGACCTCCGTGGGCGTCGGCTCCGTGGCCTGTGACACCTGTCCCACCACCCTGTCTCCCGACCGACCATTCGGTTAGCGTGCGGCAGGGCCCAGTAATCCAGTCGCGCGGCCGGCCTGTCAAGGGTGCGGGCGGCCGGGCGCCCGGGTCTTGCCCGGCGCCGGGAAAGGCGTCACACTGGTACCGAACGAATGGTCGGTTGGGAAGCTGGTGACGATGACCACGACAGACACCGCCGAGGCGCCGCCCCCGGAGGACCTCCAGGAGCAGTTCGACGCGACGATCGCCCGCGACCAGCGCGTCGAGCCGCGCGACTGGATGCCGGAGGGTTACCGGAAGACGCTCATCCGGCAGATCGCCCAGCACGCGCACTCGGAGATCATCGGCATGCAGCCGGAGGGTGAGTGGATCACCCGCGCGCCGTCGCTGCGCCGCAAGGCGATCCTGTTCGCCAAGGTCCAGGACGAGGCCGGCCACGGGCTGTACCTGTACTCGGCGGCCGAGACCCTCGGCGCGGACCGCGCGGACCTCACCGAGCGGCTGATCGAGGGACGCCAGAAGTACTCGTCGATCTTCAACTACCCGACGCTGAGCTTCGCCGACGTCGGCGTGATCGGCTGGTTCGTGGACGGCGCGGCGATCTGCAACCAGGTCCCCCTGTGCCGCAGTTCCTACGGGCCCTACGCCCGCTCCATGGTGCGCATCTGCAAGGAGGAGTCGTTCCACCAGCGGCAGGGCTACGAGCTGCTGATGACGATGATGCGCGGCACCGCCGCCCAGCGCGCGATGGTCCAGGACGCGGTGAACCGCTGGTGGTGGCCGTCCCTGATGATGTTCGGCCCGCCCGACGACGCCTCGCCCAACTCCGCGCGGTCGATGGCCTGGAAGATCAAGCGCCACAGCAACGACGAACTGCGCCGCCGCTTCGTCGACATGACCGTCCCGCAGGCCGAGAAGCTCGGCGTCACCCTGCCCGACCCCGACCTGCGCTGGAACGAGGAGACCGGGCACCACGACTTCGGCACCCCCGACTGGGACGAGCTGACGCGGGTCATCCAGGGCGACGGCCCGTGCAACGAGCAGCGGATCGAGCGGCGGCGCACCGCCCACGAGGAGGGCGCCTGGGTGCGCGAGGCGGCCACCGCCCACGCCGCCAAGCAGGCAGCCCGTGCGAAGAAGGGAGCGGCGGCATGAGCGCCGAGAAGCAGGGCTGGCCGCTGTACGAGGTCTTCGTGCGCGGCAAGCGCGGCCTCAACCACGTCCACGTCGGTTCGCTGCACGCCGCCGACGACGCGATGGCCCTCACCCACGCCCGCGACCTCTACACCCGGCGCAACGAGGGCGTGAGCATCTGGGTCGTGCGCTCCGAGCACATCGCCGCCTCCACCCGCGACGAGAAGGACCCCTTCTTCGCCCCCAGCGCCGACAAGGTGTACCGCCACCCGACCTTCTACGACATCCCCGACGACGTCCCTCACATCTAGGAGCAGGGCATGAGTGACGACCACGTCTACCTGACCCTGGCCGAGGGGCACGACGACGACACCCGCTGGGCCTACGGCACCGGCTTCGAGGACCCGCTGCACGGCGTGGACACCACCGTGCCCGACGGCGTCGACGCCGGTGAACTGGCCGCAGCCTGCGTGGCGCTCGCCGACGACGCCCTGATCGCGGCGCAGCGCCTCGCCGAGTGGGTCACCCGCGCGCCGGAGCTGGAGGAGGAGGTGGCGCTGGCCAACATCGGCCTCGACCTCCTCGGCCAGGCCCGTCTCCTCTACTCCCGGGCCGGTCAGGCCGACGGCACCGGCCGGGACGAGGACGCCTACGCCTACTTCCGGGACGCCGCCGACTTCCGCAACGTCCGCCTGGCGGAACTGCCCCGCGACGACTTCGCGTTCGAGATCGTCAGGCTGCTGGTGCTGTCGAGCTGGCGCCTGGCCCACTTCCAGCGGCTGGCGGACCACCCGGACCCGGTCCTCGCGGCGGTCGCGGCCAAGGGCGTCAAGGAGCTGACGTACCACCGGCAGTACGCCGCCGAGTGGGCCGTGCGCCTGGGGGACGGGACGGACGAGTCGCACCGCAGGATGCGCGCGGCGCTGGAGCGGGTCGCCCCGTACCTCGGCGAACTGCACACCGCGTACGACGCACGGGACGAGGTCGCCGACGACCTGCGCCAGGTCACCGAGGCGGCCGGACTGACCCTGCCGGTGTACCGTCCGCTGTCCGGGTCCGGCCGCGCCGGCGAGCACACCGGGCATCTGGCGCCGCTCCTCGCGGAGTTGCAGGGCGTCGCCCGCGCGCACCCGGACGCGACATGGTGACCGGCGGCCTCGCGGCTCTGGACGCCCACCGCGCCCGGCACGTCGCCGAGCAGGTGCCCGACCCCGAGCTGCCCATGCTGACCCTCGCCGACCTCGGCGTGCTGCGCGGTGTCGAGGTGACCGGGGACGGCACGGTGGTCGCGCGTCTCACCCCCACCTACTCGGGATGCCCGGCCATGGCCGAGATGCGGGCGGACGTCGCCGCGCGACTGCGGGCGGCGGGGTACGCGCGCGTGGAGATCCGCACGGTTCTCGACCCGCCCTGGACCAGTGACTGGATCACCGAGTCCGGCCGCCGCAAGCTCACCGAGCACGGCATCGCCCCGCCGGGTGCCGCACCCCGCGGCCCGGTCCCGCTCGTGCTGTCGCCCACCCGGCCCGCGGTGCCCTGCCCCCGCTGCGGCTCGGCGGACACCGAGGAGACCTCCCGCTTCGCCGCCACGTCCTGCAAGGCGCTGTGGCGCTGCCGGGCCTGCCGCGAGCCGTTCGAGTACGTCAAGGAGATCTGATGGCCCCGACCGCCCCCGCCTCGGCGACCACGTCCGGCCCGGCGCGGCCGGCGCGCACCCGGCGCCGTCCCGCCTTCCACCGCCTGCGCGTCGCCGCCGTCGAACGGCTGTGCGCGGACGCGGCGGCCGTGAGCTTCGAGATCCCGGACGCGCTGGCCGAGGAGTTCGCCTTCGCCCCCGGCCAGTCGCTCACCCTGCGGCGCGAGGTCGACGGCCGGGACGAGCGCCGCTCGTACTCGATCTGCGCGCCGGCCGGCGCGGCCCTGCGCATCGGTGTGCGGGTGGTGCCGGGCGGTCTGTTCTCGTCGTGGCTGGTGAACGAGGTGCGTGCGGGCGACACCGTCGAGGTGATGGCGCCCACCGGCTTCTTCACGCCCGACCTGACCGCTCCGGGGCACCACGTGCTGATCGCGGCCGGCTCCGGCATCACCCCGATGGTGTCCATCGCCGAGTCGGTGCTCGCCGCCGACGACCGCTCGGCCGTCACCCTCTTCTACGGCAACCGCCGCACCGACACGGTGATGTTCGCCGACGAGCTGGCCGACCTCAAGGACCTGCACCCGACCCGCTTCCACCTGGCGCACGTGCTCTCCCGCGAGCCCCGGGAGGCCGAGGTCCTCTCCGGCCGCCTGGACGCGGAACGGCTCTCGGCGCTGGTCGGAGCCCTGGTGGACGTGCGGAGCGCGGACCACTGGTGGCTGTGCGGCCCGCAGGGCATGGTCGCCGACGCCCAACAGGTCCTGGCCGGCCTCGGCGTCCCGGCGGACCGCGTCCACCGGGAGCTGTTCTTCGCCGACGACGAGCCCGTGCGGGAGGTCCACCACGAGGAGGCCGGCCCGCGGGGGCCCGTCAGCGAGGTCACCGTCACCCTGGACGGCCGCTCCACCACCGCCGCGCTCTCCCGGGAGCGGACCATCCTCGACGGGGCCCAGCAGACCCGGCCCGACCTGCCCTTCGCCTGCAAGGGCGGCGTCTGCGGCACCTGCCGGGCCCAGGTCACCGAGGGCCGCGCGGACATGCGCCGCAACTTCGCCCTGGAGGCGGCCGAGGTGGACGCCGGATACGTGCTGACCTGTCAGTCGTACCCGGTCTCGGAGAAGCTGACGGTGGACTACGACAGCTGAGGCGACGTCACCCCGCCTCCGGCGCGGGGCTCAGGCGGGGTTGTCGCGTGGCCCGTCAAGGGACCGCGCGGCCGACTGTCCGGGGACCGGCCTCCAGCGGTCCACTTCCGCCAGCACCGCCCGGATGACGTGGCGGGCGTTGCCGGCCATCGCGGGGTTGGTCCGCCAGTAGTGCGGGAGCGCGATCACCGCCTGGGAGAGCGTGCGCCCCCGGCCGCGCCGCCAGGTGGCGTCGTCCACGCCGAGCGCCTCGCGGAAGACCGCACGCCCCTCGGGCGGCAGCAGGTTCCACGCAGGGAAGAGGTCGCAGGCCGGATCGCCCACCCCCGTGCACCCGAAGTCGATCACCGCGGACAGCCGGCCCCCGTCCACCAGCAGATTGCCCGGCATCAGGTCGGCGTGCAGCCACACCGGCGGACCGTCCCACGCCGGGGCCCGCAGCGCGTCCTCCCACACGGCGGTCAGCGCGTCGCAGTCGACCCGTTCCCCGGGCAGGTCCCGCAACCGCCCGAGGGCGTCCCGGGTCTCCGCGTCGAGGGTGGAAAGCGGCCCGCCGCGATGGGCGACCGGCGCACCGGGCAGGGCGACCTCGCGCATCGCGGCCACGAACCCGGCCAGATCCCGGGCGAGCGGCACGGGTTCGGCCAGGGCACCGGCCTCCGGGATCCGGCCGGGCAGCCAGCGGTACACCGACCACGGCCACGGATACCCCTCGGCGGGCTCCCCCTCCCCGAGCACCTCGGGGATCGCGACGGGCAGCCGGGACGACAGACGCGGCAACCACACCCGCTCCGTCGGCACGTCACCGGCCCCGCCCTCGATCAGGGGCAGCCGTACGACCATGTCGTCGCCCAGCCGGTACATCGCGTTGACCGTGCCGCCGGACGGGAAGCGGACGAGCGGCAGGTCCGCCCACCGCGGGAACCGTCCGGCGACCAGGCGCCGTACCAGGCGGTCGTCGACGGAGTGTGTGTCGGGACGCGTCGGACCTGAACCCATGGGCCCCATCCGACCTTTCGCCGCCGACGCACGTCAACCGCATTCCCGAGGGGGCGGCGGGCCCGAGGGGTCAGACGCCGAACTCGGTCGGGGACAGGCCGAGCGCGGTGCAGGCCTCCCGGATCGCGTACTGCTCGGACGCCTCGAACACCCCGTCGGCCCCGGCGACGACCATGCCGGTCTGGACGACGGCCCGGGCCTCCGCGGGCTTCTTGGCGGCCTTCGCGATCACCTGGAGGGCCTCGCTCCGGCCCAGCTCGAAGTTGCCGATGAGCTTGTCCACGTGCTGGTTGAACAGCTGACGGAGCTGGTCCGCGGGGAAGTTCTGCAGAACCTCGTTGGAGACGATCAGCTCCTCGACGCGCTGCCGCTCCGCGGGCTCCACGCGTCCGTCGGCCGCGGCGACCAGCGCGCACATGGCCATGCTGGCGTCCCGGTAGGCGCCGCTCTTCAGCTCGGTCTTGACCGACGCGAGCTGGGTCTTGAACAGGCCGATCAACTGGGCCTTGGAGCCGCCCGAGGAGGACGAGCCCGGCCGGCCGGACCCCTGCTGTCCCAGCGGCGCCTGCCCGGGGCCGCTCGCTCCCCGAGTGCCCTGGGACTGCTGGAAGGTCTTGGCCTGGTCCTTGATCTTGTCCCACATCGCCACTCGTGCCACCTCGGCTTCTGTTGCTGCTGCGTATCCGTCTTGGTTCTCGGCAGCGGTTTCCCGCCGCACCACCTTGAACGCGCCCGGGAGCCAGGGGGTTCCCGGAAGGCAAAGGCAGGGCAAAGTGTCGCACGCGGACGGCGTAGTAGGCTGCGCGACCAGGAAACGCCGGTCGGCGAGTCGACCCGGCGGGGGAGGGTGTCACACGTGGCTCGGCTGAAGGCGTCATCGGCCGCGAAGCCCTGCGCACCGCCCCGGTCCCCCTCCGCGCGGCGCACCGTGTGGTCGCGGGAGGTCGGCTGGTTCGCCGCGATCGGCGTCGTGTCGACCGTCGGACAGGCCCTCCTGTACTGGGCGCTGCGCCTGTGGTGGCCCCCGGTCGCGGCCAACCTGGTCTCCCTGCTGGTGCTCACCGTGCTGAACACCGAGGCGAACCGGCGGCTGACATTCCGGCAGGCCGGCGCGGGACCGGTCCGCGCCCACCTGGGAGCCGGCGGCCTCTTCCTGCTCGGTTACCTCGTCACGTCCGGCGCGGTGCTGGCGTTCACCCACGCGCGGCCCGGCGCGTCCGCGGCCGCCGAGACCGTGGTCCTCGCCGCCACGTCGGTCGCCGTCACCGTCGTACGCTTCGTCGTCCTGCGGCTGGCCGTCTTCCGCGGGCCCGGGAACCGGCGCGGCTGATCCGCGCGCCCCGGCGCGATCGATGCCCGCGGAGTTTGGCGCCTCGACGTCGGGACACGCGAGAACCGGGCGTCGCCGAACGGCGGCGCCGACCGCGTACTCGACCGTGTGGAGGCCAGTGATGGTGGAGAGGAACGCAGCGGGTGGCGACCCGCTCGACCGCCCGGCGATGCCCCAGGAGGAGGCGGAACTGTCTCCGCCCTACCGTTTCCAGCGGCAGCAGCGCCCCGGCCTCGAGGAGCGGATGGAGGTGCGCCCGCGCTACCTCGCCCCCCACTACCGGGGGTCCGGGAAGCTCGCCGGGAAGGTGGCGCTCATCACCGGGGGCGATTCCGGGATCGGCCGTTCCGTGGCCGTGCTCTACGCCCGTGAGGGAGCCGACGTCGCCATCGTGTACCTGCCGGAGGAGCAGAGCGACGCCGAGGAGACGAGGAAGGCGGTCGAGAAGGAGGGCCGCTCCTGCCTGCTGCTGCCCGGCGACCTGTGCGAGCCGGCCTTCTGCGCGGACGTCGTCGAACGCACCGTCGCCGAAATGGGCGGCCTGAACGTCCTGGTGAGCAACGCCGCCTACCTCAACAGCCAGAACAGCCTGGCCGACCTGACCGCCGAGGACTTCGACCGGGTCTTCAAGACCAATGTCTACGCCTACTTCCACCTGGTCATGGCCGCCCTGCCGCACCTCTCCCACGGCGACGCGATCATCGCCACCGCGTCCGAGGAGGCGCTCAAGGGCAGCGAGATGATGATGGACTACGCCGCCTCCAAGGCCGCCCTGGTCGTCTTCACCAAGTCCATCGCCTCCCACCTCGCCGAGCGCGGCGTCCGCGCCAACGTCGTCTCCCCGGGCCCCACCTGGACGGTGCTCAACCTCGCGGGGCAGCGGTTCCCGGACGACTACCTGACCGACCTGGGCAGTTCGGCTCCCATGGGGCGCGTCGCCCAGCCGGAGGAGGTGGCTCCGGCGTACGTGTACCTGGCCTCCGACGCGGACTCCAGCTTCACGGTCGGTGAGGTCATCGCCGTGACGGGCGGTCTGACGGACACCCGCTGAACGTGGACGCCGGACCACCCGGTCAGCCCCGTGCGGCCTGGTCCAGGAGCCCTTGCAGGTACAGGCCGCGCCCGGCGTCGACCGCGGTCGGCGTGCCGGTGCGGACGGCCGTCGCGAACTCGTGGCGCAGGACGGGCCAGCACTCCTCGTGGTCGATGCCGGCCGTGTCGTAGACCACGGGCTGGGCGGAGCCGAAGAGTTCGACGCGGGTGAGCGTGCGCGGGACGGCCACGGAGCCGGAGAGCGAGGCCTGGCTCACGGCGCCGTTCTCGTGCTCGCAGGTCAGTTCCACCCAGCGGCGCGGGTCGCCGGTGGCGCGGACGCCGGTGACGGGGCCGACGGCGGCGTCCAGCAGGTCGAGCAGATGCGGGCCGAGGTCGAGCAGGGCGCCGTGCTCCAGGCGCCAGCCGGTGGCGAACTCGCCGCCGAGGAAGGCGCCGTGGAGGTAGCAGGCGCGGGCCCCGGCCACGTCGACGGCGCGCGCGGCCTCCAGGAAGGCCCGGGTGGCCGGGTGGTAGCGCTTGGTCAGCACGAGCTGGGAGACCACACCGGCCTCGGCGACCGCGTCGGCCACACGGCGGGCGGCGGCCAGATCCGGACCGAGCGGCTTCTCCAGCAGCAGCGCCTTGCCGCGCTTCGCCGCCAGCGGTGCCAGTTCGGCCTGGACGGCGGGCGGCACGGCGAAGGCCACGGCCTCGCACTGGTCCAGCAACTCCTCGAAGCGGGTGGCGACCTGGGCGGCGTAGGGCGCGGCGGTCTCGCGGGCGGCCTCCGTGCGGCGCGCCCAGACGGCGGCGAGCCGGGTCTCGGGCCCGGCGGCGAGCACCCGGGCGTGCATGGTCCGGGCCCAGGGCCCGGCGCCCACGAGCCCGACCTCGACGGGCCGTTCGGTCCAGGGGGCGGGGGCAGCGGTCACGGTGTTCCTGTCTTCCTGGCGCTGGGCGTGGGTCGCTCGGCGGTACGGCGGGAGAGGCGGCGCGGTCACGGCGCGAGGCGGTCGAGCCGGGCGTCGGCGCCCGCGGGGGAGTAGAGGTGCTCCACGACCATGGCGGCGGCCCCGACGAGCCCCGCGTGGTCGCCGAGCCGGGAGGTGACGACCTGGAGGTTGGCCGTGGCGCGGGGCATGGCGCGCTGGTAGACCAGCTCGCGCACCCCGGTCAGGAAGGGCACCCCGGACAGTTCCCCGGCGATCATGAGGACGCCGGGGTTCAGCAGGGTGACGACGGTGACCAGGACCTCGCCCACCCGCCGTCCGGCCTCCCGGGCCAGCCGTACGGCGTCGGGGTGGCCCTCGTTGAGCAGGTGCCGTACGTCCCGTCCGGAGGCGGTGTCCAGTCCCAGGGCGGACAGTTCCCTCGCGATCGCCCGCCCGCTGGCTACGGCCGCCAGGCAGCCGTGGGAGCCGCACATGCACAGCGCGTCGGACCGGTCGTGCAGCCGGATGTGCCCGATGTCGCCGGCCCCGCCGTCGATGCCCCGGTAGAGGCTGTCGCCGATGACGACGCCGGCGCCGATGCCGGTGGAGACCTTCAGCAGCACGAAGGACGCGCAGTCGCGGTGGTTGGCCTGGTGCTCGGCCAGCGCCATCAGGTTGGCGTCGTTGTCCACGAGCACCGGAACGGCGCCGGCCTCCGCGTCCAGCCCCATCCGGGCCGCGTACGCCTTCTGGAGCCGCTCCCGGATGGGATACCGGTCCCAGCCCGGCATGATGGGCGGCTCGATCACCCGCCCGGTCTCCCAGTCGACGGGACCGGGCACCGACAGCCCGATGCCCACCACGTGGGACGCCGGGACGCCGGCCGCCGCGACCAGGTCCGGGAACCAGTCCGCCAGCCGGTCCAGGACGTGGTCGGGGCCGTCGGCGACGTCCATCGGACCGGTGTGCTCGGCCAGGATGGTGCCCGCGAGGTCGAGGACGGCGGCGCGGGCGTGCCGGGTCTCCAGGTCGAGGGCGACGACCGAG
This sequence comes from Streptomyces sp. BK79, assembly GCF_044142145.1. Lineage (NCBI taxonomy): Bacteria > Bacillati > Actinomycetota > Actinomycetes > Kitasatosporales > Streptomycetaceae > Streptomyces > Streptomyces sp. BK79. The sequence goes on from NZ_JBHVOC010000005.1 coordinate 52,002, forward strand.
CCGTGGGACGGGTCGAACGCGATCCGGTGGGAGGGGCGGCCCCCGGTGGACTCGCCCGTGGTGTGGCGCAGCCACCCGGCACGGTTGAGCAGGTCCAGGCGCTGCCCGACGGTGGACCGGGACAGTCCGGTCGCCTCCTGGAGGTCGGCCCGGGTGGTGGCGCGGCCGCTGCGGATCAGCTGGAGCAGCGCCCCCGCGCTGGCCTGACTCGACGTCGTCATGGTGTCCCCCACAGCTCAGCTCTTGTCGGCGCCGCTGGTCAGGCCCTCGGTGAGAAGGCGCTCGGCGGCGAAGAACAGAAGTACCACGGGGATCGTCAGCACCACCGAACCGGCCATGAGGACGGTCTTGGGCACCTCGATGCCGTTGGAGAGCTGGGCCAGGCCCAGGGACACCGTCCACTTGTCGGGGTCGGCGGCCAGGAACAGCAGCGCGAACAGGAACTCGTTCCAGGCGATCATGAAGACGTACAGGCCGGTCGCCATCAGGGAAGGCAGGGCCAGCGGCAGGATCACCTTGCGCACGGTCTGGAGCCTGGAGCACCCGTCGAGCGCCGCCGCCTCCTCGATCGAGGCGGGGATGGTGACCAGGTAGTTCTTCAGCATGTAGATCGACACCGGCACGGTCTGCGCGACGTAGACCACGGCGAGGCCGACCAGGCTGGAGGACAGGCCGATCCTCGCGAAGATGACGAACAGCGGGACGGCCAGCAGCGTCGCCGGGAACATGTAGACGGCCAGGAAGAGCGCGCTGACCTGGCGGTGGCCGAAGAACTTCAGCCGGCTGACGGCGTAGGCGCCGGGTACCGCGGCGACGAGGGTCAGCGCGACCGTGCCGAGGGAGACCAGCGCCGAGTTGACCAGGAACTGCAGGAAGCCCTGGCCGCCGTCGTCGGCGGAGCGCAGTACGTCCCGGTAGGTGGAGAGGGTGAAGTCCTTCGCCGAGATCCACAGGGAGCCCGGGTCCAGCAGGAGCGCGTCGATGGGCTTCAGCGACAGCAGCACCATGTAGTAGAAGGGCAGGAGGGTGATCACGGCGAGGAACGCGATGACGATCCAGCGCGCGACGCCGAAGAACCTCTCCTCGAACCGGGCCCGGCTCAGGGCCGCCTTGCGCGTCACGCTTCCTCCTGGACCTTGTTGCCGAAGAACTTGAAGTAGAGGCCGAGCAGGACCGACAGCACGAGGGCCAGGACGAGGGCCTGGGCTGCCGCGGCTCCCACGTCGTAGCGGGCGGTGAGGAAGTCGTAGACGCGCACGGCGGCCACGTCGGTGCCGGCGCCGCCCCCGGTGAGCAGGTAGACGTCGTCGAACTTGTTGAACGTCATGATGAACCGCAGGACGCACAACAGGGCGATCACTGGCATCAGCTGGGGCAGCAGGACGTGCCGGAAGCGCTGGGTGAGGGTCGCGCCGTCGACGAGGGCGGCCTCCTCCAGGGTGTCGGGCACCGCCTGGAGCCGGGCCAGGATGAACAGGAACGCGAAGGGGAAGTAGCGCCAGCACTCGAAGACGATGACGGTCAGCAGCGCCAGCGGGACGTCGAAGTGCAGGCCCAGCAGGCTCACCTCGTACTCCCGGGTCGACAGGAAGGCGATCGGGTCGTCCCAGCCGAACAGCCGCCGTCCCCAGTCGTTGACCACGCCGTACTGCGGGCTGAGCGCGACCTCCCAGACGAAGGCCACGGCGACGACGGGCGCGACGTACGGCAGCAGCATCGCGGCGCGCAGCAGCCCGCGTCCCTTGAACGGCCGGCGCAGCGCGAGCGCGGCGACCAGGCCGAGGGCGACCGAGCCGAGCGTGGAGCCGGCCGTGTAGAGCAGGGTGGTGCCCAGACTGGACCAGAAGCCGGCCGAGTCGAGGACCTGCGCGAAGTTGTCCAGGGACCAGTTGCCGAACAGGCCCATGCCCTGGATGTCGACGAGTTTCGCCTTCTGGAAGGCCAGCAGCACGGTCCAGGCGATGGGCAGCACGACCACCACGAGGACCACGAGGAAGGTGGGCGAGACGAACGCGAGGCCCGCGCGGTTGGCACGTCGGCTCGCGGTCATCGGGCGGCGGCCCGGTGCGGCGGACCGGTCGGTGGACCGGGGGCTGGTGTCCCGGCGCTGCGGCGCGCCGGCTGGGGCTGTTGTCATGGGGGACCTTCGTGACGTGCAGGCGGGCGGCTACTGGAGGGACTTCTTCAGGGCGTCGACCTCTTCGTCGGCGTCGCGCGCCGCCTCGGCCGGGGAACTCTGGCCGCTGGTCATCGCGCCGACGGCCTTCGGGACGGGCAGTTCGCCGTTGGTGGCGCCGACCAGGGCTCCCTCGCCCTGGCCGATGCCCCAGCGGCGCATGTCGCCGACGCCGTCGGCGAGCTGGTCGAGCAGGCTCTCGGGGAAGACCTCGTCGAGGGGCTTGCGGGTGTCGACGCCGATGTCGCTGTGGCGCCAGGCGTCGAGGTAGCGCTCGGGGTCGGCGGCCGTTCCCTTGCGGACGGGGATCTTGCCCTCGGGGGCCATGCCGAACCAGGACTCGTAGCCGGTGCCCATCATGTACTCGATGAACTCGCGGGACGCCGCCGTCTCGGCCGTCTTGGTGGTCACCCAGGACGTGATCTCGCCGAACTGGGCGGCCTCCCGGGCGTCGGGGCCCTTCATCGCGGTGACGATGCCGCTGTTGTCCGCGAGGTACCGGGCGTCCTTCGCGCACTGGGGGCAGCTGGGCAGGGCGTCCTTGCGCAGGCCGGCGAGTTCGTCGAGCAGGAACGAGGACCAGATGACCATCGAGGACCGGCCCGCGAAGTAGGTGGCGCGGGTGGAGTCCACGGTCTGGGTGCCCGGGGCGCCGTAGGCGCGGGCCAGCTGGTCGTAGGTGTGGAAGGCGGCCTCGCACCGCGGGGAGTCGAGGGCGACCTCGTGCCGGTCGTCGACGAGTTGGCAGTCGTTGGCGAGGGCGAGGCTCTCGAAGCTCTGCGAGGTGAAGACGTCGCTGGGGTCGGTGGCCGCCGAGATGCCGTCGTTGCCCTTGGTGGTCAGCGCCTCGGCGGCGGCGAGCGTCTTCGCGTACGTGTCCGGGGCCGCGAGGCCCTTCTGCTCGAACTGGTCCTTGCGGTAGACCAGCAGCTGGAGCCAGGCGTCGGAGGGCACCCCGAGGGTGGTGGCGCCGTCGGAGGTCAGGTTCAGCGCGTTGGCGTCGAAGGTGTCGCGCCCGAGCCCCTCGACGATCCGTTCCGGGATGTCGGTGTTCAGCAGCCCGTTGCTGTACATCTGCCAGACCTGGCCCATGGGTGCCGCGCCGATGACGTCCGGCAGCGTGCCCGAGGCCGCCGCCGACATGATGAGCTGCGGCATCTGTCCCTCGTCGACCCCGACGAGGTTGACCTTGATCCCGCTCGCCTTCTCGAACCCGTCGATGACCTTCCGCGTCGCGGCGACGCGGTCGGGGAGGTTCTCCTGGGACCAGACCGTGATCTCGCGGTCGGGTGTGCCGGGCCCGGTGCTGCCCGCGCAGCCCGAGAGCAGCCCCATTCCCAGGGCCGCCGTGACGCCGACCGCGGTCGTCCTCGACCGCAGGGTCCTGATGCGCATTGAGTGTCCTCGTTCCGGCTTACGTCTACTCGCCACGCATCACAGCACTACTTTTGCCGGTTGACAAGACATAAGTTGCGGATATTGTCGACGCAACGCATCGCCCCACCGCGTCAGCAGCCGTATCAGCAACCTTCCGGAGCCCTCCGTGTCATCCGTGTCCTCCGTGTCGCCCGTGTCATCCGTGGAGCGCGTCGTCCAGTTCACCGGCCCCCGCCAGGTGGAGGTCGCCGAGCACGTCAGGGCCGAACTGCCGCCCGGCCATCTGCGGGTCCGCACCCGCTACTCGGGCATCTCGGCCGGCACCGAACTCACCGCCTACCGCGGCACCAACCCGTACCTGACCCGCACCTGGGACCCCGAGGCACGCCTCTTCCGCGACGGCGCGCCCGGCATCGAGTACCCGGTGGCCGGATGGGGCTACTCCGAGGTCGGCGAGGTCACCGAGGTCTCACCGGAACTGGCCGGCACGGCGGGCCTGCCGGCCGTCGGCGACCTGGTGTGGGGCATCTGGGGGCACCGCAGCGAGGGCGTCGTCCCCGCCGAGCGGATGATCGGCCACACCCTGCCGAGCGGCCTCGAGCCGCTGGCGGGGGCCTTCGCCCGGGTCGGCGCCATCGCCTACAACGCCGTCCTGGCCGGCGACATCCACCTCGGCGAGGACGTCGCCGTCTTCGGCCAGGGCGTCATCGGCCTGCTCACCACCCGCCTCGCGCAGCTCAGCGGCGCCCGCGTCACCGCCGTCGACGCCCTCGACGGCCGCCTGGAGACCGCCAAGCGCTACGGCGCCCACCGCACCCTCAACGCCCGCACCGACGCCGTCGCCGAACGCGTCCGCGAGGCGACCGGCGGCCTCGGCGCCGACCTCGCCATCGAGATCAGCGGCGCCTACCCCGCCCTGCACGAGGCGCTGCGCTCGGTCGCCGCCGGCGGCCGCGTGGTGGCCTCGGGCTTCTACCAGGGCGACGGCATCGGCCTGCGCCTCGGCGACGAGTTCCACCACAACCGGGTCCAGCTGATCTGCTCCCAGATCGGCGGCGTCCCGCCGCAGTTGTCGAACCGCTGGACCGTCGAGCGCCTCCAGCGGACCTTCCTGCGTCTGGTCGCCGAGGGGCAGGTGGACGTCGACTCGCTGGTGAGCCACGTGATCCCCGTCGCCGACGCCGCGGACGCCTACGTACTGCTGGACGAGCGGCCCGCCGAGGCCCTCCAGGTCGTCCTGGAGTTCTGACCGGATCGGCGAGACCCGAACCCCGAGACCGGATTCTCCGAAAGGCCCCTCATGCTCAAGACCGCCGTCCAGGAACAGCTCCTCCCCGGTGACACCCTCCAGGCCAAGTGGGACTTCGCCCAGCAGGCCGGCTACGACGCGATCGAACTGCGCGGCAAGGGCGACCTGCACTTCGCCTCCCGCCGCGACGAATTGAAGCAGGCCCGCGCGGACGGCGTCGTCATGCCGACCGTCTGCGTCGACATGCTGCACTTCCTCGGCGCCTTCGACGAGGACCTGCGCCGCGACGCCGTCGCCCAGATGAAGTCCCAGCTCACCGTGATCGCCGAGATCGGCGGCACCGGCGCCCAGACCCCCGCCTCGTACGGGATGTTCTCCCGCCGTCTGCCGCCCTTCGAGCCGCCGCGCACCGAGGAGGAGGACCGCGAGGTGCTCCTCGCCGGGCTCACCGAACTCGGTGAGCACGCCCGCAGGGAGGGCGTCACGCTGTTCCTGGAGCCGCTCAACCGCTACGAGGACCACATGGTCAACCGGCTCGACCAGGCCGCCGACCTGATCCGCGCCGTCAGCCTGGACTCGGTCCGGATCGGCATCGACAGCTACCACATGAACATCGAGGAGTCCGACCCGGCCGCCGCGATCCTGGCCCACGCCGACGTCATCGGCCACGCGCAGGTCTCCGACTCCAACCGCTTCCAGCCCGGCGCCGGGCACCTCGACTGGCCCGCCTGGCTCGGCGCCCTGCACACCATCGGCTACGACGGCCACCTCGCCCTGGAGTGCCGCCTCACCGGCGACCCCGCCGAGGCCGTGCGCTCCGTCCCCGGCTTCCTCAAGAGGTCCGGCGCGTGAAGTCCACCCTCGGCCTCCTGGACCGGCCCGCGCCCACCGCGCCCGCGGACCTGACCCTGCGGCGCGGTGCGGCGCGGGTCCTCCTCGACAACTGGACCGGCGCCTCCACCGTCCCCTCCCGCACCCTCTACCCCCACCAGTGGAGCTGGGACTCCGCCTTCGTCGCCATCGGACTGCGCCACCTCTCGGTGCGCCGCGCCCAGCGGGAACTGGAATCCCTGCTGGCCGCGCAGTGGGCGGACGGACGCGTGCCCCACATCGTCTTCAACCCCGCCCTGCCCCACGACGCCTACTTCCCGAGCCCCGACTTCTGGCGGTCCTCCCGGGCCGGCCGCGACTCGGGCGCGCCCTCGGCACCCGAGACCTCCGGCATCGTGCAGCCCCCTGTGCACGCGCTGGCCGCCTGGCTCGTGCACCGCGCCGACCCGGCCGAGTCACGGCGCCGCGGCTTCCTCGCCCGCGTCCACCCCCGGCTCGCCGCCTGGCACGACTACCTGCTCACCCGCCGCGACCTCGGCGGCGGCGGCCTCGCGGCCGTCGTCCACCCCTGGGAACCCGGCATGGACAACAGCCCCTGCTGGGACCGGGCCCTGCAGCGGATCGAGCCCAGCCCGCCCGGCACCTTCCGGCGCGCCGACCTCGACCACGGCCACCCCGCCGACCGGCCCACCGACCTCGACTACGGCCGTTACGTCCGGCTGGCCACCGAGTACCGGGAGGCCGGCTACGACGACCGGGTCGCACCCCACCGGTTCGCCGTGGAGGACCCGGCCTTCAACGCCCTGCTGGCCGTCAGCGAACTGGCCCTGGCCGCCGTGGCCCGCGAGCTGGGCCTGCCGGGGGAGCGGCACACCGAGCGGGCCGCCGCACTCACGAGGGCTCTGGTGGACCGGCTGTGGGACGCGGAGGCCGGCCTGTTCCGCGCGCGCGACCTGCACGACGACACGCCGATCGACGAGGGCAGCGTCAGCGGCCTCGTCCCCCTGCTCGTGCCGCACCTGCCGCAGGACGTCGTCCGGCGTCTGCACGCCACGCTGACCGGGCCGCGGTTCAGCGCCCCGGCCACCCATCTGGTCCCCAGCTACGACCTCACCGGCCACGCCTTCGACACCACCCGGTACTGGCGCGGTCCGGCCTGGTTCAACACCGCCTGGCTGATCGAGCGGGGGCTGCGCGCCCACGGCCTCGCCCAGGACGCCGACCGGCTCCGCGCCGGCTTCCTGACGGAGGCGGGGCGCTCCGGATTCGCCGAGTACGTCGACCCCGCCACCGGCGCGGCCCGCGGCACCCGGCACTTCTCCTGGACCGCCGCGCTCACGCTCGACCTGCTGAGCGCCGACCCGAAGGAGCCCACGCCGTGACCGCGGCCGAACCCCGCGTCCAGCTGGTGCGCGACGCCACCTTCGTCCGCCTCGGCGCCGACGGGGAGATCAGCGGCACCCGCGGCGCGACCCCGGACGGACTCTTCTACCAGGACGCCCGGCACCTCGGTTGCTGGCGGCTCGCCGTCGACGGCACCGCCCCCGTCGCGCTCGTGCCCGCCACCGCTCGGACAGACAGCACGGCGGCCTGCGTCCTGACCCCGGAGGGCACCCGCGACGACCCGCCCGCGTACACCGTCTTCCGTCGGCAGAGCGTCACCGCGGGCACCTTCACCGAACACCTGAGCCTGGTCGGCAACCGCCCCGACCCCGTGACCGCCCGCGTCGACCTCACCGTCGACGCCGACTTCGCCGACCTCTTCGAACTCCGCGCCGACGACCGGCACTACGCCAAGCCCGGCGCGGAGCACGAGAGCCGGGACACGCCCGACGGACTGCTCCTCACCTACCGGCGAGCGGACTGGGAGGCCCGGACGGAGATCGTCTGCCGGCCCGCCCCGGACGCGGTGGGCCCGGCGCCGTCGCAACCCCGGGCCACCGCCCGGACCCTGACCTGGCATCTGCCGCTCGACGCCCACGGCCGGGCCGACCTGCACCTCACCGTCCGCGCCCACCCGCACGGACGGCCCCCGACGGCCCCTGCGGCCGTCACCGGCGCCTCCACCGCTCCGGCCGGCACCCGGCCCGCGCACCCGCGCGACACCGGGACGGCGACCGCGACGGTGACCGCGACGGACGACCTGACCCGCACCGTCGAACGCGGCCTCGCCGACCTCGACCTGCTGACCGTCCCGGTCCCCGGCGTCGACGGCGAGGACGTGCGCGTCCCCGCGGCCGGCATCCCGTGGTTCCTCACCCTGTTCGGCCGCGACTCCCTGCTGACTTCGTACTTCCTGCTGCCGTACCGGCCCGCGACGGCCGCCGCCGTCCTGAGCGCGCTCGCCGCCACCCAGGGCGAACGGTACGACGCCTTCAGCGGCGAGCAGCCCGGCCGCATCGTCCACGAGACCCGGCGCGGCGAACTCGCCCACTTCCGCCAGGTCCCGTACGGCCGCTACTACGGCGCCGTCGACGCCACCCCGCTCTTCCTCGTCCTGCTCCACGCGCACCACGAGACGACCGGCGACCCGTCCGTCGCCGTACGCCTCGAGGAGCACGCCCGCAAGGCCGTCGACTGGATGCTCACCGACGGCGGCCTGGAGAAGCACGGCTACCTCGTGTACACCCCGGACCCCGGCGGTCTGGTCAACCAGAACTGGAAGGACTCCGCGGGCGCCGTCTGCTTCCGTGACGGCACCCAGGCCGAGGGTCCCATCGCGGTCTCGGAGGCGCAGGGCTACGCCTACGACGCCCTCCTGCGCACGGCGGAACTCGCCGACGGCGTCTGGCGGGACGAGCCCTACGCGCGCCGGCTCCGCGAGAGCGCCGCGCGGCTGCGGGAACGCTTCGCCACGGACTTCTGGATGCCGGACGCGGACTTCCCGGCCCTCGCCCTCGACGGCGCCGGACGCCAGGTGGACGCGCTGGCCTCGGACGCCGGGCACCTGCTGTGGTCGGGCATCCTCGACGGGGAGCGCGCCCGCCGGGTGGGGCGGCGGCTGCTGGAGCCGGACTTCTTCTCCGGCTGGGCGATCCGCACCCTCGCCGCCGGCCAGCGCCCGTACCACCCGCTCTCCTACCACCGGGGCAGCGCCTGGCCGCACGACAACGCGGTCATCGCCCTGGGCCTGGCCCGCCAGGGCCTCGCGGCCGAGGTCCGCACCGTCACCGAGGGCCTCGTCGCGGCGGCGGCCCACCACGGGCACCGGCTCCCCGAGGTCATCGCCGGCTACGACCGCTCGGCGACCGCGGGACCGGTCCCGTACCCCCACTCCTGCTCACCGCAGGCCTGGGCGGCCGCCACCCCCCTGGCCCTGCGGACGGCGCTGGACCAGGAAGTCCGGTGACGCGGCGGACCGGCCACCGCGTCGCGGTTCGGTCCGGTCCCGGTCCCCGTTCGGGACGCCGGCGTGGCGCGGGCAGTCCGCGTCGTGCCGCACGCCCAGCGAGGTCCACCACCGCTCGCAGCAGCCGTCCGGCGCCGGGAAGCGGGCGGCGGCGGGCCGGGTGCACTCCGGGCCGTGCACGGCGCCGCCGGTGTGCCGCCAGAAGGCGCAGCACGGCCGCGGCACGGTGAGCGGCGAACACGCCGCCGCTGAGCGCGCCAGGCGCTCGGCGCGCTGTGCCCGTACGACCCGTCGCCGGTGCTCCGTCCGGGCCCGGGCGCCGCACCAGGCGAACACGGCGGCGGCGTACAGCCCGGGTACGGCGAGCCACGGATGGTGCGTGGCGGCGTACAGGGCGCAGAAGACGAGGAGAACGGCGGCGGCACGGCACGCACGGGCGGTGCGCAGGCTCGGCGTCACGGGTACTCCCGGTGGTCGGAGTGGGGCTCGGGACATCCGTATGCCCGCTCCGTGCCGTCCTACGTGCCTCTTTTCCCGCGGGCCGCATCCGGGAGACGCAGTCCGCCCCCCCCGGGGCCGCTCCCGGGTCCGTCCGCGCCGCTCGCCCGGGGCCGCCGCCCCCGGCGGGTCAGGCCGGCGGCCGGGTGGCGTCCAGCATGCGGCGCAGGTGGGCCCGCTCCGGCTCGGTGCCGGCCAGGTCCAGCGCCCGGCGGTAGGCGGCGGCGGCCTCCGCGTGTCGTCCCAGGCGGTGCAGCAGGTCGCCGCGGGCCGCGTGGTACGGGTGGTGGCCGCGCAGCCGCTCCTCGCCCGCGAGCCCGTCCAGCAGGGCGAGTCCCGCCTCCTCGCCGTCCCGCATGGCGACGGCGACCGCCCGGTTGAGGGCGACGACGGGGGAGGGGGCGAGGGCGAGCAGCACGTCGTAGAGCGCCGCGATCTGCGGCCAGTCGGTGCCGGCCGGGTCCGGCGCCTCGTCGTGCAGCGCGGCGATCGCGGACTGCACGGCGTACGGCCCCGGCGGGCCGCCGGTCAGCGCGACCGTGACCAGGGCGGTGCCCTCCTCGATCATCGCGTGGTCCCAGCGGTCCCGGTCCTGGTCCGCGAGCAGCACCGGCGCGCCGTCCGCGTCCGTGCGCGCGCCGTGCCGCGCGTGGACCAGCAGCATGAGGGCCAGCAGCCCGGCCACCTCCCGCTCGGCGGGCAGCAGCCGGTACAGGATCCGCACCAGACGCAGGGCCTCCTCGGCGAGGCCGGGCCGTTGCAGGTCGGGGCCGGAACTGGCCGCGTACCCCTCCGTGAACATCGAGTACAGCACCTGGAGCACGCCCGGCAGCCGCTCGGGCAACTCGTCGGCCCCGGGGACGCGGAACGGGATCCGCGCCTGGCGGATCTTCTTCTTGGCCCGCACGATCCGCTGGGCCATCGTCGCGGGCGGCACCAGGAAGGCCCGGGCGACCTCCGGTGTGGTCAGCCCGGCCAGGCAGCGCAGCATCAGCGCGCCGCGTGCCTCGGCCGGCAGGGCGGGGTGGGCGCAGGTGAAGAAGAGCTGGAGCCGCTCGTCGGGCAGGCCGGCGGCGGTGTCCGGCGGCGGGACGGGCCCGGCCCGGTCCGTCTCCACCTGGAGGGCGGCGAGGCGGGCGGCGTAGACCTGGTCCCGGCGCAGCCGGTCGACGGCCTTGCGCCGGGCCGTGGTCAGCAGCCAGGCACCGGGCCTGGCCGGAACGCCCTGCACCGGCCAGTGCACCAGAGCTGCTTCGAGCGCCTCGGAGGCGACCTCCTCGGCCAGGTCCAGGTCGCCGAAGCGCCGCACCAGGGACGCCAGCAGCAGTCCGTGCTCCTCACGGAAGACCGCCTCGACCGCCCGGTCGGCGCCGCCCGCCCGCTCCCGCACCGCCGTCAGGCCCCGAAGTCGGCGACCGGCCGTACGACGACCGAGCCGCTGCCGCGTGCCCCGGGGCAGCGGGCCGCCCAGTCCAGCGCGGCGTCCAGGTCCGGGACGTCGATGACGTAGAAGCCGCCGAGGACCTCCCGGCTCTCCGCGAACGGCCCGTCGGTCACGGTGCGGGCGCCGTCCGGGCCGACCTTGACGACGGTCGCGGTGACCAGGTCCGCCAGGGACTCGCCGGAGACCAGGATCCCGGCCTCCCGCACCGCCTTGTCGTACGCCACCCAGTCCTGCACGCCGCACTCGGCGGCACCGCCGTCGGCGTCGACCGCACCGGCGTTGATCAGCAGCATGTACTTCATGGTTGTCGCTCCCATCGGGTCCTGTCGTTCGCGCGGCGGGTGCCGCACGTCATCACGACGAACGGAGGGCCGCCGGATCGACACCCTCCCTGAAACTTTTTCCGGCCGTCGGACCGAGGGAGTGCCGCGAACCCGTCCCGGGACCCGCCCGACAGGGCCTGACCAGGGGAAACCGCGGAACTACGTCTCTTCCCTCCCGCCCGGGTCCCCGCCCTGTGGTGAGTCCTCGTCCCGCGGCGCGGTCTCGTCCCGTGCCCGTTCCCGGGCGCGGTGGCCCAGGGCCGCGCTGCGGCTGGTCGCCAGGTGGTGCAGGACGAGCTCCTGGACGCGTTCGACGTCGCGTTCCGCGATGGCCTGGTAGAGCGCCTCGTGCTCCCGGGCCACGCCCAGCAGGTCGTCGTGCTGGCCCATGAGCCACCGCAGCCGGCTGCGCAGCACCCGCTCGAGTTCGTTGAGCAGCTCGTTGGCGGCCAGCGAGATGACGGTCTGGTGGAAGTCGGCCGCCGCCCGGCGGGCCCGTACCGCGTCGCCCGCGCGGGCCGCCGCCAGCTCGGCGTCCACGGTCGCGCGGAGCTTCTCCAGCCCGGCGCGGGTGTGCCGTTGGGCGGCGAGCCGGAACCCCAGGGTCTCCAGACCCGAGCGGACCTCGTCGAGGTCGGCGATGTCGCTCGTGGTGAACTCCCGCACCACCGCCCAGGACCGCGGCCTCGGGGTCACCAGGCCCTCGGAGACCAGGGTCTTGAGGGCCTCCCGGACGGGCAGCCGGCTCACGCCGAGCGCCTCGGCCAGCTCCCGTTCGACCAGGCGGCTGCCGGGCCGTCGCGCACCGTCGATGATCTGGTCCCGCAACTGCCGCGTGACCCGCTCGGACTCGGGCGTGAAGCCCTCTGACGCAGCCATCGCCGTCCCTTGTCCGCCTTCCCGTTCCGACGCCCGCCGAGCCGGTGCGGGGCGTCGGGCGGGCGGCCCGTCAGAATACCCCGCGACCGGCGCGGGGCGTGACGGGCGAAGGACGTGCGGGAGGCGTCACCCGGCCTTCGGCGGCCAGTTGACGATCCGCTTGGGCCGCGGGGGCGCGTACGTGCGCACCTTGGACGTGGTCAGGCCGAGCCGGACCAGTGACTCGGCGACCGTGACGGCGGCGGCGACCCCGTCGACCACGGGGACGCCGGTGCGCTCCACCACGCGTTCGGCGAGGCCCGCCATGCCGCCGCAGCCCAGGCAGATCACCTCGGCCCGGTCGTCCTCGACCGCGCGGGCGGCCTGTTCGGTGATGGCGTCCACGGCCGCCTGCTCGTCCTCCTCCAGTTCCAGGACGGCGAGCCCGCTGGCGCGCACGGACGCGCACCGGGAACTCAGTCCGGCCGCCGCCAGCCGCTCCTCGATCAGGGGGACCGTACGGTCGAGGGTGGTGACGACGGAGTACCGGCGGCCGAGGAACTGGGCGGTGCTCGCCGCGGCCTCGGTGATGTCGACGACGGGGACGTCGAGCAGTTCCTGCAGCCCTTCGCGGCCGTGTTCGCCGTAGCCGGCCTGGATCACCGCGTCGAAGGGCTCCGGGTGGGCGCGGACGGTCTCCATGACGGCGACCGCGGCGAGGTAGCTCTCGTAGTTGCCCTCGACGGACTCGGCGCCGAACGCGGGTGTCAGCGGGACGATCTCGGTGCCCGGGGAGGCCGCGCCGGCCGCCTGCCTGCCGATCGCGTCGGTGATGGACTGCGTGGTGTTGACGTTGACCACGAGGATGCGCATGAGTGGGCCTTCTGCTCGGGTGGGAGGTTCCTGAGGGGCGCGGGGCCCGCGGCTACTCCGCGGCGACGGCGATCGCCTCGCCGTCGACGTCGCGGATCGGCGAGGCGCGGTCGGCGACGACCGCGTAGAGGACGGCGCCGATGATCGCGCCGATGAACCAGGAGAACCCGGCCGCCGCGTGGAAGAAGGGCACCAGGGCGACCACGACGGCGATCGCGGCGGCGGGGACGAAGGCGGCGACGGCGCGCGGGTTGTAGCCCCGGCGGTAGTGGTACTCGGCGCCCGTGTCGTCCGTGTAGAGGGCCGGCACGTTCACGCGGGACTTCCGCAGCAGCCAGTAGTCGGCCATGATCACGCCGAAGAGGGGTCCGAGCAGGGCGCCGAGTCCGCCCAGGAAGTAGTTCACGACGACGGGGCTGTTGTAGAGGTTCCAGGGCGTGATCACCAGGCCCAGGACCGCGCTCACCAGGCCCGCGCGGCGGAAGTCGAGCCGGTGCGGGAAGAGGTCGACCAGGGCGTAGATCGGTGCCACGAAGTTGGCCAGCAGGTTCACCGCCACGGTCAGCGCGATCAGGGCGAGCGAGGCGACGGCCAGCAGGAACATGTTGGGCACGGTCCGCACGATGTCCGTCGGACTGGTGATGACGTGTCCGTCCAGGGAGAACTGGGCCCCGCTGAGGACCGCCACGATGCCGGCGAAGAAGAGCATGTTGACCGGGATGCCGATCACGTTGCCGCGGACGATGGCGGCGCGGCTGCGCGCGGACCGGGTGAAGTCGCAGAAGTTCAGCACGAACGTCCCGTAGATCACGACCCACAGGGCGGCGGCCTCCAGTACCTGGAGCCACATGGCGCCGCCGGTGAGCGGCTCGCCGTTGGAGAGCGAGACCGAGCCGTCCGCGCGCACGAACATCCACACCGCCAGGGCGCACATGGTGAGCAGCGTGGTCGGCGCCGCGACGGCCATGTAACGGCGGATCATCTGCATCCCGTAGCTCACGATGAGCACCTGAAGGGCCCACAGGGCCAGGAAGGTGACCCAGCCCAGTGTGGACTGGCCGAGCAGGGAGTTGGTGTCCCATGCGGCCAGGCCGGGGAAGAGGGCCACCAGGAGGGCGCTCAGCACCGCGGAGGCGAGATAGGTCTGGATACCAAACCAGGCGATGGCCACGCCGCCGCGGACCGCGGCCGGGATCTTCGCCCCCTTGATACCGAAGGCGATGCGGCTCATGACGGGGAACGGCACACCCGTCTTGTGTCCCATGAAGCCGGAGAGGGTGAGCAGCAGGAAGAGCAGGACCGAGGCGAGCGCGAAGGCGGCGAGGATGCCCCACACGTTCAGTCCGAGGGCGAACAGGCCGATGGCGAAGGCATAGTTGCCGAGGCTGTGCACGTCGTTGGCCCAGAGGGTGAAGACGTTGTAGGCGCCCCAGCGGCGGCCCTCCCGCTTCGTCGGGGCCAGGTCGTACGTGTAGAGGCCGGAGCTGGTGGCGGTCTCGCCGGTCGCCGGGGACGGGCGGCGGTCTTCCAGGGCAGTCATACGGGACTCCTGGGCTCGGGATGGGGAGAGGTGAGTTCCACGAAGCGGAAGTGGCGTTCCGATGAACAGAACGTAGTTTTCGCCGCTCGGCACCGTCAAGGGGTCTGCCGGTAAATGGAATACCATTTCGCGAGTGATGGAGAAGGGAAGGCCGTCCCTGCCCTGATCGGTCCAGGGGGAGCGACCCACCGGCGACCGGTCCTCAGGACCGCGCGCGGCCCTCCGTGCTCTCCCGCAGGACGAGCCGGTGGGCCACGATGCGGTCCTGCGGCGAGAGCACACCCTGCCCGGCGCCGTCGCCGGCGCCGTCCGGTCCCGTGGCCTCCTCGATCCGGTCCTGGAGCAGCTGCACGGCGACCTTGGCCACCGCCGCCTTGTCCGGCGCCACCGTGCTCAGCGTCGGCACGGAGAACCGCCCACCCTCCACGTCGTCGAAGCCGATGACGGCCACGTCCTCGGGCACCGCGATCCCGTGCTCGTGCAGGGCCCGCAACGCGCCCAGCGCCAGCTGGTCGTTGAGGCAGAGCAGCGCGTCCGGCCGCGCGCCGCCGTCGAGCGCCCGTGTCACGGCCTCGGCGCCGTCGGGCATCCGGAACGAGCCGACCGGCAGCAGCGCGGCGGGATCGTAGGCGACACCCGCCTCCTCCAGAGCGGCGCGGAACCCGCGCGTGCGGGCCTGGGCCGTCCCGAGGCCCGGGTCGTCGCGCCCCCCGACGGCGAGGATCGAGCGGCGTCCGAGGCCGATCAGGTGCCGGGTCGCCTCGCGCGCGGCCCGCTCGTTGTCGATGGCCACGTGGTCGGCGCCCTCCTCCAGCAGCTCCCCGAGCAGCACGGTGGGCGGCGCGCCCGCGCGGTCGCGCAGGTCGTCGGCGGTCAGGGCGAGCGGACTGAGGATGATGCCGTCCACGAAGGTGGAGCCGAAACCGGCCAGCGCCGCCAGCTCGTGGGCGCGGTCCGCCCCGGACTGGTGGATCAGGACCGTCAGCGAGCGCTGCTCCGCCTCGCGGATGACGTGCCGGGCCAGCTCGGCGAAGTACGGGATGTCCAGTTCGGGCACGACGAGGGCGATGATGCCGGTACGGCCCTTGCGCAGATGACGGCCGGCCAGGTTCACCCGGTACCCGAGCTGTTCGATGGCCTCCCGCACCACACGCCTGGTCCGCTCGGAGACATGGGCGTAGTCGTTGATGACGTTGGACACCGTCTTCTCCGAGACGCCCGCATGACGTGCGACGTCCTTGATCCTGGGCCGTGCCACCGAGACCTCCCTGCCCCTTCGCGCGACTGCCGAGTCTATGTCCCGGCCTCCCGCGCGCCGTCGACGATCCCTGGCCCCAGCTCTTTACAGCCCATGTACATCGATGTAAAAACTAGCCACCGCACTGAGCTCCGGCCGTCGAAAGGTCCGCGATGAGTTCCCGTCCGCCTGCCCAGGAGGTGCCGGCCGCGTCCGATCCGGTACGCCGCCTCAGCCGCCGTCGCCTGCTGCGTCACACCCTGGCCGGAGCGGGCGCCCTGCTCGCCGCCGGCCCGCTGTCCGGCTGTGCCTCACCGGCCTCCGCCTCCGGTGCGTCCGCGCTGAGCGTCTGGGACCTGTTCCAGGGCGGTGACGGCATGCTGATGGACGACATGATCGGGGCCGTGGCCCGGGGGCCCGAGGGCTTCGACGTGGACCGCACGATCCTCGACTGGGGCCCCTCCTACTACACCAAGCTCGCCATGTCCGCCGCCGGCGGCCGGGCCTCCGACGTGGCCGCCATGCACCTGTCCCGGCTGGCGGGGTACGCGCCCGGCGGCCTGGTGGACCCCATCGACCTGGACCTGCTCGCCGAGTTCGGCGTCACCGGCGAGGACTTCACCCCCGCGGTCTGGCGGCGGACCCAGCACGAGGGCACGGTCTACGCGATCCCGCTCGACGTCCACCCCTTCATCGTCTTCTACGACAAGGAGGCCGCGGACACCGCCGGGCTCCTGGACTCCTCGGGCGAACTGGCCCCGATGGGCTCGCCGGAGGCCCTGCTGGACGCCGGCAAGGCCCTCGCCGAGGCGACCGGGGAAGCGGGCATCCTGTTCGGCCACGTCACCGACACCTCACAGAACTGGCGCCTGTTCGCCGCGCTCTACGCGCAGACCGGCGCCGCCTTCACCCTCCCGGAGGGCGGCCCCGCCCGGATCGACATCGATGCCGCCGTCCGCGTCGTGACCTTCATGCGGCAGCTCTTCGACGGCCGCACCAACCCCAACGACCTCGACTACAACGGCGCGCTGGCCGCCTTCACGACCGGCCGGGGCGGCATGGCCCTGCTCGGGGAGTGGGAGCTGCCGACGCTGAAGAAGTCCGGCGTCCCGCTGGGCGCGGCCTCCTTCCCCCAGGTCTTCGACAAGCCCGCCGTCTACACCGACAGCCACAGCTTCGTCCTCCCGCACCAGGACGACCCCGATCCCCAGCGGCGCCGCGAGGCCCACCGGTACATCGCCGAGATGCTCAAGCAGAGCCTCACCTGGGCCACCGCCGGCCACATCCCCGCCTACCGGCCCGTGCTCGCCGAGCCCGGCTACGCCGCCCTGGAGCCGCAGTCCTCCTACGCGGACGCGGCGACGGTGGCGGTCCTCGACCCGCCCAACTGGTTCACCGGCGCCGGCTCGAACTTCCACAACCGCATGCACCAGCCGCTCCAGTCGGCGCTGCTGGGCAACACGACCCCCGAGAAGGCGGTCCGCCAGATGGTCCGCGAGGCGGACGCGCTGCTGCGGCAGCCCAACCCGGTGGCCTGACCCGCCGAAGGAGTGACCGACGTGACCACCACCGCTCCGCTCGGCGAGAGGACGCAGGCCGACCCGCCCGCCTCCCGCGCCGGCTCCCGACGCCGGGCCGTCCTGCGCCGTATCCGCACCGGCCCGGCCACCGGGTTCGTCTTCGTCCTGCCGTTCCTGGTCGTCTTCGGCCTCTTCATGGTGTGGCCGCTGGTGCAGGGACTGTGGATGAGCTTCACCGACACCTCGCTCGCCCTGCGCGACACCGGCTTCGTCGGCTTCGACAACTACGCCGAGGCCCTCGGCGACCCGGACGTGTGGAGCAGCCTCGGCAACACGGTCTTCTTCACCGCCGTCTCCAGTGTGCCGCTGGTCCTCGTCGCGCTGGCCATGGCGCTGCTGGTGCACAGCGGACTCGCCGGACAGTGGGCGTGGCGACTGGCGTTCTTCGCGCCCTACCTGCTGCCCGTGACCGTGGTGACCCTCGTGTGGACCTGGCTCTACCAGCCCGACCTGGGACTCGCCAACCAGCTCCTCGACAGCCTCGGCATGGAGCCCGTCGGCTGGCTCTCCGACGAGTCCGTCGCCATGTGGTCCATCGCCGCCCTCACCGTCTGGTGGACGGTCGGCTTCAACTTCCTCCTCTATCTCGCGGCCCTTCAGTCCCTGCCCCCGGCCTTCGACGAGGCGGCGGCACTCGACGGCGCCGGCGCCTGGCGCCGCCTGTGGTCCGTCACCCTGCCGCAGCTGCGCAGGACCACCGCGCTGGTCGCCATGCTCCAGATCCTCGCCTCGCTCAAGGTGTTCGACCAGATCTACATCCTCACCAAGGGCGGCCCGAACGGCTCCACCCGCCCGGTCCTGGAGTACGTCTACGACGTCGGCTTCACCGGATACCGGCTCGGCTACGCCTCCGCGATCTCCTACCTCTTCTTCGCGCTCGTCATCGTCGTCTCGCTCGTGCAGCTCCGCCTCTTCCGCCAGGAGGACTGACCGTGTCCGCAACCGCCCCCCTCCTCCGCACGCGGCGCCGTCCCCCTCGGGAGGCGACCGGTTTCCCGCTGCTCCTAGGACACGGCCGGCTGCCCCGGGTCCTGGCCGGTACGGCACTGGTCGTCCTGGCGGCCGTCTGGCTGACCCCGTTCCTGTGGGCGGTCGCCACCTCGGTGCAGAGCGAGCAGGACATCGCCACGCCCGGCCTGTCCCCCTTCAAGGGGGCCTTCACCTGGGACGCGTACCGGCAGATCCTGGAACGCGGGAACGTGGCCGTCTGGGCGTTCAACAGCTTCCTGATCGCCGGGCTGGTCACCCTCATCACCGTGGTGGTCTCCACCCTCGCGGCCTACGGCTTCTCCCGCGGCACCTTCCGCGGCCGCCGGGCCCTGCTCGCCGTCACCGTCGCCGCCATCATGGTCCCGCCGCAGCTCCTGGTCGTGCCGCTGTTCGAGCAGATGCTCCTCCTCGACCTCGTCGACACCTACGCGGCGGTCATCCTGCCCCAGGTCGTCGCGCCGATGATGGTGTTCATCCTCAAGCGGTTCTTCGACGCCGTGCCCCGGGCGCTGGAGGAGGCCGCCCGGATCGACGGAGCCTCCGAGTTCCGGGTCTTCCGGTCGATCGTGCTGCCGCTCTCGCGGCCGATCGTGGCCGCGGTGGCGATCTTCGTCTTCATCGGGGCGTGGAACAACTTCATGTGGCCGTTCATCGTCACCAACGACCCCGACCTGATGACCCTCCCGGTGGGCCTGGCCACCGTGAAGGACGCCTACGGTGTCCAGTACGCGCAGTCGATGGCCTCCGCCCTGCTCGCGGCCCTGCCGCTGATCGTCGTCTTCCTCTTCTTCCAGCGCCGCATCGTCGACTCCGTGGCCACCACCGGCCTCGGCGGCTCCTGACCTCACCCTCCCGCTGTACGCACCGGTCCGGCGCCTCGGCGCCGGACCACCGATCGACTGGAGCATGTGTGCCCACTCACTCCGCACCGCGCCCGGAGTACCCGCGACCGCAGTTCGTGCGCCGCGACTGGCTCAACCTGAACGGCGCCTGGCAGTTCGAGACCGACCGGGGCGACAGCGGACTCGAACGCGGCCTGCTGGACCGCGAGTTGGCCGACGAGATCCTCGTGCCCTTCCCGCCCGAGTCCGAGCTGTCCGGCATCGGCGACACCGACTTCATGGAGGCCGTCTGGTACCGGCGCGCCATCGCCCTGCCCGCGGCCTGGGCCGGGCGCCGCGTGCTGCTGCACTTCGGTGCCGTCGACCACGACACCACCGTGTGGGCCGACGGCAGGGAGGTCGCCCGGCACCGCGGCGGCTTCACGCCCTTCACCGCCGACCTCGGCGACATCGCCGGGGCGGGCGAGGAGGTCGTCGTCACCGTCCGCGCCCGCGACCCCAAGTCCGGTCCGCAGGCCCGGGGCAAGCAGGCCGTGAAGTACGCCAACCACGACTGCAACTACACCCGGGTCACCGGCATCTGGCAGACCGTCTGGCTGGAGCCCGTCCCCGACCTCCACCTGCGCCGCCCCCGGATCACCCCCGACCTGGCCGGCTCCGCCTTCCACCTCGAACTGCCCCTGTCCGGCAACCGCCCCGGCCACCGGGTGCGCGCCGTCCTCAGCGACGCCGGCGGCGAGGTGAGCCGCGCCGAGGCCCGCGCCGACCTGGACCTCGCCCCGCGCCTGCACCTGCCCGTACCGGACGACCGGCGACGCGAGTGGAGCCCCGACGACCCGCACCTGTACGACCTGCGCCTCGAACTCCTCGACGCCGCGGGGCAGGTCGTCGACAGCGCCGAGAGCTACGCCGGGCTGCGCGCCGTGGGCCTGCGCGGCAAGGCCGTCACCCTCAACGGCCGCCCGGTCTTCCAGCGCCTCGTCCTCGACCAGGGCTGGTACCCGGACGGGCTGATGACCGCCCCGACCGACGAGGCACTGGTGAGGGACATCGAGCTGGCGATGGCGGCCGGTTTCAACGGAGCCAGGCTGCACCAGAAGGTCTTCGAGGAACGCTTCCTCCACCACGCGGACCGCCTCGGCTACCTGGTCTGGGGCGAGTTCGGCGACTGGGGCTGCGAGACGGGCGGCTCCTCCGGCGACAACCAGCAGCCCGACGCCTCCTACGTCGCCCAGTGGCTGGAGGCCCTGGAGCGCGACTACTCGCACCCCTCGATCATCGGCTGGTGCCCCCTCAACGAGACCTACCAGAAGCTGCACGACCGCATCACCCGGCTCGACGACGTCACCCGGGCCATGTTCCTGGCCACCAAGGCCATGGACACCACCCGCCCGGTCGTCGACGCCTCCGGCTACGCCCACCGGGTCGCCGAGACCGACGTCTACGACGCCCACCACTACGAGCAGGACCCGGCGGCCTTCCGGGAGCTGATGTCCGGCCTCGCCAAGGACGCCCCCTTCGTCAACGCCCACGAGAACGGCACCCCGTACTCGGTGCCCTACCGCGGACAGCCGTACTTCGTCAGCGAGTTCGGCGGCATCTGGTGGGACCCGGAGGCCGCCGCCGAACGCTCCGGCGAGGACCGGACCGTCTCCTGGGGGTACGGCCAACGGGTCCGCGACGAGGAGGAGTTCCACGAGCGGTTCGCGGGCCTGACCGGAGTGCTCCTCGGGGACCGGGACATGTTCGGCTACTGCTACACCCAGCTCACCGACGTCTTCCAGGAACAGAACGGCATCTACCGGTTCGACCGGGGCGTCAAGCTCGACGTGGACCGCGTCCGTGCGGCCCAGCTGCGCCCGGCCGCGATCGAGGAGACCGAGGAGCGGGACCCGGACCCGGCGTAACGGCGGGGAGCGGGCCGGGGCGCGACCGCGCCCCGGCCCGCCCCGGCGTCACGACGGCCGGTCGCCCGCGATGGCGACGCGTTCGGCCACCCGGCGCTCGCTGCCGTAGTCGCCCACGGCGTAGTGCTGCGTCGCCCGGTTGTCCCAGAAGGCGACGTCTCCGGGCTGCCAGCGCCACCGCACCTGGTACTCGGGGACGTGCGCCTGCTGGAACAGGAAGCGCAGCAGCCGGTCGCTCTCGTCGCGGTCCATGCCGGTGATGCGGGTGGTGAAGGACGCGTTGACGAACAGCATGCGCCGCCCGGTCTCCGGGTGGGTGCGCACCACCGGGTGCTCCACGGGCGGGAACCGCTCCTGGTGGGGGACCAGCCGTTCGGGGCCGTAGAACCTGGCGAAGCCGGGGATGAAGTCGTGCACGGCGCGGGCCCCGTCGACGCGGTCCTTCACCTCCTGGGGAAGGTTGTCGTAGGCCGCCGCCATGTCCGCCCACATGGTGTCACCGCCGAACGGCGGCACCTCGCGCAGCTGGAGGACGGCACCGAGCGCGGGCCGCTCGCGGAAGGTGACGTCGGCGTGCCAGACGTTCTCGTACGTCGGGGTGGCTCCGTCGGCCTTGTCGAACCGGACGACGTCCTCGCTGGCACCGGCGGCCAGCAGCGGGTTGGTCTCCAGGTCGCCCCAGTGGCCCGCGAAGCGGCGCTGCTGGTCGGAGGTGAGGTGCTGGGCGCGGAAGAACAGCACCTTCCACTCCAGCAGGGCGCGGTTCAGCTCCTCGCGCAGCGCGGGTCCGAGCGGGCGCGAGAGATCGACGCCCCTGATCTCGGCGCCGATCGTGCGCGCCCGCGGAACGACCTCGAAGCGTTCGTAGGGCCGCTCGGCCCACCCCTCGGGCAGCCGGCGCAGGATGCGCCGGCCCTCGTACATTCCGTCCCCCGGGATGCGCGCTTCGCGCAGAGCGACGGTCGGGCCGGCGGTCGTGACGGTCATGGGAGTCCTCCCCTTGTGTGGCGGTACGGGTCGGTCCGGGCCAGGGCGGTACGGCGTCACCGCCGGGCGGCCCGGGAAAAGGAAGGTGATCCGGCGGGGACGCCGGAAGGAAACCGAGCGGATCGCGACGCGGCGGGCGTCGGAACGTCGGTGCGAAGACGGCCGTTATCGGCCGGAGCGCTCACAACCGGTTCGCTCGGGCACGCGGGGACACTCCGCCGTGGTGCCGAACCGGTATGTGGTCATGGCACCGATTGTGTGATCTTCCCCGGCTCGTGTCAACGGGGTCACCCGGGTCGCGGGACGAAGGGGAACATGGCGTCGCCCTCGGGCTGGACGACGCCGTAACTGCTCTCCGGCACCTTGTTCCACACCCCGGGCAGGTTGCCCAGGGGCTCGGACACGATGAGGCGGGTGTCGTCGGACGCCTCGCGCAGGAAGGGCAGGTCGGGATGGAGCGCGCGCAGGCTCTCCACGGCCGAGCTGTAGTAGAGCGAGCGCGAGTCCTGCTGGCTCGAGTAGCGGAACGCCCACAGCCGTCGTCCGTCGGTCACGGCGACTGTCATCTGCAACGGGTACTCCACCCCGTGCTCGTGACCGATCTCCTCCACCAGCCCCGCCATCCGCGCCACGGCCGCCGGCGGATCGTCCTCCAGACCGAACGTGAGGGCCAGGTAGAACATCATCTCCGAGTCGGTCGACCCCTCGATGTCCAGGAAGAGCCGCGGATCGACGGCCAGGGCGAGGTCGCGCCGGACGCGGTGGAACTCGGCGATCGCCCCGTTGTGCATCCACATCCAGCGGCCGTGGCGGAACGGGTGGCAGTTGGTCTGCTGCACCGGACTTCCGGTGGAGGCCCGGATGTGCGCGAAGAACAGCGACGAACGGACGTGTCCGGCGATCTCCCGCAGATTGCGGTTGCTCCACGCCGGGCCGATCTCCCGCACGATCGCGGGCGTCGCCATCTCCGGGCCGAACCACCCGACGCCGAACCCGTCCCCGTTGGTCGTCTCCACACCCATCCGGGCGTGCAGGCTCTGGTCGATCAGGGAGTGCTCGGGCTTGTAGAGGATGGTCTCCAGCAGCACCGGAGTTCCCGAATAGGCGAGCCATCGGCACATCGTCTGCCGCCTCCCTGGCCCCCGGCGCCGACCGCGCGGGGCGCCGCAGTCACTCGACCGGCCAGGTGTGGACCGGGGCGTTGAGATGCATGTAGTCCATGTACTGCCGCGTCATCCGGCGCAGCGCCTCGTGCCGCCCGGGGTGGGCGGTCGCGTCGATGTGGTGGAACATCTCCTTCTGCCAGACGGCGCCGTTGCGTCCGGTGACACAGCGCTGCTCGATGATGCCGAGCAGCGGCTCCCGCCATGCCGCGTCCATGCCCGACAGCTCCAGCCCCCGGTGCGCCAGTGGCAGGAGCCGCCGCAGCACCAGTTCCGGCACGGTCACCTCGCCCGCCCCGGGCCAGTAGAGGCTGGCCTCGATGCCGTGCCGGGCAGCGGTGTGCAGGTTGTCCTCGGCGACCGAGAACGACATCCGCGACCACACCGGCCGCTCCTCCTCGACCAGGGCGCGGGTGAGCCCGTAGTAGAAGGCGCCGTTGGCGAGGGTGTCGGCGACGGTCGGGCCGGCGGGCAGCACGCGGTTCTCCACCCGGACGTGCGGGACGTCGTTCGCCACCGCGTACACGGGCCGGTTCCAGCGGTAGATGGTGCCGTTGTGGAGGGTCAGTTCGCCCAGTTCCGGGATGTCGCCCCGGTCCAGGGTCTGTGCGGGGTCCTGCTCGTCGCACAGGGGCAGCAGGGCGGGGAAGTAGCGCAGGTTCTCCTCGAAGAGGTCGAAGACGCTGTTGATCCACCGCTCCCCGAACCACACCCGGGGCCGCACGCCCTGGGCCTTGATCTCCTGCGGCCGGGTGTCGGTGGCCTGCTCGAACAGCGGGACACGGCTCTCGTGCCAGAGTTCCTTGCCGAGCAGGAAGGGCGAGTTGGCCGCCAGGGCGACCTGCACTCCGGCGATCGCCTGGGCCGCGTTCCAGTAGTCGGCGAACTCGTCGGGGGAGACCTGGAGGTGGAACTGCGTGCTGGTGCAGGCCGCCTCGGGCATGATCGTGTCCGCGTAGGTCCGCAGCCGGTCCACGCCGTCCACCTCGATGTGCAGGTCCTCGCCCCGGGCCGCGAAGACTTGGTCGTTGAGCAGCCGGTAGCGCGGGTTCTCCGACAGGGCCGCCTCGCCCACGTCGGACTCGCGCAGCGTGGGCAGGATGCCGACCATGATCAGGTGGGCGCCGACCGTCCGGGCGCGGTCCTCGGCGTGGTTCAGGGCGGCCCGGATCTCGGTCTCCCAGGCGTCGGGGCCGCCCGCCGTCAGGGTCCGGGGCGGGATGTTGATCTCCAGGTTGAACCGGCCCAGCTCGGTGGACCAGGCGGGGTCCGCGATCGCTTCGAGCGCGTCGGCGTTGCGCATCGCCGGCTCGGCCTCGTCGTCGACCAGGTTCAGCTCGATCTCCAGCCCCACCTGGGGCCGCTCGGTCTCGAACCGGGACTCGCGCAGCATCTGCGCGAAGGCGTCGAGGCACTCCTGCATCTTGATCCGGTAGCGGCGGCGGTCCTCGCGGGTGAAGACCAGCGCCGGGACGTCCCGTCCCATCGGCCCTCCCGGGTCGCCTCGCTCGGGCACTTCTCCACCCCAGCGTCGCATCACCCGGCGGACCCCACCAGACGGGACGGGAACGGGGCCCACCGCGCCGTGTGCGGTGGGCCCCGTCCGAGTCAGGTCCTGGTGCGGCCGGTCGGCCTCAGAGCTTGCCGGACTCCCGGACCGTGATCTTCGCGGAGGTGCGGCCCGACGGGGAGGAACCGTAGCCCTCGATCTTGTCGACCACGTCCGTGCCCTCGACGACCTTGCCGAAGACGACGTGCTTGCCGTCCAGCCAGGGGGTGGCGACCGTGGTGATGAAGAACTGCGAGCCGTTGGTGTTCGGACCCGCGTTCGCCATGGAGAGCAGGTACGGGCCGGTGTGCTTCAGCTGGAAGTTCTCGTCGGCGAACTTCTCGCCGTAGATGCTCCTGCCCCCGGTGCCGTTGCCGTTGGTGAAGTCACCGCCCTGGAGCATGAACTGCGGGATCACGCGGTGGAACGGGGAGCCCGCGTAACCGTATCCGTGCTCGCCGGTGGCCAGCTCGATGAAGTTCTTGGCGGTCTTCGGGGTCACGTCCTCGAAGAGCTCGAAGACGATGCGGCCCGCGTTCTCGCCGTTGATGTCGATGTCGAAATAAACTTTGCAATTGCTCATTGCACCATTGTGACCTGCGGGTCCCGCCCCTGTCGCACCGGCCTGCCCGTTCAGGACGTGGCGAGCAGTTCGAGCGTGTCGATGACGCGGTTCGAGAAGCCCCACTCGTTGTCGTACCAGGCGACCACCTTGACGTGCCGGCCGTCGACGCGGGTGAGGGCCGAGTCGAAGATCGACGAGGCCGGGTTGCCGGTGATGTCGGAGGAGACCAGCGGATCGTCCGAGTACTCCAGCACGCCGGCGAGCGGGCCCTCGGCCGCGGCGCGGTAGGCCGCCAGCACGTCCTCGCGGGTCACCTCGCGGGCGACGGTCGTGTTCAGCTCGACGATCGAACCCACCGGGACCGGGACCCGGATCGAGTCGCCGGACAGCTTGCCGTCGAGGTTCGGCAGCACCAGGCCGATCGCCTTGGCGGCGCCCGTCGTGGTCGGCACGATGTTCACCCCGGCGGCGCGGGCGCGGCGCGGGTCGCGGTGCGGACCGTCCTGGAGGTTCTGCTCCTGCGTGTAGGCGTGCACCGTCGTCATGAAGCCGTGCTCGATGCCGGCCAGCTCGTCGAGCACCGACGCCAGCGGCGCCAGCGCGTTGGTGGTGCAGGACGCGTTGGAGACGACCGTGTGCGCGGCGGGGTCGTACGCGTCGGTGTTGACGCCGTAGGCGAGGGTGACGTCGGCGCCCGCCGAGGGCGCGCTGACCAGGACCTTGCGCGCGCCGGCGGTGAGGTGGGCGCGGGCGGCGTCGGCCGAGGTGAAGCGGCCGGTCGCCTCCAGCACGAGGTCGACGCCCAGCTCGGCCCACGGCAGCCGGGCCGGCTCCCGTTCGGCGAGCACCCTGATGCGGCGCCCGTCGACGACCAGCGTGTCCCCGTCGACGGTCACCGGGCGGCCCAGCCGGCCCGCCGTCGTGTCGAAGGCGAGGAGCCGGGCGAGGGTGGCGGGCTCGGTGAGGTCGTTGACGGCGACGACCTCGAGCTTGCTGTCGCGCTCGAGCAGCGCGCGCAGCACGTTGCGTCCGATGCGGCCGAAGCCGTTGATGCCGATGCGAGTCATGGGTGATGCCCTTTCCGGTTCGCCGTGCGGTGCCACCAGGTTCGCGCGCGGACCGCACCGGCGGCAGCGGCGTGAGTGCCATGGTTCGCAAGGATCGCGCCAGGCGGCACGGCATGGCAGGACATGGGACGGGACCGGCGGCAGGACATGGGACGGGACCGGCGGCGGGGCTGGACGGGACCGGCGGCGGGGCTGGGGCCGGGGACTACTCCCCGTGAGTGAAGGTGCGCCGGTACTCGCTCGGAGTGGTGCCCAGGATCCGCTGGAAGTGCAGCCGCAGATTCGAGCCGGTGCCGAGCCCGACGTCCGCGGCGATCCGCTCCACGCTCAGCTGGGAGCGTTCGAGCAGTTCGCGGGCGAGGTCGACGCGGGCGCGCATGACCCACTGCATCGGCGTGTACCCGGTGTCCTCGACGAAGCGCCGCGAGAACGTGCGCGCCGACACCGCCGCGTGCCGGGCGAGCGCCTCCAGGGTGAGGGGCTCCGCGAGCCGGCGCAGCGCCCACTCGCGGGTCGCGGCGAACCGCTCGCCCAGCGGCTCGGGCACACTGCGCGGCACGTACTGCGCCTGGCCGCCACTGCGGTAGGGGGCGGCGACCAGGCGCCGGGCCGCGTGGTTCGACGCGGCCACCCCGAGGTCGCCGCGCAGGATGTGCAGGCACAGGTCGATGCCGGAGGCGGCGCCCGCGGACGTCAGGACCCGGCCCTCGTCCACGAACAGCACGTTCTCGTCGACCCGCACGCGGGGGTGTTTCGCCGCCAGGGCCCGCGTGTAGTGCCAGTGGGTGGTGGCGCGCCGCCCGTCGAGCAGCCCCGTGGCGGCCAGTGCGAAGGCGCCGGTGGAGATGGCGGCGAGCCGCGCGCCCCCGCCGTGGGCCGCCGTCAGCGCGTCGACGACGGCCCGCGGGGGGTCGTCCAGGTCGGGGGCGCGGTAACCGGGCAGGAAGACCACGTCGGCCCAGGCCAGCGCCTCCAGGCCGTGGGCGACGTGGTACGACAGGCCGTCGCCGCCGGTGACCAGGCCGGGCGCCGCACCGCACACCCGCACCTCGTACGGCATGCTCGCGCGTGTCGTGAACACCTGCGCCGGGATGCCGACGTCGAGGGGCTTGGCTCCCTCGAGCACGAGGACGGCGACGCGGCGCAGGCGGGAGGACGGCACGAGGGCCAGCGTACGTGGGGGCGCGGGTCAGCTCAGGCCGAGTACCTGCATGGTCCGCTCGGCCATGCGCCGCTCCCCGAGGGCGTTGGGGTGGACGGGGACGAGGCTGTTGCCGAAGAGGAGCGGTTCGATCCAGCGGGTCCCCGAGGGCTTGCAGGCGTCGTGGCCCTCGGACACCCCGGAGAAGTCGACGTACGTGGCGCCGGTCTCCTCGGCGGCGCGCCGGACGGCGGAGTTGAGGCGCTCCTGGATGCTCCGCAGGTAGGGCACGTCACCGGCGGCGATCGGCAGTTTCGCGAAGCAGGACGGGTCGGCGGTGGCCGGCATGATCCACGGGTAGCCGAGGGCCGCCACCCGGGCGCCCGGCGCCTTGGCGCGGACGGTGCGCAGCGCCTCCTTGAGCGCGGGGTAGGTGTTGGTCTCGATCTGGTCGACGAAGGACGTGCCGTGTCTGTCCTTGCACGGGCTGCCCTTGCCCCCGTTGAGGAGGCCCGCGGAGCCGCAGGCCGTGATGGCGTTGATGAACGTGCTGTTGTCGTTGCCGCCGATGGTCAGGGTGACCAGGTCGGTCTCGGCGCTGAGCGCGTTCACCTGGGGGGCGACGCCCGGGTACTGGGCCTGAGTGAAGTGCGAGGTCTGCGCGGCGCCGCAGGTGACGTCCTTGAGGCGGGCGCCCGTGGCGGCGGCGATGACGTGCGGGTAGTTGGCCGTGGAGCGCAGGCAGAGCAGGTTGGTGGGATCGACCGGCAGGACGCCGGATCCCGCGCTGTAGCTGTCGCCGAGGGCGACGTAGTCCAGGGTGGGGGTGGCGTGCGCGGTGGCGTCGGTGAGACCGAGGGCCAGTGTGCCGACAGCGGCTGTTGTCGCGGTCATGACACGGCGCAGGACATGCTTGGGCATGTGCTCTCTCTTCTCTGGACGTGGGCACGGGGAGGTGGGGGGAGCGTGCGGCCGCGGTTACCGATCGGTTCTACTTTTAAGTAATGTGCATGCGCTCTGACTTTGCGTCAACGCTGCTGACACGACTTCTTGTCACGCGGCGCCCTGAATCCCGTGACGCGGGAGCGGTCGCCGGGGCCGCCGTGCCGGAGGATCTCCTACCGGCCACGACGGCCGCCCGCGCTGTTCTAAAGTGACTACCGCCAGTGCAGACGACCGTGGACCTGTGAGGTACTCACCAGCCATGCCGACCGAAACGTTTGAGTTCCAGGTAGAGGCGCGTCAGCTCCTTCAGCTGATGATTCACTCCGTCTACTCGAACAAGGATGTCTTCCTGCGCGAGCTCGTCTCCAACGCCTCCGACGCCTTGGACAAGCTCCGTCTCGCCGCCCTGCGGGACGACGCCCCCGACGTCGACGTGACCGACCTGCACATCGAGCTCGACGTCGACAAGGAGGCCCGCACCCTCACCGTGCGGGACAACGGCATCGGGATGTCGTACGACGAGGTCACCGACCTCATCGGCACCATCGCCAACTCGGGCACGGCCAAGTTCCTCCAGGAGCTGCGCGAGGCCAAGGACACCGCCGGGGCCGACGGGCTCATCGGACAGTTCGGCGTCGGCTTCTACTCGGGCTTCATGGTGGCCGACGAGGTCACCCTGGTGACCCGGCGCGCCGGAGAGACCCAGGGCACCCGCTGGACCTCGCGCGGCGAGGGCACCTACACCCTGGAGCGGCTCGACGAGGCGCCGCAGGGAACCTCCGTCACCCTGCACCTCAAGCCGGCGGACTCGGAGAACCAGCTCCACGACTACACGTCCGCCTGGAAGATCAAGGAGATCGTCAAGCGCTACTCGGACTTCATCACCTGGCCGATCCGCCTGCTGCCCGAACCGGCCGAGGACGGGGCCGAGGCACGCGAGGCGGAGACGCTCAACTCGATGAAGGCGCTGTGGGCGCGCCCGCGCGACGAGGTGTCCGAGGACGAGTACCACGAGCTGTACAAGCACATCTCCCACGACTGGCGCGAACCCCTGGAGACGATCCGGCTCCAGGCGGAGGGCACCTTCGAGTACCAGGCCCTGCTGTTCGTGCCCTCGCACGCCCCGCACGACCTGTTCACCCAGGGCTACCAGCGCGGCGTCCAGCTCTACGTGAAGCGCGTCTTCATCATGGACGACTGCGAGGAACTGCTGCCGCCGTACCTCCGCTTCGTCAAGGGCGTGGTCGACGCGCAGGACCTCTCGCTCAACGTCTCCCGCGAGATCCTCCAGCAGGACCGCCACATCCGCATGATCCAGCGCCGCCTGACGAAGAAGGTGCTGGCCACGGTCAAGGACCTCAGGACCTCCGCGCCCGAGCGCTACGCCACCTTCTGGCGGGAGTTCGGCGCCGTCCTCAAGGAAGGCCTGGTGACCGACTCCGAGAACCGGGACGCGATCCTCGCCGCCTCCTCGTTCGCCACCACCCACGACGCCGACGAGCCGACCGCGCTGAAGGACTACGTGGAGCGGATGAAGGACGGCCAGTCCGACATCTACTTCATGACGGGCGAGTCCCGGCAGGCCATCGAGGACTCCCCGCACATGGAGGCGTTCCGCGCCAAGGGCATCGAGGTGCTGCTCCTGACCGACGCCGTGGACGAGGTCTGGGTCGACGCGGTGGGCGAGTTCGACGGGAAGCCGCTGCGCTCGGTGGCCAAGGGCGAGATCGACCTCGGCGACGCGCGGGACGAGAAGACCGACGCCGAGAAGGACAAGCAGAGCGAGGAGTACGCGGGTCTGCTGGGCTGGATGTCGGAGCACCTGAAGGAGGACGTCAAGGAGGTCCGCCTCTCCTCCCGCCTCACGGTCTCGCCGGCCTGTGTCGTCTCCGACGCGAACGAGCTCACGCCCGCCCTGGAGAACATGTACCGGGCGATGGGCCAGGAGGTTCCGCACGCCAAGCGGATCCTCGAACTCAACCCGGAGCACCAGCTGGTGAAGTCCCTGAACCGGGCCTACACGCAGCAGCAGGACGGCACGGAACTCACCGAGACCGCCGAACTGCTCCACGCCCTGGCGGTGCTCGGCGAGGGAGGCCGGCCGAAGGAGCCTGCCCGGTTCGTCAAGCTCGTGGCCGACCGCCTGGAGCGCGCGCTGTAGCCGCTCGGGCCGGCATCGTCCGCTCGGGCCGGCATCGTCCGGCCGGGTCCGCCCGGCCGGACGTGAGCGCCCGCCCCGGGGCGCTCCGCCCGCCTCCCGTCCGTCCCGCCATCCGCATGGCGAGACGGCCTGGCATCCGGAGCGCCCCGCTCCGTATATTCGCACGCATGTATGCATCGGCTCCGCTGCTGTGCCTCGCGCTCTTCGCGAACTCGGCGTGGTGCGTCGACGACGGTCTCTGTCGCCGCTGAGCCCCGTACCGGCCGCGTGTCCCGCGCCGCCGGTCCCGCCGCGTCGTCCGCCGTCCCCGTGCACCACACCGGAGATTCCTCGTGACCACCGCACCCCCGGCCGGGCCGACCCCGGCCGCGCCGCCGCGCGCGCCCGCGGCCCTCTTCGCCCCCTCTCCCACCTCCTCGCCGCGGCCCGAGGCGCCGCCCCTGCCCCCGGTGCGGCGGACGCCGCTGGCGGTGTCCGGCCTGCTCGCCGCGGCGCTGACGGCGTACGTGTGGTCCGCGCACGGCGCGAAGCCGGGGCTGCTGCTCCTGCTCGGTCTCGGCCTCGGTGTCGCCCTGTTCCACTCCCGGTTCGGCTTCACCTCCGCCTGGCGGCAGCTGGTCGCCGTCGGCAACGGCGCCGGGCTGCGTGCCCACACCCTGCTGCTCGGCACCACGGCCACCCTGTTCGCGCTGCTCATCGGCACGGGCACCGGCCTGTTCGGCTCGCAGCCGGCCCCGTCCGCCGGCCCGATCGGGGTGGGCCTGCTGGCCGGCTCGGTGCTCTTCGCGATCGGCATGCAGCTGGGCGGCGCCTGCGCCTCGGGCACCCTGTTCGCGGTCGGCTCGGGGCAGACCTCGATCGTGCTGACCCTCGGCGGCTTCATCGCGGGCGCCACCCTCGCGGCCTGGCAGTTCGACCTGTGGAAGGACCTCCCGGCCTGGGAACCGGTCGTGCTCTCCGACCACATCGGCTGGTTCGGCTCCTGGGCCGTGACGATCGTCGCGCTGATCCTGGTGGTGCTCGTCACCCGGCGCGTCCAGGCCCGTCGCAATCCGCCGCCCCTCGGAGCCGTGCCCTCGGCGCGCGGCGCGGCCGTCCGGGCCGTCCGCGGCTCCTGGCCACTGGCCGCCGGCGCCCTCGTGCTGGCCGTGCTCGGCGCCGGTGTGCTGCTGGTCTCCGGCGGGGCCTGGGGCGTCACGAGCGCCTTCAGCCTGTGGGGCTCCGAGCTGGTCGGCGCGCTCGGCGGCCACCCGGAGAACTGGACGTGGTGGCAGCGGCCCGGCAACGCCGAGATGCTCGCCGGTCCGGTGCTCGCCGACAAGACCAGCCTCACCGACATCGGCATCATGATCGGCGCGGCGGTCGCCGCGGCGCTCGGCGGCACGTGGGCCCTGCACCGGGGCGTCCCCTGGCGCACGGCGCTCGCCGCGGTCCTCGGCGGCGTCCTGATGGGCATCGGCGCCCGCCTGGCCGGCGGCTGCAACATCGGCGCCTACCTGGCGGGCATCGCCTCGGGCAGCCTCAGCGGCTGGCTGTGGGGCGCCTTCGCGCTGGCCGGCACCTGGGTGGGCCTCAGGCTGCGCCCCTTGTTCGGCCTGGGCAACCCCAAGCCGGGCGACGGCGTCTGCTGAACGGGGCAGGTCCGTGCGGCACAGGGGTCAGGCCTGTGCCGCACGGACGGCTGGGGGCACTCCCTAGGGAGTGCGCCGGTCCCGGTCGCGCCGGTCCGTGGCGGTGACGCGGGCGATGGCCTCCAGGGTGAGTGCCCGCCCGTGGGGCTCCCGCGCCAGGGCGCGGTGCAGGGTCAGACCCTCGATGAGGGCGTCGAGCTGGCGGGCTGTGTCCGGGTCGAAGTGCTTCTCCAGGTGGACGCGGCTGCGGCGCATCCACTCGTGGGTCAGCTCCCGGTAGGCCGGCTGGCGCGCGGCGAGGGTGTACAGCTCCTGGGTCAGGATCAGGTCCCGCTGGCTCCCCTCGGACAGCACGTGCACGAGGTCGGCCACCGCCGCCCGGGCCTCCTCGCGGTCGGCCGCGGCACCGAGGTGGGCGTCGAACACGGCGACGATGTGGTCGGTGAAGCGGCCGAACGCCTCCCTCAGCAACTGGTCGATGCCGCTGAAGTGGTAGGTCATGGACCCGAGGGGGACCCCCGCGCGCGTCGCGATCTTCCGGTGCGAGACGCGCGCGAGGCCCTCCTCGGCGATCAGGTCGAGCGTGGCGGCGATGATGCGTTCACGCCGCTGCGGATCCGTGTGTCCGGTTGCCATGGGAGCAGACTCACACGTTCCGCACCGGCCGGGCGGGGTTGCCGACGGCGACCACGTTCGCGGGCACGTCCTTGGTGACGACCGCGCCCGCGCCGATGACGGAGTTGTCGCCGATGGTCACGCCGGGCAGCACGATGGCACCCCCGCCCAGCCAGACGTTGTCCCCGATGGTGATGGGCCGGGCGGCCTCCAGCTTGTCCCTGCGGGGCCCGGGCTCCAGGGGGTGCGTGGGCGTGAGCAACTGGACGCCCGGCCCGATCTGGCAGTCCTCGCCGATGGTGATCGCCGCCACGTCCAGCGCGGTCAGGTTGTAGTTGACGAAGGTGCGGGCGCCGATCGTGATGTTGCTGCCGTAGTCGACGTACAGGGGCGGGCGGACGTGGGCCTCGGCGCCCAGCGAGCCGAGCAGTTCCGCGAGGATCGGCTGCGCGGCCCGCGCGTCCTCGGCGTACTCGTCCTGGTAGCGGGCGGCCAGCCGTACGGCCCGCTGCTGCCGGCGGGCGATCTCGGGGTCGTCGGCGATGTAGAGGTCGCCCGCCTCCATGCGTTCGAGGTTCGTGCGGGGGTCCTGCGCGAAATGGTCGGTCGGCATGTGCTCGATCGTACCCGGGAAGCGTACGAACGTACACTCCCCGTCGGCGTGCCGCCCGGGGACGGGAGCCGGCCCGCCGGGCCCCGCTCAGCGCAGCCGGGGCCGGAGCACCCCGGCGAGCAGGAGCACGAGGAGACCGGCGAACGGCACCACCAGCAGCCCCACCCGCAGGCTCGTCGCGTCGGCGACCAGCCCCACGACGGGCGGGGAGAGCAGGAAGCCCAGCCGCATGAGCCAGGAGACGATGGTCAGCCCCGACCCGGGCTTCAGCCCCGGCAGTTCGTCCGCCTCGTGCATCGCCGCCGGAACCAGCGTCGCCACGCCGAAGCCGGCCGCCGCGAACCCGAGGACCGTCCCGGGCACCGTGGGCACGGCCAGGGCCAGCCCCATGCCGGCGGCGGCGACGAACGCGCCGGAGCGGGCCACCGCGCGCTGGCCGAAGCGGTCCACCAGCCGGTCGCCGAGGAGGCGCCCGACGAACTGCGCCCCGACCAGGGCGACGTATCCGGTGGCCGCCAGTGCCACCGACGCGTGCAGCGAGTCGGAGAGGTAGAGGGTGGCCCAGGAACTGCCCGCGTCCTCGACGAGCGTGCCGGCCGTGGCGATGAGGACCAGCGCGGTGAGCGCACGGCCCACACGCGTCCCCGGCAGCATGGACCGCGCCCGCCGCGGAGCGTCACCGTCCGCCCCGGGCTCCCGCGCGTCGGGCCCTTGGTCCGGCTCGGTGTCGGGACCCGGCAGGCAGAACCGCAGGGCGGCGCACGCGGCGGCGGCGAACACCACGGCCGAGAACAGCAGGTGCGGGCCCCGGGAGACGCCGAGCGCGATCGCGGCGGCGGCCATGGATCCGCCGGTGACGGCACCGATGGACCAGATGGCGTGGAAGGAGTTGATGATGCTGCGTCCGTAGCGCCGCTGGACCCGCAGGCCGTGGGCGTTCTGGGCGACGTCGGTACACGCGTCCGCCGCTCCGGCCACGCACAGCCCGCCCGCGAAGAGCGCCACCGAGTCCCCCACGGCGGCGGCGAGGATGCCCGCCCCCGTCAGCAGCGTGCCGCCGACGGCCACCCGCGCCGAGCCGAAACGGCGGACGAGCACGCCCGCCGCGAGCCCTGCCGCGATGGCCCCCGCCGGGAACGCCGCCACGGCCAGTCCGTAGGCGGCGTTGCCGATGCCGAGGTCCTCCTTGATCTGCGGATACCTCGGCAGGAGGTTGGCGAACAGGGCCCCGTTGGTGAAGAACAGCACGGCGACGGCCACCCGGGCCCGCCGTGCGGCCGGAGCGGGCCGGCGCAGGACGTCAACAGTCATGCGCCGGAGCCTACCGGCCCGAGCGTACGAACGTACACTCCCTCGCGGTGGCGCTCCCGGCTGCCGCCCGGGCACGGTCGCCCGCCCCCGAGCGGTGGCGCACCCTCGGTAAACTCGCCTCCTCCGCAACGCGAGCGCAGGGAGGAGACCCGGATGCCGGCCCACGACCCGTCCGTCTCCGACGCCGCGGCCGAGGCGGCGGGACCGTCCGCGGCGCCGGTCCGCCAAGTGCTGTCCGAGAGCGTCTACGAGGACATCAAGGCGATGGTGATGGACCACGAGATCGCCCCCGGCGCCCGCGTCGGCATCGAGGCCCTGGCCCGCACGCTCGACGTCTCACCGACCCCGGTGCGCGAGGCCCTGGCGCGGCTGGAGTCCGACGGACTCGTCGTCAAGCGCTCCCTGTCCGGCTACCGGGCCACCGAGTTGCTGACCCGGCAGGGGGTGGAGGAGCTGTTCGAGATGCGGCTGCTCCTGGAGCCGCGGGCCGCCGCGCTGGCCGCCCGGCACGCCGACGAGTCACAGCTCGACGCCGTCGAGACGATCCTGGAGGACATGCAGGCCCACCCCGGACCCGCCGGCCCGTACGCGGCCTACCGGGACTTCGCCGCCCTGGACCAGCGCTTCCACGACGCGATCGCCGAGGCCGCCCACCGGCCCCTGCTCGCGGACGCGGTGCGGCGGCTCCACTCCCACCTGCACATCTTCCGCCTCAGCAGCCTCCAGAGCGACGGCGCCCCGACGGTCGCGGAACACGAGCGCGTGGTCCGCGCCATCCTGCGCCGCCGGGCGGAACGGGCCGCCGAGGCGATGGCGGAGCACCTCACCCGCAGCCTGGAGCGCCGGCTCAGCCGCCTCTGACGGCCGGGCTGAGACGTCAGGTCACCCGGTGAGGGCCTCGCCGATCCCGTAGACGCGCCGGGCGGTGCCCGACCACACCTCCTCGCGCTCGGACGCGGAGAGCGGGGCGATCAGCTCCCGGGTCGCGGCGAGGACGTCGCCGTAGCGGGCCGCGAGGGTGCACACCGGCCAGTCGGAGCCGAACATGAGCCGCCGGGGACCGAAGGCGTCGATCACGGTGTCGGCGTACGGCCTCAGGTCGTCGACCGTCCACGACCGGGGGTCGGCCTCAGTGACCATGCCGGAGAGCTTGCAGACCGTGTTCGGCAGGGCGGCCAGCGCCCGCACCCGACGCGCCCAGGGCTCCAGCCGCCCCGACGCGATGGGCGGCTTGCCCAGGTGGTCGAGGACGAAGGTGAGTCCGGGAACGGCCTGGGCCGCCCGCGTCGCCGAGGGGAGTTGGTGGGGGAGGAGCACGAGGTCGTGGACGAGTCCGGCCGCCGCGACCGCGCGCAGCCCGCGCAGCACCTCGGGCCGGGTCAGCCAGTCGGGGTCGGGCTCAGCCTGGACCTGGTGCCGGACGCCCCGCAGGAACGCGCCGCCGCGCAGCGAGCGCAGCCGGGCCAGTTCGTCGGCGACCCCCGGCGCGGTCAGGTCGGTCCATCCGACGACCGCGCCGACGAGGTCACCGTCCTCGGCCGCCGCCAGCAACTCCACGGTCTCCTCGGCCACGGTGACCGTCTGCACCAGCACCGTGGCCGTCACGCCGGTGTGCCTGATCTCCGACTGGAGATCGGCGAGGAGGAACGAGCGCCGCAGCGGGGCGAGTCCGGGCCCGAAGATCCAGGGCTGGTCGCGTACGCCGAGGTCCCAGACGTGATGGTGGGCGTCGACGACGCTCACCACCCCCACCCGGCCCGTCCCGGCACCGGTACTCCACCGGGCAGCAGCCCCCGCCCGCGCAGCCCCTCCCACAGGGCGTCGGGCAGGGGCCGGCGGAACTGCTCGACGGCGTCCCGGACCTGTGCGGCCGACCGCGCCCCGACCAGGACGGAGGCGACCGCCGGATGCCCGAAGGGGAAGCGCAGCGCCGCCGCGCGCAACGGCACTCCGCACGCCTCGGTGACCTCGCGCATCCGCCCGGCCCGGCGCAGGAGGGCGGCGGGTGCCGCCGCGTAGTCGTAGGTCGCACCCGGCGACGGGTCGGCCAGCAGACCGGAGTTGAACACGCCGCCGACGATCACGCTCTTGCCGGCCGCCGACGCGGCGGGCAACAGGGCCTGGAGCGCGCCCTGTTCGAGAAGCGTGTAGCGCCCCGCGCACAGCACGGCGTCCACGTCCGTGTCGGTCAGGAACCGGGTGAGCATCCGGCTCTGGTTCATGCCCGCGCCGATGGCCCGCACCACCCCCTGCGACCGCAGGTCCTCCAGCGCCGGATAGGCCTCCCGGAACGCCTGTTCCTCGTGGTCGTCCGGATCGTGCAGCAGCACTAGGTCGACGCGGTCGAGACCGAGACGGGTGAGGCTCTCCTCCAGCGAACGGCGAACCCCGTCGGCGCTGAAGTCCCACCGCCGCCGGTGCGTGGCCGGTACGGCGAAGCCGTGGGCCAGGTCGTCCCCGCCGCCGTCGTCCGGGACGAGCAGCCGTCCCACCTTGGTGGACAGCGTGTAGTCGCCCCGGGGCCTGCCGCGGAGAGCCTCGCCCAGCAGGCGTTCCGACCGGCCGAGGCCGTAGTGCGGGGCGGTGTCGAAGTAGCGGACGCCCGCCTCCCAGGCCGCGTCCACGGCGGCCGCCGCCTCCTCCTCGCCCACGGCCTCGTAGAGACCGGCGACGGCCGCGCCGCCGAACCCGAGGGCGGTGACCGGGACAGCGCCGCGGCCGAGGGTACGTGTGGGCAGCGGCCCGCCGGTCCCGCCTCCGCCCGGCCCGGTCACCGTCCCTCCGGGCGCGGTCGCAGGCCCTGCATGCCGCCGTCCACGGCGAGGGCGGTGCCCGTGACCGACGCGGCGGCCGGGCTCGCCAGGTACACGATGGCCGCGGCGGCCTCGTCGGCGGTGACCAGCCGGCCCAGGGGCTGCCGGGCCTCGAGCGCCCTCCGTTCGGCGACCGGGTCCGCGGCCCGGTCGAGGAGCCGGCCGACCCACGGCGTGTCCGCCGTACCGGGGTTGACGCAGTTGACGCGGATGCCCTCGCGGACGTGGTCCGCCGCCATGGCCAGCGTCAGGGACAGGACCGCGCCCTTGCTCGCGCTGTACAGGGCGCGCTGCGGCAGTCCGGCCGTGGCCGCGATCGAGCAGGTGTTGACGACCGCCGCGTGGCGCGAGGCGCGCAGACGGGGGAGAGCCGCGCGGGTGGTGCGGACCATGCCGAGGACGTTCACGTCGAGGACCCGGTGCCACTCGGCGTCGTCGTTGTCCTCGACCGTGCCCACCGCGCCGATGCCGGCGTTGTTGACCAGGATGTCGAGGCCGCCGAGGCCCGCGGCGGCGGAGGCGACGGCGGCCCGTACGGACGCGTCGTCGGACACGTCCGCGCGGTAGGCGCGCAGGGGCGCGTCCACGGCCGACGGGTCGAGGTCCAGTACGGCGACGTCGGCGCCGCGGGCGGCCAGCAGGGCGGCGGTGGCCCGGCCGATCCCGGACGCTCCACCGGTCACCAGGGCCTTCAGCCCGGACAGTTCACTCATCGGTGCGTACCCTCCTGCCGTACGGCGGGGCGGCCGCCGGCTGCGTCGGCGGTCCAGAAGGGGCCGTCGGGATAGCGGTAGGCGGCGATCGACGCGGCGCGCATCCGGGAGGAGAACCCGGGTGCGGTGGGGGCCGCGTAGCGCCCGCCCGCGACGACGGCGGGATCCTCGAAGTGCTCGTGCAGATGGTCCACGTACTCGATCACGCGGTCCTCCGTCGTCCCCGTCAGCGCCACGAAGTCGAACATCGACAGGTGCCGCACCAGCTCGCACAGGCCGACCCCGCCCGCGTGCGGGCAGACCGGGACGCCGTACTTGGCGGCGAGCAGCAGGATCGCCAGGTTCTCGTTGACGCCGCCCACCCGTGCCGCGTCGATCTGGAGCACGTCGACCGCCTCCGCCTGGAGGAGCTGCTTGAAGACGACACGGTTGTGCGCGTGTTCGCCGGTGGCGACCTTGACGGGCGCCACGCCCCTGCGCACCGCCGCGTGCCCGAGGATGTCGTCGGGGCTGGTGGGCTCCTCGATCCAGTACGGGTCGTACGCGGCCAGCGCGGTGGTCCACGCGACGGCCTCGGCGACGTTCCAGCGCTGATTGGCGTCCACGGCGATCCGGATGCCCGGGCCGACGGCCGCGCGCGCCGCGCGCATCCTGCGGACGTCGTCGGCGAGGTCGGCACCGACCTTCAGCTTGATCTGCGTGAAGCCGTCCGCGACCGCCTGCCGGGCGAGCCGGACGAGTTTCTCGTCGCTGTGGCCGAGCCAGCCCGGCGACGTGGTGTACGCCGGGTAGCCGTCCGCCAGGAGGCGGGCCTCCCGGCCGGCCGCGCCGTCCTTGCCCTTCCGGAGCAGGGCCACGGCCTCCTCGCGGGTGAGGGCATCCTCGATGTAGCGGAAGTCCACCTGGTCGGCGAGCCACTCGGGGTCGGCGTCGGACAGGAGCTTCCACACCGGTTTGCCGGCGCGTCTGGCCGCCAGGTCCCACACGGCGTTGACGACGGCGCCGATCGCCATGTGCGTCACGCCCTTCTCCGGGCCGAGCCAGCGCAGTTGGCTGTCGCCGACCAGGGCCCGGCTGACCGAGCCGGGATCGGCGCACACCGCTTCGACGGACAGGCCCACGACGTGGTCGCGCAGCGCGGCGATCGCCGCGGCCTGTAGGTCGTTGCCGCGTCCGATGGTGAAGGCGAACGCGTGGCCCTCCGGCCCGTCGCCCGCGTCGGTCCGCAGGACCACGTACGCCGCGGAGTAGTCGGGGTCGGGGTTCATCGCGTCGCTGCCGTCCAGCTCGCGCGAGGTGGGGAAACGGATGTCGGTCACGTCGACGTCGGAGATGCGCGCCGCGGTCATGGTCGTTGCCCCACCCGAAATCACATAGGATTCTGTGTCTCTCTGATGGTGTGGCAGGCCCGATCGCGCGTCAAGACACGTGTACGGGCCGGTTCTTCGACGGGCCGACGACAGATCCCATAGGATCCGTGCCTCGCGGGTGACGGACCCAGGGAGGCGACGGATCCGCGGAGATGACGGATCCGCGGGAATGGAGGGAAGAGGGACTCCGTTGACACCTGTCATGCCCGCATCTTCCGTACGGCCCGCTGCGTCCCGCATGCCGCTCGCCGTCTACATCCTCGGCCTGTCCGTCTTCGCCCTCGGCACGAGCGAGTTCATGCTCTCCGGCCTGCTGCCGCCCATCGCCGACGACATGGACGTGTCGATCCCGCGAGCCGGGCTGCTGATATCCGCCTTCGCGATCGGCATGGTGGTCGGCGCGCCCCTGCTGGCGGTCGCGACCCTGCGGCTGCCGCGGAAGACCACGCTGGTCGCGCTGATCTCGGTGTTCGGCCTCGGCCAGGTCGCGGGCGCGCTGGCGACGACGTACGAGGTCCTGTTCGTCTCGCGGGTCGTGAGCGCCCTGGCGTGCGCCGGCTTCTGGGCGGTGGGTGCCGCCGTGGCCATCGCGATGGTGCCGACGACCGCACGGGCCCGCGCGATGGCGGTGATGATCGGCGGCCTGTCGATCGCCAACGTCCTCGGTGTCCCGGTGGGCGCCTTCCTCGGCGAGCACCTCGGATGGCGGTCCGCGTTCTGGGCGGTGGGCGCGGCTTCCGCCGTCGCGCTCGTGGGAGTCGTGACCCTGATCCCGCGCATCCCGCTGCCCGAGCACAGGCCCCGGCTGAAGAGCGAGCTGGCGATCTACCGCGACCGCCAGGTCTGGCTGTCCATCGTGGTGACCGCGCTCGCCGCCGGCGGCGTGTTCTGCGCCTTCTCCTACCTGGCGCCCCTGCTCACGGATGTGGCCGGGCTGGCGGACGGCTGGGTGCCGACCGTGCTGGCGCTGTTCGGCGTCGGCGCGCTGATCGGCACGACGATCGGCGGCCGGGTCGCCGACGCGCACCTGTTCGGCGTCCTGCTCTCCGGCGTCACCGCCTCGACCGTGCTGCTGGCCGCGCTGGCGCTGTTCGCGTCGGTCCCGGCCGCCGTCATCGCCCTGTCCCTGCTGCTCGGCGTCTCCGCCTTCTACACGGCGCCGGCGCTCAACGCGCGCATGTTCAACGTCGCCGGTGCGGCGCCCACCCTCGCGGGTGCGACGACCACGGCCGCGTTCAACCTCGGCAACACGGGCGGCCCCTGGCTCGGCGGCACGGTGATCGACGCGGGCCTCGGCTACGCCGCCACCGCCTGGGCGGGCGGTGCGATGACCCTGGCGGCGATCGCCTTCGTCGTCGTCTCGCTGCGGCTGCACAGCCGGTCGCGCGTCGTGACGGGCACCATGGCCGCCGAGCCCGCGGGCGCGAGGGCGACGCAGCGGGTGTGACACGGCGGAGGCGACGCGCGGGCGTGACACCCGCCGGCACCCCGCCGGCACCCCGTCGGCACCCCGCCGGTGGCGACGCCGGTCGCGCACGTCGTCCGGGGCCTGCGGGGCCGCAGAGGGCGAACAGAATAGGAACCGAACGACAGCAGACGAGAACGGACCACCATGACCACCTGGACCACCCGCCCCGAGACCCCCGACGACGTCCCCGCCGTCCGCGGCATCAACCTCGCCGCCTTCCCCACCGCCGCCGAGGCCGACCTCGTCGAGGCCCTGCGCGCCGATCCGGAAGTGTGGATCGAGGGCCTGTCCCTGCTCGCCACCACCCCGGACGACACCCCGGTCGCGCACGCGCTGATCACCCGCTGCCACGTCGACGAGCATCCCGCCCTCGCCCTGGCTCCCTGTGCGGTACTGCCCTCGGCCCAGCGCACCGGCGCGGGATCGGCAGCCGTCCGCGCCGCCCTTGAGGCCGCCCGCACGCGCGGGGAGAACCTGGTCGTGGTCCTGGGCCATCCCGACTACTACCCGCGGTTCGGCTTCACCCCCGCCTCGCGCTTCGGGGTACGTGCGTCCTTCGAGGTGCCCGACGAGGCCCTGATGGCCCTGGCCCTCGATGCCACCCGCCCGGTCCCGGCCGGCACCATCCGCTACCCGGCCGCGTTCGGGGTCTGACCCCCGTCGGGGCGCCCGTCGCGACGTCGGCCCGCTCCGGGACCCGGCGGCCCCGGCGCGGGCCGACGCGGTCACGACCTGACCTCATTCCCGGGCAGCATGGGCGCCACGGGGCCGAAGGGCCACCACCCGAACCGAGGCAGGACGCATGACCGTTCTCGACGCCCGGGCGCTCAACCGCGCGACCCTGGCCCGCCAACTGCTGCTCGACCGCGCCGACGTTCCGGTCCTCGACGCCGTGGCGCACCTCGGCGGCATGCAGGCGCAGGAGCCGCAGGAACCGTTCGTCGGACTGTGGTCGCGACTGCGCTCCTTCCATCCCGCCGCGCTCTGCGACCTGCTGACGGAACGGCACCTCGTGCGCACCCACCTCATGCGCCGCACCGTCCACCTGGTCACCGCCGACGACCTCCTCGCCTGGCGGGCCCGCCACGACGCCATGCTGCGCGGGCGGGTCCTCGGCGTCTACCGCCAAGAACTCGACGGGGTGGACCTCGACGAACTCGCCGCGGCGGGCCGGGCGGTCCTGGCCGACGGCGAGCCCCGCTCCATGAGCGAGCTGGCGCGGGCGGTCGCCGACCGCTGGCCTCGGCCGGGACCGCGGGCGCTGGGGGAAATGCTGGTCGCCGCGCTGATCCCGATGGTGCAGCTGCCGCCGCGCGGACTGTGGCGCACCCGGGCGGGCGTGCGCAACCTCCCGGTCGCCTCTTGGCTGGGCCGGGAGGTCGACCCGCCCGCCCCGGACGGCTCCGACGCGGTCGGCGCGGCGCTGGTACGGCGCTACCTCGCCGCCTTCGGTCCCGCCGCGTCGGCCGACCTGCGGGCCTGGAGCGGACTGGCCGGACTGCCCGCCGCGATCGCCTCGGTACGCGAGGAACTGGTCTCCTTCCGCGACGAGCGCGGCCGGGAACTCCTGGACCTCCCCGACGCGCCACGCCCCGACCCCGGCACTCCGGCCCCGGTGCGGTTCCTGTCCGCGTTCGACAACGCCGTCCTCGGCTACCAGGACCGCCGTCGCATCATCGACGACGAGGACCGCGGCCTGTCGGTCACCGGCGCCCGTGTCGTCCTCGTCGACGGCCGGGTCGCGGCGACCTGGACGGTCGAGGCGGACACGGTGACCGTCACCCCGCTGCGCCGCCTCTCCCGGGCCGACCGTACCGCCGTCGCCGAGGAAGGACGGGCCCTGGCCTCCTTCCTCTCCGACCAGGAGAGCGACCGGGTCCGGGTGACCGGCTGATCCCGCCCGCCACCTC
This sequence comes from Streptomyces sp. BK79, assembly GCF_044142145.1. Lineage (NCBI taxonomy): Bacteria > Bacillati > Actinomycetota > Actinomycetes > Kitasatosporales > Streptomycetaceae > Streptomyces > Streptomyces sp. BK79. The sequence goes on from NZ_JBHVOC010000005.1 coordinate 95,098, forward strand.
CCCGGGACCGGATGCGGCGTACACCGATCACCCGCGAGGTCCACCCGGGGGAGAGGCACTCGGGGGCGCACTACACCCGATGCAGTACGCCGGTCCAGCCCCAGGGACGGATCAATTGCCGACGAGCCCGGGTGAGCATGGACGAGTACCCCGGTCAGAACCCCTGCCTTCCCCCAGTGCCGGGTCTCGTCCTGCCCGTACCTCGACGGATTGGTCCCAGGTGGCTACGTTCCTTTATCGACTCGGCCGACGCGCGTTCCGGCGCCGCGGTCTCGTCGCCCTGCTGTGGGTGGCCATACTCATGGGCGCCGGTGTCGCAGCGTCCACCGCGCCCGCCCCGCCCGAAGACTCCTTCTCCATGCCCGGCACCGAGTCCCAGAAGGCGTTCGACCTGCTCGACGAGCGCTTCCCGGCCGCCGGCGCCGAGGGCGCCACGGCGCGCGTCGTGATCCGAGCCCCCGAGGGGGAGAAGATCTCCGACCCGGCCGGCAAGGACCGGGTCGAGCAGCTGGTCACGGCCCTCGGCGACGGCCCGCAGGTCGCCTCCGTGGCCGACCCGTTCGCGGCGGACGCCGTCAGCCGGGACGGCACCACCGCGTACGCCTCGGTGACCTACGAGGTCAACTCCATGGAGATGACCGACCAGGCCCGTGACGCGCTCACCGCGGCCACCGACGACGCGCGCGGCGACGGCTACACCGTCGAGACCGGCGGCGACGCCGTCATGGCCGAGCAGGAGATGGGCGGCACCGCCGAGCTGATCGGCATCGGTGTCGCCGCGATCGTGCTCCTGCTGACCTTCGGCTCCCTCGTCGCGGCCGGCATGCCGCTGCTGTCGGCGATCATCGGCGTCGGCATCGGCATCTCCGCCATCGGAGCGCTCGGCAGCACGCTCGAACTCTCCGCCACCACCTCGACCCTGGCCATGATGATCGGCCTCGCGGTCGCCATCGACTACGCCCTCTTCATCGTCTCGCGCTACCGGGCCGAGATCGCCGAGGGCCGCACCCCCGAGGACGCCGCGGGACGCGCGACCGGCACCGCCGGCTCCGCCGTCGTCTTCGCCGGACTCACCGTCATCGTGGCCCTGGCGGGACTCGCGGTGGTCAACATCCCGATCCTCACCAAGATGGGCCTGGCCGCCGCGGGCACCGTCGGCATCGCCGTGCTGATCGCGCTCACCCTCACCCCCGCCCTGCTCGGCTTCGCCGGCAAGAAGGCCCTCAGCCGCAAGGACCGCAAGGCGACCGCCGCACCCGTCGGGGCGGCCGCCAAGCCCAAGCTCGGTACCCGCTGGGCCCGCTTCGTCCTGCGGCGCCCGGTGACCGTGCTGCTCACCGCGGTGATCGGCCTCGGCGCGGTCGCCGTGCCGGCCGCGAGCATGGAACTGGGTCTGCCCGACGAGGGCAGCTCGGCGCCCGACACCACCCAGCGCAAGGCCTACGACATGCTGTCGGAGTCCTTCGGGGCCGGGTTCAACGGCCCGTTGATGGTCACCGTCGACACGCGGGACGCGGACGACGCGAAGGCCGCCGCCGACACCGTCGGCAAGAAGATCACCGGCCTGGGCGACGCCGCGGCCGTCACCCCGGCCAACTTCAACGAGGCGGGCGACACCGCCGTCCTCACGGTGGTGCCCAAGACGGGGCCGAGCGAGGCGGCCACCGAGACGCTGGTCAAGGACATCCGCGCGCTGTCCGGCGACATCGAGGGCGAGACCGGCGCGACCATGCTGGTCACCGGCGCGACCGCGATGACCATCGACTTCTCGCAGACCCTGGACGACGCGCTCGTCCCGTACCTGGCCCTGGTCGTCGGCCTGGCCTTCCTGCTCCTGATGCTGGTCTTCCGCTCGATCCTGGTCCCGCTGAAGGCGGCCCTGGGCTTCCTGCTCTCGGTGGCCGCGGCGCTCGGCGCGGTGGTCGCGGTCTTCCAGTGGGGCTGGCTCGCGGACGTCTTCGGCGTCGACCAGCCGGGCCCGATCATGTCGATGATGCCCATCTTCATGATCGGCGTGGTCTTCGGCCTGGCCATGGACTACGAGGTCTTCCTCGTGACGCGCATGCGGGAGGCCTACGTCCACGGATCGTCCGCCGCCGAGTCCGTCACCACGGGCTTCACCCATGGCGGCCGGGTCGTCGCGGCGGCCGCGATCATCATGATCAGCGTCTTCTCCGGCTTCATCATGGAGAACGACGACATGATCAAGATGATGGGCTTCGGCCTCGCGATCGCGGTCCTCTTCGACGCCTTCGTGGTCCGCATGGCCATCGTGCCCGCCGTGCTCGCCCTGCTCGGCACCAAGGCGTGGTGGCTGCCCAGGTGGCTGGACCGCCTCCTGCCGAACGTGGACGTCGAGGGCGAGAAGCTCCACAAGGAACTCGGCGACACCGCCCCGCCCAGGGAACCCACCCGCGAACCCGAGACCGCGGGGGTCTGACCCGCGGGGGTACCGCCCCGGTGACCTGGAATCCCAGGTCACCGGGGCCTTTCGCGTAGCGGGGCAGGCCGGCTACGGGCCCGGTCGGCGGCCGACGGACGCCGGATCGCCGGCGTCGGCCTCTCCGGCAGCTCTGAACTCCACCGCGACGACGCCGTCGACGCGCCGGCACAGCTCCTCCAGCACGGACACGGACACGTCGTCCGGGAGCCGGCCGCTGAGGACGACGTGGCCGTGCGTCACGTCGACCTGCAGCGACGAGGGGGCCAGGCCCAGCGCGTTGACCAGGGCCTCCTCGATGATCTCGGTCCGGATCGCGCGGTCCGTGCGCAGGAAGACCCGCAGCAGGTCGCTCCGGCTGACCACCCCGATCAGCCGCCCCGCCCCGTCGACGACGAGGAGCCGCTTGATGCCGTGCCGGGCCATCACGCGGGCCGCGTCCACGACGCTCCAGTCCTCGCGCGCGCACACGGCGGGCGAGGTCATCAGCCCGGCCGCGTCCGTCGCGGACGCCTTGGCCCCGGCCGGTCCGCTCCGCTCCCCGTGCCCGGCGGGATCGTCCAGGTCGCCGCCCCACATCTTCTGCAGGAGGTCCGCCTCCGACACCACCCCCACGGGCCGGTCGTCCTCGTCGACGACGGGCACCCCGGTGATGTCGTACTCCTGAAGCAGGTGGGCGATCTCCTTGAACGGTGTTCCGCGCTGGACGCGGACCACGGCGTCGCTCATCAGGTCGCCCACCCTCTGGTGCTTCATTACGGGTCTCTCCTCCGCTGCCGGCCGTACCGGCCGGCGTTCGTCCTTCTTGTCAGGTGGAAACGATCTGCCGGTCCCGTGAGTGCCCCGTTCCTCACGGGGCGGGGCTCATGAGGAGCAGGGCGATGTCGTCCCCGGGGGTCGGCGCGTGCCGGATGAGGGTGTCGGCCATGGCGTCGAGGTCGGCGGGATCCGCGTGCTCGACCAGACCGGCCAGGGCGGCGGTGGCGTCGTCGAGGTCGACGCCCGGGGCCTCGACGAGTCCGTCGGTGTAGAGGGCGAGCACGCTGCCGGGCGGCAGGGTGAACTCCAGCGCCGGGTACCGGGCGTCCGGTTCGATGCCGAGCAGCAGGCCGGGCTGGACGCGCAGGAGTTCGGTGCGCCCGTCGGGATGGCGAACGAGGGGCGGCGGATGGCCGGCCGTCGCCAGACAGGCGCGGCGCGTCGCCAGGTCGAGGTGGACGTAGACACAACTGGTGAACAGATCGGGGTCGAGGTCGGTGAGCAGCCGGTTGGTGCGGGCCAGGACGTCGTCGGGGGGCGCGCCCACGGTGGCGTGGGCGTGGACGGCGGTACGCACCTGCCCCATGAGCGCGGCGGCGTCCACGTTGTGGCCCTGTACGTCGCCGATGGCGGCGCTGACGGTGTGTTCGTCGAGGCGGATGAGGTCGTAGAAGTCGCCGCCGACGCCCAGCCCCCGGGCCGCCGGCAGGTAGCGGGCCGCGACCTTCAGGCCGGGCACCCGGGGGAGCGTGTGGGGCAGCAGGGCCGACTGCAGACGGTGGGCGAGGTGGTGCTTGGCGTCGTAGAGGCGGGCGCGGTCCAGGGCCTGCCCGACCAGGCCGGCCAGTGAGGTCAGAGCGGCCCGTTCGCCGGGCGGGAAGCTCCGGGACCGCCGGTAGGAGATGAGCAGGGAGCCGATGGGGCGGCCGGACGCGATCAGCGGCAGCACCGCCCACGCCGCCATCCCGTCCTCGTGCGTGGTGCCCGGGTAGGCGTCCCGCAGCTCGGCGAAGTTCGCGAAGAACCCCGGGACACCCGTGGCCATGACGTCGGCTCCCGGGATGTCCGAGCTCAGGGGGACGCCGTCGAAGCGGTCCATGAGCTCGGGGTGGTAGCCGCGGTGACCGATGATCCTCAGGCGGCCGTCCTCGGCGGTCATCAGCACCATGGCCTGCGCGCCGAGGGCCGGCAGCAACTGGTCGGCGGTCTGCTCGACCACGTCCTGCACCCCGACGGCCTCGGTGAGGGTGGAGGCCAGGTGCATCAGGTGGTACAGCACGGAGGCGCGGCTGGGACCGGCGGTCGGCAGGGACCGCTTCGGCCCGGCACCGTCGGCCGGACCGCCGCGCGTGATGCGGACGCTGATGCCGGTGGGGCCCGGGTACAGCTCGAAGGACAGCCACGTCTCGGGCGGCCGCAGAACGCTGAAGGCCTGCGGGTCGCGGCTGACCAGGGCCGCCCGGTAGCGGTCCTCGACGTGGGGCACGTCCATCCACGGCAGCGCCTCCCAGGGCAGGGCACCCACCAGCTCGTCCCGGTCGGCACCGAGCAGCTCCGCCGCGGCCGGGGTGAGGAAGGTGATCCGTCCGTTCATGTCCAGCGCGCACGAGCCGCCCGGCAGACGGTCGACGAAGGCCGAGAGCGCGGTCGCCTCGGCGGGGGAGGGGGTGCGTCCCGCCGGGGGCCGCAGGGTCCGGGGCCGGCTCGCGGACAGCACCGGCTCGCCCCGGTCCGCCGCCTGCCGCAGGGTCCCGCCCAGACGGCGGCAGCCCGCCTCGACGACCTCCCGTTCCCCAGGAGTCAGCACCGGACCGTGGCTCCCCGGCCACAGCAGAACCAGCCCGCCCCTGATGTCGCCACCGGTGGCGACCGGGGCCGCCGCCAGCGCGAAGTCGTACGGCAGGACGAGGGCCGGCCGCGGATACCGGCGGGCCATCTCCTCCCGGCCGCCGACCCAGACCAGGCGCCGCTCGCGCACGGCGTCCGCCACCGGCATGGGGTCGGTCGGCGCGACGCGCCTCCAGGGGGCGGCGATGTCCTGCGGGATCCCCGCCATCACGGCGAGCCACAAGGCGTTGTCGCTCGGGGACAGCACGTACAGCATGCCGCCGAACGCACCGCTGTCCCGCACCACGGCGGCCATGGCGCTGTCCATCAGGGTTCCGCCCGCCGACGGCCGCCGTGCCCCACCGGATCCGGCGGGGCCGCACGCCGTCGGCCACACCGATCATCACCCATATGAGGACACTACGCCCGTCCCCTCGTGACGGCATGCGAGGCAGCGGCCGCCGTGCTCCGTCAGGGGGCCCACTCCTGCGGACCGCCTCCGCGCCACTCGATGAACTCCGACCGGACCACGTCCATCTCGTCCCAGTCCTGCAGACCGGCCTCCTGAAGGAACCGCGCGACGTCCTGTACGCCGTAGGCCCGGCCCAGGACCTCCCCGTCGACGCGGACCCGCCGCCCGCCCTCGGCGTCGGGCGGGTACACGGTCACAGGCGGGTGGCTCGTCATGGCACCAGCGTGCGCCCGGCGCGCACGGCGCGCATGCGGGGCCGCTCCGCCGCTCATAGGCTGGTGCTGCTCGGGGCACTACGTGGAGAGGTCTGTCCATGCCCCGGTCGATCTGGAGCGGCGCCATCTCGTTCGGTCTGGTCACCGTCCCGATCCACGTGGTCGGCGCCACCGAGGACCACAGCATCCGGTTCCACCGCTACCACCTGGCGGACCAGGGGAGGATCCGCACCCGGAAGGTCTGCGAGCTGGAGGACCGGGAGGTCCGCTCCGACGAGATCGGCAAGGGGTACGAGCTCACCCGGACGCAGATCGTGCCGGTCACCGACGAGGACCTGCGGGAACTGCCGCTGCCGACGGCCAAGGCCATCGAGATCGTGGCCTTCGTGCCGCTGGATTCCGTGGACCCGATCCGGATCGGCGACGGCTACTACCTCCAGCCGGACGGGCAGGTGGCGGCCAAGCCGTACAAGCTGCTGCGACAGGCCCTGGCCAGGTCGGCGAAGGTGGCCGTGGCGCGGTACGCGTGGTCAGGCCGGGAGCGCCTCGGCCTGCTGCGGGTGCGCGACGAGGCGATCGTGCTGCACGCCATGCGCTGGCCGGACGAGATCCGCGACCCGTCCTCCCTCACCCCGCCTCCCGTCGAGGTGTCCGAGGAGGAGATCGAGGGGGCGCTCGCGCTGATGGACACGATGACCCGCGACGACCTCGAGGGCGACGAGTTCCGCGACGCCTACACCGAGGCCGTCGCGGAACTGATCGAGGCGAAGCGCGAGCACAAGGCGCCGCCGGCGGCGCCGGAGCGGGAGGAGGAACCGGGGCAGGTGCTGGACCTGATGGCCGCCCTGCAGGAATCCGTCTCCAAGGCCAAGGAGTCCCGCGGCGAGTCCGGGCGCGACGGCGAGCACGCCGAGGTGCACGAGCTGCCCCGGCCGAAGCGGAAGGCGGCCGCGAAGAAGACACCCGCGAAGAACACACCCGCGAAGAAGGCGTCCGCGAAGAAGGCGTCCGCCGAGGAGACGTCCGCCAAGAAGGCGTCCGCCGCGAAGGCGTCGGCGAAGAAGCCGGCCGAGAAGAAGACGGCGGCCCGCAGACCGAGGCGGAGTGCCTAGCGCCGCTCGTCTCAGCGTTGGGTGAGGGTCTGGGGGTAGTCGGTGATGATGCCGTCGACGCCGAGGTTGGCCATGGTGCGGATGGCGCCGGGTTCGTTGACGGTCCAGACGTTGATGGTCATGCCGAGTTGGTGGATGCGGTCGACGAGGGTCTGGTCGGTGACGGTGTGCTGGGGGTTGATCTGGTCGGCCCATTGGCTGAGCTGGAGGAGTTCGGTGTCGGTGGGGCGGTCGGCGTCGAGGATGCCGATGGGGACGTGGGGGAGGTGGGTGTGGAATTCGTGGGCGTCGTCGGTCTGGAAGGACTGGACGGCGAGTTGGTTGCGGGTCAGGGCGTGGTGGAGGTAGCGGGGTTTGTTCTTGAGGTGGTGGGCGAAGTCGGTGGCGATGGTGGTGTGGTGGGTGCAGGGGCTGATTTCGGCGAGGAGTCCGGTGCGGGTGTGCTGGATGCGGTTGATGACGGTGTCGACGGTGATGAGGGGTTCGCCGGTGTATTCGGGGTGGAACCAGGAGCCGGCGTCGAGGTGGCGGAGTTCGGCCCAGGTGAAGTCGGAGACGCGGTAGCGGGGGCGGTCGGGGTAGATGTCTTCGATGTTGGTGGTGCGTTCCATGGTGCAGTCGTGGAAGTTGATGAGTTTGCCGTCTTTGGTGCGTTGGACGTCGATCTCGACGTGGTCGGCGCGTTGGCGGACGGCGAGGTCGATGGCGGCGGCGGTGTTCTCGGGGGCCATGCCCGAGGAGCCGCGGTGGGCGATGGCGTCGGGTCGTGGTGCGGTGCGGTCGGCGGATCGTGAGGTGGTGGTGTCGTCGGCGTGTGCGGCGGTCGAGGACATGGCCAGGGTGATACCGCTGAGCGCGGCCACCACGACACCCGCGCGTCTGCTGCTCGCAAGCTTCACTACAGCCTCCCGAGTTCGAATGACTCCGAGGAGGCTGTCGCACGGTGGTTACGGGAAACCCGCCGCGGGCTGGCGGAGCCGGGACCAGCCAGTGGACCCGGACGGCGAACCGGCCGATCCGAGGCCGAAGGGGCGATTACGAGCATTCACGCCCCTTCCGCCCGCTCGGACGCCCGGGAGTGCCTGATCAGCACGACGAGCGATCGGACAGGGCGACGCCCGTCACCTGCCGAGAACGCCCTCGGGCAGCAGCGACTGCGGCGAGGTTGCCGGATGCCCCACTTCCAGGGAACCGAGGAGACCGTTCAGCAGGGGCCCACCGGGAACCCCGGCGGAGGGGCCGGGCTCGGGGGCCGCCCCGGCGGCGGGCGCGGCCGCCAGGAGAGCGGTGGCGATGACGGAGACACAGGCGAGTTTCTTGATCATGCACGCCCTAACGAACGACGCTCCGCGGGGCAACGCCCGCCGTCAGCCGACTGGCCCAGTCGGCGCCCGGACCACCCTCGAACCGACCCGCCCCGCCGAGGACTTGGCACGATTCCGGCGGCCGTGCCCGGGGTAGCCTGCCGCGGATGAAGGTGGGCGGCGAACAGACCCGGTTGGTCGTACTGCGCGGCAACAGCGCCTCGGGCAAGTCGTCCGTCGCGGCAGGACTGCGTGACAGGTTCGGACGCGGTCTGGCCCTGGTCGCCCAGGACAACCTCCGCCGTGTCGTGCTGCGCGAGCGGGACCGGCCCGGGGCGGCGAACATCGGTCTGATCGACCTGACCGCCCGCTACGCCCTGGACGCCGGGTACCACGTCGTGGTCGAGGGCATCCTGTACGCCGACCGCTACGGCGACATGCTCGCCCGGCTGCGAGCCGACCACCGCGGCCCGACCCACGGCTACTACCTGGACGTGCCCCTCGGGGAAACCGTCGCGCGGCACGCCACCAAGCCCATCGCCGACGTCGTGGCCGAGGCGCGGCTGCGCGAGTGGTACCGGGCGCGTGATCTGCTGCCCGGCGGAGCCGAGACCGTCATCGGCGCCGACAGCACCCTGTCCGCGACCGTCGACCGCATCATGCGGGAGACCGGCCTGTCCCGGCTCCCGCCCCTCGAACCCTGACCGCGACCCCGGCCGTGCCGCCCGCCCCGCACGCTTACCCCACGGGTAATCGACCCTGGCCCGTCCCCCCGGCAGGATCGGGGTACGCCGACGGGAACCCGTCGGGACCCGTCCCACAGCCGCGAGGAGAGTGCCATGTCCGTCCAGCACACCGGCGTCGAGCAGACCCCCGCCGACCGGGCGACCACGATCGCCGAGACCACCCGGGCCGTCGTGGGGGAGTTCCTCGCCGCCCGGATCGCCGGGGACACCGGACGGCTCGTCGAGCTCTTCGCCGACGAGGTCGACTGGCAGCTCGCCGAGAACCCCGCCGTACCGTGGATCCGTCCCCGCTCCACCGCCGCCGAATGCGCCGCCCAGGCCGCGGAGTTGATGGAGCACACCGTGCCCGAGGACGCGCGGGCCTCGGTCGACGCCTTCCTGGTGGACGGTACCGACGCCGTCCTGACGGGGCACCTGTCGGGGACCGTACGCGCGACGGGCAAGTCCTTCCAGGGCCCGTTCGCGCTGCGCCTCACCGTCGAAGGCGGCCGGATCACCCGGCACCACCTCTACGAGAACAGCCTCTCCATCGCCGAGGCCTGCACCCCGTGACGGCGGGTGAGGCGGCCCGCCGCCGTCCCGCCCCCGGTCCGAGAACCGAGGCTTAGCGGCGTATGTACCTGGAAACGACTACTCCCGAACGGTTGTCGCGTCGACGGTCGGCCGACAGGGGGAGGGGTCTTTCGTGGAGGTGCCCTTATATCTGAGGCCGCGGGTGGATCCACCGCTCGCCTCACTGCTGGGCGCGGCGCCGTTCCTGCACTCGCTGGCCGACACGCTCGGGTCGCCGCTCCACGTACTGCTGCCCGAGAGAGTCGCGGAGAACGCCGAACGCTTCCGTGCCGTCTACCGCCGCCACCGTCTCGCCGGGCGGGTGTACTTCGCGCACAAGGCGAACCGGTCCAGCGCCCTGGTACGGAGACTGGCGGCCGCGGAACCGGCCCATGTCGGCGTCGACGTCGCCTCGCTGGGTGAACTGCGGCACGCCCTGAGCTGCGGCTTCACCGGGGACCGCGTCATGGCCACCGGCCCCAAGGACCCGGAGTTCCTGTGGCTGGCGGCCCGCGTGGGAGCGACGGTCAACCTGGACTCCGTCCATGAACTGGAGCAACTGGCCGGCCTGGTACGCCGGTACGGGCTCGGCCGGGTCGAGGTGCTGGCGCGCCTGTCCGGATTCGAGTCGGCCCCCGACCACGGCGGCGCGGGCACCCGGATGCTGTCCCGCCGCAGCCGCTTCGGCACCCCGGTCCGGGAGTCGGCGGAGCTGCTCGCGGCCCTCGAACGGTACGCGGACGCCGTCGAACTCACCGGCCTCGCCTATCACCTGGACACCACCGCTCTGGCGGAGAAGGGGCGCGCCCTGGAGCGGTGCGTCCTGCTCATGGACGAGTGCCGGGCACGTGGCCTGGCGCCGCGTGCCGTCGACATCGGCGGCGGATTCGGCGTCGGGTACGTGGCCGACGCCGGGGAGTGGGAACGCTGGACCACCGCGCTCAGCGAGGCGGTCCTCGGTGGCCGCCCGCCCCTGACCTGGCGCGGACACGGCTACGGGCTGCGCAACGAGGGCGGCACCGTGCGCGGGTCCGTCGCGCTCTACCCCGGCCACCGCCCCAACGCCGGGCCCGGCTACCTCGACGAGCTGCTCTCCCTCCCCGCCCCGGTGCTGGGCCGGGGGACGGGCGCCCTGCTCCTGGAGCACCTGCACGACCTGCTCATCGAACCCGGCCGCAGCCTGGTCGACCAGTGCGGGCTGTCCCTGGCACGGGTGCTGGAGGTGCGGCGCACGGGTGAGGACCCGGCCCCGTACCTGGTGCGGCTGGGCATGAACGCGGGAGACGTGAGCCTGGAGGAGCACGGCGTACTCGTCGACCCCGTGCTGCTGCCCCGGGAGGCGCCCGGGACGGACGACGCGGAGCCGGTCGGGGTCCACCTCGTCGGAAACCTCTGCCTGGAGGCCGACCTGATCACCCGCCGGCAGGTGTTCCTGCCCCGGCTGCCGCGCCCCGGCGACCTGCTGGCCTTCGTCAACACCGCCGGGTACGCGATGGACTTCCACGCCCACCACGCCCAGCGGCAGCCCCTCGCGCGGACGGTGGCGGTGGAGAAGGACGGTGACTCCTGGCGCTGGTGCCTGGACGAGGACTACTGGCCGATCACACACCCGGGGGGAACACCCGCATGAGGTACGACAGCATCACGGAGGCCATCGGCAACACACCGCTGGTGCGCATCGACCCCGCCGTGCACGGGCTGCGCCACATCGACCTGTACGCCAAGCTCGAGATGCTCAACCCGTTCGGGTCCGTCAAGGACCGGCCCGCCTGGCACATGGCCCGCCCCCACCTGGAGGGAGCGGCCGACGGCGGGGGCACGGTCGTGGAACTCTCCAGCGGCAACACCGCCAAGGCCCTCGCCCTGCTGGCCGGCCTGCACGGACTGAGGTTCAAGAGCGTCACCAACCGGATGCGCGTACCGGAGATCAAGGAACTGCTGCTGCTCCTCGGCGCCGAGATCGAGGAACTCCCCGGGCGCAGCGAGTGCCTCGACCCGACCGACACGGACGACCCGCTGACCCACTTCCACCAGGCGCTCTCCGAGCCGGGAAGCACGTATCTGCACACCGACCAGTACTTCAACCCGCTGAACGTCGAGGCGCACGCGGAGGGGACCGGCCCCGAGATCGTCAAGGACCTGGACGGCCGGGCGCCGGACTGGTTCGTCGCCTGCGTGGGGACGGCCGGCTCGTCGACCGGGGTCGCCAGGGTGCTGCGCGAACACGACCCCGAGGTACGGGTCCTCGGCCTGGTCGCCCACAAGTCGGACTTCATCCCCGGCATCCGCACCATCGACGAGGTCCACCAGGTCGGACTGTTCGATCCGGCGACGTACGACACCATCGAGTCCGTCACCTCCGGCGAGGCCATCGAGGGGATGCTCACCCTGGTCCGCCGCTGCGGGCTGCTGTCCGGACCCACCGGGGGCGCCGCCTACCACGGCGCGGTACGGCACCTGCGGGACGCCGACGCGGCGCTGGAGGGGACCGGGCGCCGCGAGACCGCCGTGTTCATCGTGTGCGACCGGGCCGAGAGCTACCTGAGCTACGTACGCGCGCGCCGCCCCGAACTGCTGGGCAGGACGAGCCGCGGCGACACCCTCGCCACGCTCACCGACGACGACGTGCGGACCGCCGCCCGGTCCACCGGGGTGACGGAGGCCCGCCGCTGGATCGCCGAGGGAGATCCCCGGCCGCTCGTCGTCGATCTGCGCAGCCCGCACGCCTACGCGGCCCTCCACATCGAGGGCTCGGTCAACATCGTCGACGAGCTGTTCGAGGAACTCGTCCGCGACGGGCTGCCGTTCAGCAAGCGCACGCCGGTGCTGCTGGCCTGTCCCGTCGGTGAGAGGTCACTGCGCTACGCCGCCCTCCTGGCCCGCAGGGGGCACCCGGACGTGCGGAGCCTGACCGGCGGCATCGTCGCCTGGCGGGACGCGGGCGCGCCGCTGGTGCGCGAGTGAGCGCGGACCGGACACTGCCCGGGACGGGGCACGACGCGGCGGGCGAGGACACCGGCTGGCAGCGGGAACTGCGGGAGCAGTTCCCCATCGTCACCGGCCACCCGGAGTCGGTGTACCTCGACAGCGCGGCCACCTCCCAGAAGCCGCGAGCCGTGCTGGAGGCCGTGCAGACCTACCTGACGACGTCGAACGCCAACGCGGGCCGCGGCACCTATCCCTGGGCCAACCGGACCACGGACCTGGTGGAGGGGACCCGGGAGCGGGTCAAGGAGTTCCTCCACGACCCGGAACCGGACCGCTCCACCGTCCATTTCACCAGCGGCACCACCGAGGGTCTGCGGACCGTCGCCCGGGACTGGCTGGTGCCGTACCTCACCGACGGCGACGAGATCCTGGTGCCCTTCGCCGACCACCGCGCCAACCTGGACCCCTGGCTGGAGGCGCGGCGGCTGCTGGCCGAGCGGGGGGTCGACGTGCGGGTACGCGCCCTGCCGTACCAGGCGGTGTCGGGCGACTACGACCACCGCGCCCTGGCCGGCCTCGTCGGTCCCCGGACCCGTTTCGTGGCCGCCACCCACGTGCACCACGTCTACGGCGGCGACATGAACGTGCACCGCATCCGCGCGGTGGTCGGCCCCGACGTGCCGATCTGCCTGGACGCGGCCCAGAGCGTCGGCCATCTGCCCGTGGACCTGGCCGATCCCGCACTCGACGTCGACTTCGTGGTCTTCTCGGGGCACAAGGCGATGGCACTGCCGGGCACGGGAGCCGTCTGGGCGCGCAACGCGCGGGGGCCCGGTTTCCGGCCGGACGGCTGGCAGGGCACGCCCAACACGGCTGGCATCGTGTCGCTGCGTGCCGCGCTCGACTGGCTCGACACCGCCGGCGTCGACCGGATCGCCCGCTGGACGGCCGCCCTCGCCCTGCGGCTGACCGACCGGCTCCGGCACCTCGACCCGTACGAGATCCTCGGCTGCCCCACCAGCCTGGCCGCCGACTCCGCGCTGCCCGCGGCCCAGCGCCGCCACGGCATCGTCACCTTCCGGCACCGCGACATCCCGTCCGACGACCTCGGGTTCATCCTCTACAGCCACGGCTTCATGGTGCGGGCCGACAGCCTCTGCCAGGCCGGCGCCGCCAAGGAGGACGGGGCCGTACGCGTGAGCCCGCACGTCTACACCACGAGGGAGGACATCGACCGCCTGCTCGCGGTACTCGCCTCGTTGGCGTGACGCCTCCGCGACATGGCAAGTGATAACCGTTTCCACCTGTAGATTCGGTTCCGTCCACGACAGGTGAGAGACGGAAGAGGTGGCGCGACCAGATGGGCATCAGCATGGCGGTGGCCAGGACGTGGGTGGAGCGCTGGGAGCGACAGCAGCAGCGCTACGCCGTGGACCGCGAGGAGCGGTTCACGGTGATCACGGATGTCGTCGAGTACGCCACGTCCGGCCGCCCCCGGCCGCTGCTGCTCGACCTCGGCTGCGGACCCGGCTCCCTCGCCGCCCGGCTCGCCGACCGGCTCCCGGACGCCGAGGTCGTCGCCGCCGACATGGACCCCGTGCTGCTGGAACTGGGCCGGACCCACCACGCGAACGCCGCCCGCTACGTCGACACCGTGATCGGGGCCGAGGGCTGGACCGACGCCCTCGGCCTGCGGCGCCCCCTGGACGCCGCCGTGTCGAGCACGGCCCTGCACTACCTCCCCGAGCCGGTACTGCGGGACACCTACCGCGGGATCGCGGCGCTGCTCCGCCCCGGCGGCGTCCTCGTCAACGGCGACCACTTCCCGCCCGCCGAGGGGCCCTGCTCGGATCTCACCGCGCACGTGGGCCGTCGCCGGGCCGGGCGGACCGGTGGCCACGCCCACGAGGACTGGCGGGAGTGGTGGAGCGCGGCGGCCCGGGACCCCGAACTGGCCGACCTGTTCACCGAACGCGCCCGGCGCCTCGCCGCCCACGCGGCAGGGAGCGGCGGCCAGGACCTGGCGGCCGACCGGCACGCCGAGTTGCTGCGCTCGGCGGGCTTCCGGCACGTCACGCCGGTCTGGCAGTTCGGCGACAGCGCCGTGCTCGTGGCGGTCAAGGGCCGCTGAGGGCGCGCCCGTTCACAGGGCGAGGCTCATCAGGATCTCGTCGCGGTCGTCACCGGGTGCCACCCGCAGCGCGCCCGGCCACCGGCCCGTCTCGGTCCAGCCGACCCGGCCGTAGAAGTCCTCCAGGCCCAGCCCCGCCCGCGCGCTGAGCCGCAGCCTCTCCAGGCCCATCTCGTCGCGGGCGACCTCCGCGACACGGCGCATCAGCGCGGCACCGACACCCTTGCCCCGGAAACGGACGTGGGTCTGCAGGTGGTTCACCGTTCCGCAGTGCGCCTCCAGCGGATGCGGCTCGCGGCGCAGCACCACCCAGCCGGCCAGCCCGCCCCCGGCGGTGGCCAGCAGCAGCCGGCCGCGCCGCGGGGCGAGCCCGCGCAGGAGGGCGTCCAGCGCCGGTTCCAGGGCGGCCGGGGAAACGGGGGGAAAGGGGCAGTCCAGGGGCACGACCGCGCCGCCGGCGTTGATGACCGCCGCCCAGCAGTCCAGGAGATCCCGCCGTACGGCCACGGTGACGTCCTCGGCCCGGGTGATCTGCGCGAACGCCGGCACGTGCGCTGTCTCGTACGCTGTCACGCCGGTCAGTCTGCCAGGCGGGGCGGAGCGGCCCCGCCCTCCGACGAAGATCATCAGGGAGGCAGAATGGACTGTATGCCCATAACGAGCACTCCGAAGACGGCGACGGCCGACGACGCGGCGCTGATCGCCCGGACCCTGGCCCGCGCCTTCGACGACGACCCGATGATGCGCTGGTTCTTCCCCGACGACCCCTCGCGCGAGACCGCGTTGGGCCGCTACTTCACCACCCTGTTCACCCGCCAGTACGTCCACCACGGCGTGTGCGAGCGCACCGACGCGGCGGCGGCCTTCTGGGTGGCGCCCGAGGGGCAGGCGCTGGCCGTTCCCGACGCGGAGACCGTCCAGGAACTCCAGAACATCCTCGGCGACCGGGCCTCGCTGTTCCGCGACGCCGTCGCCGAGGCGGCGCGGCACACACCGGACGAACCCCACTGGTACCTGGCGGTGATCGGCGCCGACCCGGCCGCGCGCGGCGGCGGACACGGGGCCGCCCTGCTCCGCTCGGGGCTGGCCAAGGCCGACGAGGCGGGCGTGCCGGTCTGCCTGGAGTCCTCCAAGGAGTCCAACCTCTCCTTCTACGAGCACTTCGGGTTCACCGTGCGCGAGGAGTTCCGTCTGCCGGGAGACGGGCCGGTGCTGTGGGCCATGCGCCGCGAGCCCCGCACTCCGGCAGGCGACGGAAAGCGGTAGTCCCTGCCGGGGTCGGTGAGTACTGTGGCCCGGTGAAGACTCGGGTGATCATCCTCAACGGCGGCTCCAGCTCGGGGAAGTCCGGAATCGTGCGGTGTCTGCAGGAGGTACTCCAGGATCCGTGGCTGGCGTTCGGCTGCGACTCGTTCGTCGACGCGCTGCCCGCGAGGATGACGTCGGCGGACGAGGGCATCGTGTTCGCGGCGGACGGCGGAGTGAGCGTGGGGGAGGGCTTCCGGGAGCTGGAGGCGGCCTGGACGGACGGAATCGCGGCGATGGTCCGTGCGGGTGCCCGGGTCGTCGTCGACGACGTCTTCCTCGGCGGAGCGGCGTCCCAGCAGCGGTGGCGCAAGGCTCTGGACGGCCTGCCCGTGCTGTGGGTCGGCGTCAGGTGCGAGGGTGCGGTCGCGGCGGGCCGCGAGGTGGCACGGGGGGACCGCACCCGGGGGATGGCCGCGGCGCAGGCGGACGTGGTGCACCAGGGGGTGTCGTACGACCTGGAGGTGGACACGACGCGCAGCGAGTCCATGGACTGCGCGCGCACCATCGCCGCCTGCCTCACCTGACCGTCCTCGGCGCCATACCGTCCGGTTTCACGTGAAACGCGGTTTTTGGGCGCGGGTTGGTGCCCTTGGTGTCACCGTGGCCCTGCTCCCGGAAGGCCGGGGGCGGGGTGGCGTGCGGAACCATCCTGGGCGTCGACGCGGACGAGGAGATCGCGTTCGCGAACGGCCGGCAACGGCACACCGGCGCGGTGCCGTCCCTGCGCGAGCGCGAGCGGCACCGCCTGTACTGCCTCGGCACGCTCACCGCGCCCGGCCCCGGGGGGCGAGCGCGTGATGCGCCGGCGCGATGCGTTCTCCGCCGCCCGTCTGAGAGACGTCCGCCACGGACGTCGGCTCCTGGGTCGACGCGCACATCGCCGCCGGACGGCACTCCCGCCTCCATGGCGGGCATGTCCCCGAAGGTCGCCGGACAGCTCCGCGTGGCCACCGTCTTCACCCCGGCAAACCTGCGCGGCCGAGGCTGTGCGGGCGCGGTGCGGCGGCCCAGGCCGGCCGGGCGGTGCTCGCCGCGGGCGCGACGGGGGTCGTGTTCTTCGCGGACCTGGCCAACCCCACCAGCAGCGCCCTCCACCAGCGTCGGGACCCGGGTCAGGAGGACTCGCGCACCACCAGCTCCGTCGGCAGCGTCAACTGCTGGCGGGGCGCGCCGTGCTGCGTGATGTCGGTGAGGATCCGGGCCATGGTCCGGCCCAGTTCCTCCACCGGCTGACGCACCGTAGTCAGGGGCGGGTTGGTGTGGCGGGCCAGGACGGAGTCCTCGAACCCGACGACCGCCACCTCGTCCGGCACCCGCCGCCCCTGCCGGCGCAACTCGGCCAGAGCGCCGACCGCCATGAGGTCGGAGGCGGCGAAGACGGCATCCAGATCGGGGGCGCGTTCAAGAAGCAAACGCATCGCGCGCCAGCCGCCCTCCTCGGTGAAGTCGCCCGCCTCGACCAGGAGTTCGTTCGCGGGCACCCCCGCCTCCTCGTGCGCGGCACGCCAGCCGGCGAGGCGGCTGCGGCCAACGTCCATGTCCAGCGGTCCGGTGATCGTGGCGACCCGTCGCCGGCCGCCGCCCAGCAGGTGCCGGACCGCCGCCGCGGCACCTCCGGCGTTGTCGGAGTTGACGTAGCTCAGGCGCTCGCCCGCGTCGCGGCGTCCGGCCATGACGGTGGGCAGGCCCATCTCCTCCAGCATGCCCGGCAGCCGGTCCTGGGAGTGCACGGAGACGAGGAGGACGCCGTCCACCCGGCGGGTGGCCACCGACTCGGTCAGCTGGTCCCGTTCCGCCTGGTCACGGACGAGCATCAGCTGCAACTGGGTCCGGCTCTCGGCGAGGGCGCCGCTGACGCCGCGGATCAGCGCGGCGAAGAACGGCTCCGAGCCGAGCCTGCTCTCCGACTCCGGGATCACCAGGGCGACGGCGTTGGTGCGGTTGGTCACCAGGCCGCGGGCGACCGAGTTGGGGACGTAGTTGAGTTCCTTGATCGCCGCGAGGACCCGGGCCCGCGCGTCGGCACTGACGAGATCCGAGCCGTTGACGACCCGGGAGACCGTGGTGCGGCCCACGCCGGCGCGGGCGGCGACCGTTTTGATCGTGGGACGGCGGTTGCCGGTCATGCACTCCCCCCTCGGCGGCCGCGGCGGCGCTGTCTGCCGCGGAGGTGACCTGCGGCAATTCTTGCAGACACGGCCGTCGGCAAGGCACCCCCGCGAACCCGGGAAGCGGGGGCGGTGACCGGAGTTCGGCGGCAACTTGCGTTCAAGTCATTGACAGATGGGCGCGCTCCCACGAGTCTTCGTTGCGCCGATGGGAACGTGCCCACCCACTGATGGGCACGTTCCCACCGTTCTCGGAGCCGTTGTAGTCATCGCTGCAGTCATCGCAGAACTCGTCACTCCGATGTGTCAGCGCCGTCGCTAGGAGGAGATCCATGGGCACTCTCGGTTCGTTGCGCAGGAAGGCGGTGGCGACCGTCGCCACCGCCGGTGCGCTGGCACTCGTCGTCGGCTGCGGCGGCAGCGACGACTCGGCCACCGGTGGTGGCAAGAAGGACGGCAAGACCACCATCACCATGGGCCTGTACGGCGTGATGGGCATCAAGGAGACGGGCCTTCTCGAGCAGTACGAGAAGGAGAACCCCGACGTCGACATCAAGGCCGAGATCGCCGGTGACGAGCAGACGTACTACACCGCGCTGCAGACCAGGCTCGCGGCGGGCAAGGGCCTGAAGGACATCCAGGGCATCGAGATCGGCCGGGCCAAGGAGATCACCGAGACCCAGGCGGACAAGTTCGCGGACTTCTCCGACGTGCCGGGCACCGACCACTTCCTGCCGTGGAAGGAGTCCCAGATCAGCACCGAGGACGGCAAGGTGCTGGGCCTGGGCACCGACATCGGGCCCATGGCCGTCTGCTACCGCAAGGACTACTTCGAGAAGGCGGGCCTGCCCACCGACCGCGAGGAGGTCGCCAAGCTGTGGGAGGGCGACTGGAAGAAGTACGTCGAGGTCGGCCGCACCTTCAAGAAGGACTTCAAGGGCGGTGACGTGGCCTACATGGACGCGGCCAGCGGCCTGTTCAACGCGATGGTCTACGGCTACCCCGAGCAGTACTACGACGACAAGGGTGAGCTGATCTACGACAAGAACCCCGCCGTCAAGGAGGCGTGGAACCTCGCCGCCGACGCCGGGGAGGACGGTCTGTCGGCCAAGCTCCGTCAGTTCCAGCCGGGTTGGGACCCGGGACTGGCCAACGGCACGTTCGCCACCGCCGTGTGCCCGGCGTGGATGCTCAGCCACATCAGCGAGAAGGCCGGTGCGGCGAACAAGGGCAAGTGGGACGTGGCCCGGGCCCCGAAGGGCGCCAACTGGGGCGGCTCCTTCCTCGGCGTGGTCGAGCAGAGCCCGGTGAAGGAGGAGGCCAAGAAGCTCGTCGCCTGGCTGACCGCGCCCGAGCAGCAGGCCCACATCTTCAAGGAGATCGGCAACATCCCCTCCTCGCGCGAGGCCCTGGACAGCCCCGAGGTGAAGGACGCCAAGTCCGAGTACTTCGCCGGCGCGCCGATCGGCCAGATCTTCGGCGCCGCCGCACAGGAGATACCCGACAAGCAGGTCCTCGGCCGCAAGGACGGTTCCATCAAGGACCTCTTCTCCCAGGGGCTGACCCTGGTCGAGCAGGGCACGGCGCGTGACGAGGCGTGGAAGACCACCGGGGAGCGCATCGAGAAGGCGGTCGGCTGACCGTCGACCCTCCGGGGCCGACCGGGTCCGCCGGCGCCACGCCGGCGGACCCGGGGCCCGGTCCATCCACCCGCTCTCAGGAAGGAAGTCCGGTGGCCTCCTCCACCACCAAGGCCCTGACCGGCCAGGAGCCGCCCGGCGGACCCGGCAGGACGGGCGGCACCGATGCCGCCCGGCGGCGCGGCGCGCTGCTGCACCGGCTTGACGTCAAGGGCGCCCCGTACGCGTTCGTCGCCCCGTTCTTCGTGGTCTTCGCCGCGTTCAGCTTCTACCCCCTCGTCTACACCTCGTGGATCTCCCTGCACGACGTGGAACTGGCCACCCTCGACGTGATGGAATGGGTGGCGTTCGACAACTACGTCGAACTCTGGGGCGACTCCCGCTTCTGGAACGCGCTGCAGAACACGATCACCATCGGCGTCATCTCCACGGTGCCGCAGCTGATGATGGCGCTCGGTCTCGCCCACCTGCTCAACTACCGGATGCGGGCCTCGCTGTTCTTCCGCGTCGCCTCGCTGGTCCCGTACGCCACGTCGGTCGCCGCCGCCGCCCTCGTCTTCACCATGATCTTCGAGCGTGACTTCGGCATGATCAACTGGGCGCTCGGCACGGTCGGCATCGACCCCGTGGACTGGGAGGCCGACAAGTGGCCCGCCCAGGTCGCGATCTCCACCATCGTCATCTGGCGCTGGACCGGCTACAACGCCCTGCTCTACCTGGCCGCCATGCAGGCCATCCCCGCCGACCGGTACGAGGCGGCCGCCCTCGACGGCGCCTCCCGGTGGCAGCAGTTCACCCACGTCACCGTTCCCGGGATCCGCTCCACCATCGTCTTCACCATCGTGCTCTCCACGATCGGCGCCACCCAGCTGTTCGGCGAGCCGCTGATCTTCGGGCAGGGTCCCAACGGCGTCACGGGCGGCGCGGACAACCAGTACCAGACGCTGGGCCTGCTGCTGTACGAGGAGGGCTGGAAGAACTACCAGATGGGCCGCTCGGCGACCGTCGCCTGGGCGATGTTCATGCTGCTGGTCCTCGTCTTCGTCGCGCAGCGCCTGATCAAGCGCCTGCGTTCCCGTACGTCCTGACCTGGAGCCGTCATGACCACTCAAAGCCTCCCGGCCCGGACGGACGCCCCGGGCCGGGCCCCCGCCGAGAAGCCGCCCGGCCGCGGCGGCCGCCGCCTGCTGCGTCAGCGCGCCGGCCGCCAGCACCACGCGGGCCCGCTCGCCTACGTCCTGCTCGCCGTCATGGCGCTGCTGTCCATCTTCCCGCTGTACTGGACGATGGTCGCCGCCTCCACCGACAACACCCGCGTCAGCCAGACACCGCCGCCCTTCCTGCCCGGACCGAACCTGTTCAGCAACCTCGCCCGGGCCTGGGACGAGGCGGCGATGGGCAAGGCCATGGTCAACAGCCTGATCGTGGCCGGCGTGATCGCCCTGTCCACGGTGATGTTCGCGACGCTGGCCGGGTTCGCCTTCGCCAAGCTGCGGTTCAAGGGCCGCAACGCCCTGCTCATGCTGGTGATCGGGACCATGATGGTGCCGCCGCAGCTCGGCGTCGTACCGCTGTTCATGATGATGTCCGAGCTGGGCTGGTCGCAGCAGTTGCCCGCCGTCATCTTCCCCACGCTGGTGAGCGCGGTCGGCGTCTTCTTCATGCGGCAGTACCTGTCCGAGGCGCTGCCGGACGAACTCGTCGAGGCCGGCCGCGTGGACGGGGCGCACTCGCTGCGGATCTTCTGGAGCATCGTGCTGCCCGTCGCGCGGCCCGCGATGGCCGTCCTTTTCATGATCACCTTCGTGCACGCCTGGAACGACTTCTTCTGGCCGTTCGTGGTGCTCGACATGACCAACCCGACGGTCCCCGTCGCCCTCACCCAGCTCAGCGCGGGCTACGTCCGGGACCAGTCGCTCATCATGGCGGGCGCGCTGCTCGGCACGCTGCCGCTGCTGGCGATGTTCATCGTCTTCGGCCGCCAGATCGTCAGCGGCATCATGGCGGGCGCCGTCAAGGGCTGACCCGGCCCCCGCACCCGTACCCATACCGCATCCCCTTCCGGCATGCGCGCGCTCGCGAACACCCTCTCCCGAAAGGACTCACGTGGTCACCGCAGCACAGCAGACCGCGTCCGCCCCGGACGCCGCCCGCACCTTCCCCAAGGGCTTCCTCTGGGGTTCCGCGACCGCCTCCTACCAGATCGAGGGAGCCGCCGGCGAGGACGGCCGCACCCCGTCCATCTGGGACACCTACGCCCGCACCCCCGGCCGGGTCCGCAACGGCGACACCGGTGACACCGCCACCGACCACTACCACCGCTGGCGCGAGGACGTCGCCCTCATGGCCGAACTCGGCCTGGACGCCTACCGGTTCTCCCTCGCCTGGCCCCGCATCCAGCCGACCGGCCGCGGCCCCGCCGTGCAGAAGGGGCTGGACTTCTACCGGCGCCTCGTCGACGACCTGCTCGACAAGGGCATCCAGCCCGTCGCCACCCTCTACCACTGGGACCTGCCGCAGGAACTCGAGGACGCCGGGGGCTGGCCCGAGCGCGCCACGGCCGAGCGGTTCGCCGAGTACGCGGCCCTCGCCGCCGACGCCCTGGGCGACCGGGTGAAGACCTGGACCACCCTCAACGAGCCCTGGTGCAGCGCCTTCCTGGGCTACGGCTCCGGAGTGCACGCCCCCGGCCGCACCGACCCGGTCGCCGCGCTGCGTGCCGCCCACCACCTCAACCTGGCGCACGGCAAGGCCGTACAGGCGCTGCGCGACCGCCTCCGCGCCGACGCCCAGGTCTCGGTCACGCTCAACATCCACCACGTCCGCCCCCTCACCGGCAGCGACGCCGACGCGGACGCGGTCCGACGGATCGACGCGCTCGCCAACCGGGTCTTCACCGGACCGATGCTCGAGGGCGCGTACCCGGAGGACCTGCTCAAGGACACCGCGGCACTGACCGACTGGGCCTTCGTGCGGGACGGCGACCTGGAAACGATCCACCAGCCGCTGGACTTCCTCGGCGTCAACTACTACACGCCCACCGTGGTCTCCGAGGCCGACGGCAGCGGCGCCCACTCCTCGGACGGACACGGCAACAGCGCGCACAGCCCCTGGCCGGGCGCCGACCGGGTCGCCTTCCACCAGCCGCCCGGCGAGACCACCGCCATGGGCTGGGCCGTCGACCCGAGCGGCCTGTACGACCTGCTGCGCCGGCTGTCGTCCGACTTCCCCCGGACGCCGCTGGTCATCACCGAGAACGGCGCGGCGTTCGACGACTACGCCGACCCGGACGGCCGGGTCAACGACCCCGCCCGGATCGCCTATGTACGCGACCACCTGGCCGCCGTCCACCGGGCCATCGTCGACGGCTCGGACGTGCGCGGCTACTTCCTGTGGTCGTTGCTGGACAACTTCGAGTGGGCCCACGGCTACAGCAAGCGCTTCGGCGCCGTCTACGTGGACTACCCGACCGGCACGCGCACCCCGAAGGCGAGCGCCCGCTGGTACTCCGAGGTCGCCCGCACCGGGGTCCTGCCCTCCGCGTGAGCGGGCCGGACCGCCACCCCGAGGGGGCGGGCGCACCACCGGCCCGCCTCGGCCCCGCTCACGCGGAAGCCGGGGCGGGCCGGCCGGTGGTGCGGTTCCGGTCAGTCGAGCGGGTCGAGGGTGAGCTGCGCCTGCGCCGGGTCGCCGTCGTGCACCAGCGACTCGTGGTGGCCGACGTCGTCGAAGGCGAAGGCGTACGCCTTCCCGTCGGCCATCCGGTCGTGGATGACCCGGGCGTAGTGGTTGGTCACCGAGTCCTGGTAGAAGTGCGCCGCCGAGGAGTCGGGCTGGGACGGGTTGCTCAGCAGCGTCGAGCGGTTGAAGCCGGCGCACAGGGTGCGTGAGATCGGCCCGCGCACCTGGTCGTTGGGAGCGTCCAGGAGCTTGTGGCAGCCGAAGACGCTGGAGGCGTCCGGTTTCTGGAAGCTGGTGACGACCGTTCCGGCGCCGTCGGTGAAGTTCATGACGCCGCCGGAGACGCGTCCGAAGTACTTCGTGCCCGGCCGGTCCGCGAACGGTGTGACGGTGAGCGTGTCCGTCGTGTACTTCTGCCAGACGCGGTTGACGTAGTCGTCCATGACCGACGCCGGCAACGCCCCGGTCTCCACCCCGTACAGCGGCGCCAGCGCGCGCAGGGCGGTGCCGTCGGGACGCGTCTGGATCAGTCCGCCCCAGCCGGGCTGCGCCCGCAGCGCGTCGAACACCCCTTTGTAGCCACCGGCCTTGAGCCGTCCCGCACTGGCCACGCTGCCGTCGGCGCGCTGCACGCCGACCGTGTAGGGCGCGGAGAACATGTCGACCTGGGTGCTGTTCAGCCACAGCCCGGAGTCGTTGAGCGTGTACTCGGACCAGTTGAACAGGGTGTCGCGGTTGGGGTCGCTCGGGTTCTGGACGGCCGGCTGCACGAGACCGCCCGTGGCCAGCCGGAAGTCGAGCTTTCGGCCGTACGAGAAGTAGACGCGTCCGGACAGCTTGGGAACGCGGATCGTCTTGGTCTGCCCGGCGGCCGGGCCCGGGATGGACGCGTCCGGGGCGGGAGTGGGGGGATTGCCGCCGGCGGGCCAGGGATGGAAGGTGCCGTCGGCGTCGGCCCAGCCCTGCTGACCCGTCGTCAGGGACGTGCCCAGGGTGTAGATGTGGACGGGCTCGCCGCGACCGGAGTTGTTGGTGATCTTCAGGGGGATGGTGGCCGGCACCGCGGCGTCGGCCGGGGGTGAGCCGCCGAACGTGAGCAGGGCGCCTGCCAGCCCGGCGGCCGTGGCCGCGGCGAGCAGACGGTGTCCGAGGCGTGAAAGCACTCTCCACCTCCGTGCGGGTGTGGGGGGATTGGTCCGTACCGCTTCTGAGAGCGCTCTCAGCGTCACGCTGGGGCGCGTTCATGTCAATGTTTGGGAGCGGGGAAATCCGGGCCGGGCGGCACCACGGGAACCGGGCACCCCGTCCGACCGTCCTCCGGAGGGACACCGCGAGGGGGAGAGGCTCATGGCCGGGGAAGCCGGAGAGGCCGGGGAAGCCGGAGAGGCCGGGGAAGCCGGAGAGGCCGGGGAAGCCGGAGAGGGCGGCGCGTGTCTGGCGTGCGACCTGATGCTGGGGCGGGCGCCGCTGCCGGGCGGGACCCTGCTGCGTACCGGGTCATGGGTGGTGGAGCACTGCGTCGGACCGCTGGGCCTCGGCACCGTGGTCGTCAAACCGGCCCGGCACGTGGTCCATGTCGCCGGCCTGACTCCGCCGGAGGCGGGCGAACTGGGGCCCCTGCTCCAACGGGTGAGCGCCGCCGTCGCCGAGGTCGTGGCACCGGAGCAGGTGTACGTGTGCCTGTGGTCGCACGCTGGAGGAGTTCCCGGCCACATCCACTTCGTCGTGCAGCCCGTGAGCAGGGCGGACATGGACCGGTTCGGCGCCTTCGGCCCCGCCCTGCAGGTGGCCATGGGACAGGCGGGGCGCCTCCCCGGAACGGCGGAGGTGAAGCGCGTCTGCGTCCGGCTGAGGGACGTCCTGGGCCGGACTCCCTCCGGCTGACGCGCCGCGGGCGCGCTCCGCTCAGCCGGGCCGGCCGGCCGTCGCGCCCACCGTGCCGTCTCCCGCCGCCACCGTGTAGTGACGTACGTCGGCCGCACCTCGCCGTACCGCGTCCGGCCAGAGGCAGTCCAGGACCGACGCGGACGGCGGGAAGAGCGAGGAGGGGACGGCCGCGCGGGCGAACCACTCCCAGCGCACGATCTTGTCCGGCTCGGTGACCCGGGGCGTGCCCGTCGCCCGGTCGGTGACCGCCGCGGCCGTCACCCGGGTCAGCCCGCCCCGGCCGTCGACGAGCACCGCGCACACCCGTACGCCCGAGGCGGGCACGGTGAGGCCGGTCTCCTCCGCCAGCTCCCGGGCGGCGGCCGTCTCGAAGTCCTCCCCGGCGTCGACCTTCCCGCCCGGCAGCTCCCAGCGGCCGTCGTGGCCGAGGCCGAGCAGGACCCGGCCGGCGGGGTCGAGGACGGCGAGGCCGACACCGGTGAGGCTGTGGGCGGTGGGGCGGGCGCGTTCGGGGCGCTCGGCGCCGGATGCTGAGGAGTTCACCCGCCCATTCCACACCGCGAAGACCGCCTTGGGCCACCGTCGGGCCTGCCCGGTCGTGTTCTGGTCGTGTTCTGGTCGTGAGCCGCTGCCGTGCCCTGGTCCGTCTCAGCGTTGGGTGAGGGTCTGGGGGTAGTCGGTGATGATGCCGTCGACGCCGAGGTTGGCCATGGTGCGGATGGCGCCGGGTTCGTTGACGGTCCAGACGTTGATGGTCATGCCGAGTTGGTGGATGCGGTCGACGAGGGTCTGGTCGGTGACGGTGTGCTGGGGGTTGATCTGGTCGGCCCATTGGCTGAGCTGGAGGAGTTCGGTGTCGGTGGGGCGGTCGGCGTCGAGGATGCCGATGGGGACGTGGGGGAGGTGGGTGTGGAATTCGTGGGCGTCGTCGGTCTGGAAGGACTGGACGGCGAGTTGGTTGCGGGTCAGGGCGTGGTGGAGGTAGCGGGGTTTGTTCTTGAGGTGGTGGGCGAAGTCGGTGGCGATGGTGGTGTGGTGGGTGCAGGGGCTGATTTCGGCGAGGAGTCCGGTGCGGGTGTGCTGGATGCGGTTGATGACGGTGTCGACGGTGATGAGGGGTTCGCCGGTGTATTCGGGGTGGAACCAGGAGCCGGCGTCGAGGTGGCGGAGTTCGGCCCAGGTGAAGTCGGAGACGCGGTAGCGGGGGCGGTCGGGGTAGATGTCTTCGATGTTGGTGGTGCGTTCCATGGTGCAGTCGTGGAAGTTGATGAGTTTGCCGTCTTTGGTGCGTTGGACGTCGATCTCGACGTGGTCGGCGCGTTGGCGGACGGCGAGGTCGATGGCGGCGGCGGTGTTCTCGGGGGCCATGCCCGAGGAGCCGCGGTGGGCGATGGCGTCGGGTCGTGGTGCGGTGCGGTCGGCGGATCGTGGTGCGGTGCGCTCGGCGGGTCGTGATGTGGTGGTGTCGTCGGCGTGTGCGGCGGTCGAGGACATGGTCAGGGTGATACCGCTGAGCGCGGCCACCACGACACCCGCGCGTCTGCTGCTCGCAAGCTTCACTACGGCCTCCCGGGACCGGCCGGCCGGCCGACGGGGTGGACCGCGCCGTCGGCGGGCGCGGGCAGTGCCCTCAGGACCGCGGTGGCCATCGCCACGGGATCGCCCGATGCCCTGACGGGGTACGGGTCGCGCTCGTGGTTCCAGGCGTTCTCCAGGGCGAACCAGTCGATCGCCACCGGCGGCCGGCCGGTGACCAGCGCCGTGTCGAGGGAGTCGAGGTACGTCGTCCAGCGCATCGCGTAGAAGTCGGAGACCAGCCCCGACCACTCCCGGTTGGCGTAGTCCCGCAGGCCACCCGCGTCGCTGCCGGAGCGGTGGCCCCACGTGGTGAGGATCGAGCGGGCGTCGAACTCGGCGGTGGCCCGCTCCGCCTCCGTGCGGCCCCAGGACTTGGCGTCCTCCAGCCACGGACCGAGGAGGAACCGGGGGTCGGTGGCGAGCAGCCGGTCCAGCAGGGCGAGGTCGCTCTTCCACTCGGCGGCCCGCTCCCGGAAGCGGCCCAGGTCCCCGGCGTCATAGGCGGCCTTGATCTGCGGGAGCAGGGTCCGGCTGCGGTTGGCCAGGGCCTGCCGGGCGACGTCGACCAGGTCGAAGCGGTAGGCGTCGGTGGTGCGCAGCGCCGGCGCGACCTTCAGCAGCTCGGCCAGTGCCCGGTGCACCGTGCTCGGGTCGTAGCGCATGGCGCCGGGACTCCAGCTGGCCGCGTTGGTGGCGGTCAGCCGGGGGCGGGCGGTGAAGAGGCTGTCCTGCGACTCGCTCCAGGTGCCCGACGGTGTGCTGTACGGGCCGGCGCGCAGCAGCTCCCACGCCCTCGCCGCGTGCGGGTCGTACCCTCCGTAACGGCGTTCCGCGTACTGGGCGAACCACGCCCTCTGGTCCAACGGGTCGCTCTGCCACGCGAGTTCAGTGAACAGCTCGTAGGCGACCGGATTGCCGCCCGTGCCCTCCGGCAGATACGCGATGCCCGCGAGGGAGCTGCCCGGTTCGGTGCGCCACCGGTCGAACCGCTCGGCCCACACGGCGGTGTTGGCGCCGATCGTGGTGTGCCCGCCGAAGTTGGGGATCGTGCCGAACGCGTACGGCGCGCCGTGCCAGGTGGCCTCGCGGTCGAGGCCGTCGTACCGGTCGGACAGGCCGTCGACGATGAGCAGCCTGCTCTTGTCGACCGCGTCGATGATCTGTGTGGAGGGGTTGTTCTGCCAGCCGATCAGCGTCCACACGGCGCCGGGCCGGGCCGTCTGGAGGGCGTTCATCACGGCGCGCGCCGCGTCCCCGACCGGTACGTCGCCCGGGCGCCCGCCCTCGTGCAGCAGGTCCATCTTGTACATCGTGGAGTCGCCGAACAGCCTCCGCTGGTGGCGGTAGAACGAGGCGGCCACCCTGGGGAACACCTCGCTGCGCGGGTCGAGCCAGTCGGGTCGCCGGAACCCGACCCAGTCACCCTGCGGGACCACCGGCCCGGTGGGGTTGCGCTCGGTGAAGCCGGGAGGCACGGTGCCGTAGTAGCCGGGCAGCACGGGAGTCATCCCCAGCTGCCGCAGCCGGTCGGCGATCCGGCGGCCGAGTTCCGCCCGCTCCTTCAGCAGCCGCTCGGAGACGGGTCCGCCGAAGCCGGACATGTTCTGCATCAGCCACCACGGCTGGTGCGCCGGGCCGGGGATCCACGACCTCAGCTCGTCCCCGGAGTAGCCGAACTCCTTAAGTGTCTCGTAGTAGACGGCGTCGGCACCCATCTGCACGAAGACCTCGTTCACGCCGTGCAGGGCCAGCAGGTCGATCTGCTTCTCGTACGCGTCCCAGTCGCGGTAGGCGCCGGAGTAGCCGTCGTCGGTGTCGTTGAGCGCGAAGCGGTGCGGGACCGAGGCGTCCTTGCGGACGCTGCCGGCGGGCGCGGGCAGGGTGCGGGGCAGCCTCGCCGTGCTCCGCCCGGGCCACCCGATGTCCACCTCGGCCGTGTACTTGAGATACCAGTTGACGCCGCTGAGGATCACGGCCGGGCTGGTGCCCTGCACGCGTACCCGTCCGGCCCTGCCGGAGACGGTGAAGTAGTCGCCGGAGGCGGGGCGGTCCGCCGCGACGAGCGAGAACTGCGAGACATGGCGCGGCAGCAGCCGGGCGAGGGCGGCCTCGGCGGGGCCGGTGGAGAAGGCGGGCCTGCCCGGTGGGAACGCGGACGAGGACGGAGAGGCGGAGCTAAGGGCCGTGGTGAGAAGGGCGAGGACGGTGGCCGCGCACAGGGCGGCCCAGGGTCTGAGGCCTCTCACTGGTCACCTCTGCGGGAGTTGTCGACGGGGTGCTGGTGAATATGGGGGTGGGCGAGTCACCAGTCAAGGTGGCCTCTCCGCGCGTGGGTGCCTCTTCGGCCACTCGGCGGCCGGGCGGCGTCGACCTACTGCCGGGGGCGGTGGCGGTGAACGGGACGAGGCCGGTGTGCTCCGTGCTGAAGACTGTGGGCATGGAGTTCTTCTGCTATCACCGTGACCGGCCCGGCTCCCTGACGCTGCGTGAGGAGTTGCTGGAGGCGCACTGGTCCTACATGGACGGGTACGCGCGGGAGATGATCGCCCGTGGCCCGACGCTCGCCGGTGACATGCCCACGGGCAGCGTGCACGTGCTCGACCTGCCGGATGTTGCCGCCGCCCGTGCGTTCGCCTTCGACGAGCCCGGCTATCAGGCCGGCGTGTACCGCGACGTGCTGCTGCGCAGGTGGCGCAACCTGCTGGGGCGCACCATGTGGGACTTCCCGGGCGGGCCCGAGGGCGGCGACAGGTACCTGGTGCTCGGCCTCGGTGCCGGCCGGCCCGCCGACCTGGCGGTGCCGCCCCGCCGGGACGAACTGATCGCGTACGGGCCCCTGCTGGCCGACGACGGCGTCACCTGGCTGGGTACAGCGGCGCTGGTGCGGGCCCCCGGCGGGGACGCGGCCCGCGCGGTGCTCACCGAGGACCGGTACGCCGACGTCGAAGTGCACGACTGGCAGTTCGGCGGGCGGTCCTGACCGGCCGCCGCGCGCGCCGCCCGCCCCACGTCATCGGCAGGGCGGCTCGGTCCGCCGACGTCCCCGAGGAGCTGGGGCTGGTCGGCGGCGGCGAACAGGACGGCGCACGCGGTGTGTGCTCGGGGAGGGGGTGAGAGATCGCTCTAAGGTGATTCGATGCGACATGTCCCCAGATGGGTCCTGCTCTCCTCGGGGTGTGCGCCCGTCCTGCTGATCGGAGGCTGGACGGGCGCGGCACTGTTCGAAGGACCCGCCTACGACCCCGCCACCGAGACCATCAGCGCCCTGGGCTCCTACGGAGCCGACGGTTTCTGGATCATGACGACGGCGTTCCTGGCGCTGGGCGCCTGCCACCTGCTGACCGCGTGGGGTCTGCGGGCAGCCGCCACCGCCGGACGGCTGGCACTGGGCGGCGGGGGCCTCGCGGCGCTGGCCGTGGCGCTGCTTCCCGCACCGAGCAGCGGGGGATCCCTGGGGCACGGCACGGTGGTGGCGGTCGGCTTCACGCTGCTGGCGGTCTGGCCGGTGCTGGCCGTCCACGGCGGCGCCGCCGCTCCCTGGGCTCTGCGGCTCGCGCCGTCGATCGGGGTGACCGTGCTGATGGCGGCCGGTGGAGCGTGGTTCCTGATCGAGATGCACCGGCAGGGCGGCGCCGGCGTCGCGGAACGGGTCGTGACGTTCGTGCAGTCGGTGTGGCCCTTCGTGGTCGCCGTGTCCTGTGTCCGCCGCTCCCAGGCGCGGGACGGGCGAGCCCTCGGGCGAGGGGACGACGCGTCCGCCGGGGACACCGCCGGGAGGCTCGGGCCACGGGACTGACCCCGCACCCCTGCCGGTCCAGATGCGGGGGGGGGGGGGGGCATCGGAGGCGTGCGTCCGGTGACCGGTCAGGAGGAGCCGGTCACGTACCGCGGCCGCCCGGCGGGCCGGTAGACCTGGATGGTGACGCCGCTCGGGGTGGAGCGCGAGTCGAGCAGGTCGAGCGCGGCGTCCGGCCCGGTGTCGGGGAACAGCCGTGTGCCCTGGCCGATCACCACGGGGTAGACGAGCAGGATGATCTCGTCGACCAGGCGACTGTCGAGCAGCCGGCGGACCAGGGCGCCGCTGCCGTGCACCTGCAACTCGCCCGTCCCGCCGGCCTTCAGCTCACCGACGGCCGTCACGAGGTCGCCGGACAGGACCGTCGTGTCCGCCCACCGCGGCTCGGTGAGCGTGGTCGATGCCACGTACTTGGGCCGCGTGTTCAACGCGTGGGCGATGGGGTTGTCCGGGTCCGTCACCGCTCCCCAGTGACCGGCGAAGATCTCGTAGGTCCGGCGGCCGAACAGGAACGCGTCGGCGCGCCCGTAGACCTGGCCCAGGAACGTCTGGGCCTCGTCGTCGAAGAGCGGCAGGGCCCACCCGCCCCGCTCGAATCCGCCCCTGCGGTCCTCGTCCGACGCGCCGAGCCCCTGCATCACCCCGTCGACGGAGACGTTGGTCGTGGTCGTCAGTTTCACGGGTCGCCCCTTGCCTCGTACGGTCTCGTGGTGGTGACCGGAACGAGGCGCACGACTCATCGGTCGCGGTGCCGCTCGGAGCGGGGCCGGCCGTCCCACCGCCAGGTGGTCCGGCGAGGGCGGCCCGGCAGTTCGGCGCGTCCGGTGGCCCACAGCAGGGTGGGCCAGGGATCCGAGGACGAGGGCGCGTCCGGGAAGAGCCGGGCGAGCACCCGCGCGCACAGGTCGGCGGGCGGTTCCCACGCGAGCGCCATGCCCTGGGCCAGGTCGTGCGTGTGCACCAGGGTCTCCACGACGCCCATCGCGGCGAAGCCCTCGGGGTCCGAGAGCCCGAAGACGTGGTGGGCGCGCGTGTCCGGATGCCGCGTGCGGACCATGGCGGCCAGCAGCCCCCCGCAGGACTCCAGGACCCGGAGCAGCCCCGAGGGCCCCGCCGCGCGGTCCGCGTGGATGACGTTCGCGGGCCCGCCGGGACGCCTGCTCTCCCACACGAACGGCACCTCGGCGTTCAGGGGCGGTGCCTCGGGGCCCAGTTGGGCGGCGTAGGCGAACAGGTCGTCGCCGAGGTGCTCGACCGTCTCCCAGCAGGTCCATTCCAGCGTGCCGGCCCTCGTGTCCCAGGCGGCGGCGGGCGCCTCGCGCAGGAGGGCCACGGCCAGCCGTACGGCGAGGTCGAGGTCGTCCGCGGTGACGGGGTCGATGACGGTGTCGGTGAAGGTGGCGGGGCGCGGACCGGATGATCGGGACATGGCAGGACCGTACCGCGCCGGGGGAAGCCCTGGCGCTCCTTCGGTCACTCCGCCGCCCCACTCCCGGCGGCACCGGTGCGGGAAAGTCTGAATGGTGGTTCACTTCTTTCATGGCCTACCGCAAGACCCCCGCCGAGATCAGCCGGCTCGAAGCCGCGCGAGAGCGCCTCGTCGCCCATGCCACCTCCGTCGTGGCGGAAGTGGGCTGGGCGCAGGCGTCGGTGACCGCCGTCGCGGACTCGGCGGGCATCGCGGCCGGCTCCGTCTACCAGCACTTCCCCTCCAAGGCCGCGCTCGCCGTCGAGGTGTTCCGCCGCGCCGCCGGGCGCGAGGTGGAGGTGCTCGGCGAGGTGCTGCACGGCGAGGGCGACCCGGTCGGACGACTCGGCCGCGGGGCCGAGGTCTTCGCCCGCCGCGCCCTGGAGAACCGGGGCCTGGCCTACGCGCTGCTCGCCGCCCCCGCCGAACCCGCGGTCGGCGCCGAGCGCCTGGACTTCCGGCGCCGCTACCGCGCCCTGTTCGCCGAAGTGGTCCGCGAAGGCGTGGCCGCGGGCCTGCTGCCGGCGCAGAACGCCGAGGTCACCGCCGCCGCCCTCACCGGCGCGATCGGCGAGGTGCTCGTCGACCCGCTCGCCACCCCCGACGAGAGCGCCACCGAGGCGCTGCTCGCCGACCTCACCGCCACCGCGCTGCGCTGCGCCGGGGCCCCGACCGCCTGACCCACCCCCGCTCCCGGAGGACGCCCCATGCCCATCACCGGCTTCGTCACCCACGAAGTGACCAACCAGGCACCGCCCTTGACCGGCCACGACGCCGCCGACGACCCGGTGCTCCTGGAGGGTGTGCGCCGGGAGCGAGCCGCGTGGCACCTGGACGAACTGCACCGGCTCGGCCGTCTGGTCGGCGGCGAGGAGGCCCAGCACTGGGCCGACCAGGCCAACCGCCACGAGCCCGAGCTGCGCACCCACGACCGCTACGGCCACCGCGTCGACGAGGTCGAGTTCCACCCCGCCTACCACAGCCTGATGAGCACCTCGGTGAGCGCCGGCATCGCGGGCGCCGCCTGGGCCGACGAGCGCGCCGGCGCCCACGTGGCGCGGGCCGCGAGCTTCATGCTGGCCGCCACGCTGGAGGCGGGACACCTGTGCCCGGTCTCCATGACGTACGCCGTCGTCCCCGCCCTGCGCCACGCCCCCGACCTCGCCAAGACCTACGAACCCCTCCTCACCAGCCGCGTCTACGACCCCGGCCTGCGTACGCCGGCCGGCAAGCGCGGCCTGCTCGCCGGGATGGGCATGACGGAGAAGCAGGGCGGCACCGACGTCCGCGCCAACACCACCACCGCCACCGAAGCGGCCGACGGGACCTGGCGGTTGCGTGGCCACAAGTGGTTCACCAGCGCCCCCATGAACGACCTGTTCCTCGTGCTCGCCCAGGCACCCGGCGGACTGTCCTGCTTCCTGGTCCCGCGCGTCCTGCCGGACGGCAGCCGCAACACCTTCCGCATCCAGCGGCTCAAGGACAAGCTCGGCAACCGCTCCAACGCCAGCAGCGAACCCGAGTTCGACGACACCGTGGCCTGGCTCGTCGGCGACGAGGGCAAGGGCGTACGGACCATCATCGACATGGTGACGATGACCCGGCTCGACTGCGTCCTCGGGTCCGCCGCCGGCACCCGTGCCGCCCTCGGTCAGGCCGCCCACCACGCCCGGCACCGCTCGGTGTTCGGCGCCAGGCTGATCGACCAGCCACTGATGCGCAACGTCCTGGCCGACCTCGCGCTCGAGTCCGAGGCCGCCACGACCCTGGCCCTGCGTATGGCGGGCGCCGCCGACCGGGCCGTGCGCGGCGACGGGCGGGAGCGGGCGTTCCTGCGCCTGGCCACCGCCGTCGGCAAGTACTGGGTGTGCAAGCGGCAGCCCGCGGCCGTTGCCGAAGCCCTGGAATGCCTCGGGGGCAACGGCTACGACGAGGCGTCCGGCATGCCGCGCCTCTACCGCGAGGCCCCCCTCAACGGCATATGGGAGGGCTCCGGCAACGTCAACGCCCTCGACATGCTCAGGGCGCTGGCCCGGGAACCGGAGTCCCTGGAGGCATTCCGTACCGAGATCGAGTCGGCGGCCGGGGCCGATCGCCGGCTGGACGCCGCCTGGCGGGACCTCCAGGGTGAGCTGACCCTCACCGAGGACGCCCCGCTGCGCGCCCGCCGGGTCGTCGAACGCGCCGCCCTCGTGCTGCAGGGCTCGCTCCTGGTCCGGCACGCGCCCGCCGCCGTCGCCGACGCGTTCTGCGCGTCACGGCTCGCGGGCGACCGGGGTCTCGCCTTCGGCACCCTGGAGCCGGGCACGGACTTCGCGGGACTGCTGGAACGGCTGCCGGTGTGACGGCCGGGGCGGCCGCGTGCTCCCTGTGCTCCCGGTACCCCCGGGCTCCCGGGACGCCCGGTGCTCCCGCCCCCGCTCCTGACCCCGGACACGTGCGCCCGGCCCCGGTCACGCGCGGGCGGGTCACAGCTCGGCGGCCCCGGCCGTGTCGAACGCGTCCAGCATGACCGACGGGTCCGGCGGCTCGTCGTCGAGCCGCTGCTCGGCCCAGATGGTCTTGTCCTCGCGACTGTGCCGGACGCCCCAGCGGGAGCTGAGCCGCATGACGATGTAGAGGCCGCGGCCGCCCTCGTCGCAGTCCCGCGCGTGGCGCAGATGAGGACTGGCGCTGTTCGCGTCCGTGACCTCGGACAGCAGCCGGCCCCGGTCGTGGATGAGCCGCAGCCGGACCGGTCCCTCGCCGTATCGGATGGCGTTGGTGACCAGCTCGCTGACGACGAGTTCGGTGGTGAAGACCGCCTCGTCGAGACCCCAGAAGGCGAGCTGCCGGTCGACGAGCCGGCGCGCCGTGCCCACGACGGAGGCGTCCGCGGGCAAGGTCCAGTCGGCGACCCGCTCCGGCGGCAGGGCGCGGGTGCGCGCCAGGAGGAGGACCGCGTCGTCGCGACGAGAGGGCGCCATGCGGTACACGGCGGTGTCGCACAGCTCCTGGAGGGGGCGCGTGGTGGAGGCGAGGGCGTGTTCCAGGCGGCGGACGGCCGTCGTCCGGTCGTGGCCGGCGGCGGTCAGCAGACCGCCGGTGGTGTGGGCGAGCAGACTGCCCGGGGGCAGTTCGACCACGGCCGGGGTGAAGGCGCGCTTGTCGCCCGCTCCCAGCGCCGGGCCCTCGGGGACGTCCACGGTGAGAGGGGAGCCGTCGGGGTCGATGAGGACGGGGGCGGGGTGCCCCGCGCGGACCATGGTGCAGCGCCGGGAGACGGGGTCGTAGACGGTGACCGCGCACGTCGCCACATGACCGTCGGTGGTGGGCGCCGACGTCTGCGCGAGCTGGGCGGCGACCTCGTCCAAGTGGGTCAGCAACTCGTCCGTCTCCAGGTCCTGGAGGACGAGCGTGCGCAGGGCCACCCGGAGCTGCCCCATGGTGGCCGCCGCCTCGATGCCGTGACCGACGACGTCTCCGACGACCAGGGCGACGCGCGTGCCGGACAGGGGGATGACGTCGAACCACTCACCGCCGGCGCTCTCGGGCAGGTACACGTGGGCCGTCTCCACCGCCGAGAGTTCGGGGACCGTGCCCGGCTGGAGCCTGCGGTGCAGCGCCGTGGCCACGGTGTGCTCGCGGTCGAAGCTGCGCGCGTTGTCCAGGTGCGCGGCCGCGGTCGACGCGGCCTGCCGGGCCACCTCCAGATCCTCCTCCTCGAAGGGGTCCATGCGGTGCCGGTACAGGGTCAGCAGCCCGAGGACGGCACCCCGGGCCGTCAGCGGGGCGACGATCATGGAGTGCACGTCGGCTCTGATCAGCGGAGCGAAGCCGTCCGGGTCGGCGGACAGCCACGGCGATGTCGGTGAGACCCGCACGAGGCGGGCCCGCCGGTCGTTGAGGACCTGCGTGTAGGGGGTGGGGAAGGGGAACGGGCGGCTGTCGTCCCGCTTCCTGCTGGTCTCGGCGCTCCGCGGCGCGAAGGACACCCGCCGCAGCGGAGCACTCGCCGGCGGGGGAGCGGCCCCGGGCGCGGATCCGCCGGGAGGGTCGTCCAGCAGGTCGACCCCCGCCGCGTCGGCGAAGGCGGGCACCAGGGCCGCCACCAGCTCGTCGGCCGTGGTCGCCGTCTCCAGCGTGGACCCGACGGCCGCGTGCACCGCGCCGAGCACGGCGAGCCGGTCCGCCGCGGCCTGCCGCTCGGTCACGTCCTCGACCACACCCACCAGCCCCGGTCCGCCGCCGTCCGGGTCCGGCACGGGGAAGAGGGACACCTCGACGGCGAGCGCGCGGTGCGGGTCCGAGGGCGAGCGGCCCCGGACCAGCCGCCCCCGCAGCGGCTCGCCGGTCCCGAGGACCTCGTCGATCAGCGCCCTGAGTTCGCCCGCCTCGAAACCCGGGGCGAACTCCTCCACGGAGTGGCCGAGGATGTCCTCGGCGGGGACCCTGCGCACCCCGCGCCCGGCGGGGTTGTAGCGCGTGACCCTCTGTTCGGAGTCGAAGACGAACAGACCCTGGGGCGAACCGGAGAACAGCGCGTCCAGCACCGCAGCGTCGTCGATGGAACCGCCTGCCACCGCAAGCTCCCTTCGCGGCCTTCGCGGACCGTCCTCCTCACCTTCTCGCATCCGTCGCGGGCGGCAACTCGGCCGGTGCCGCGCACCGGCGGATCCGACGGCGTCACCGCACCCGCCGGGTCCGATGGCGTCACCGCACCCGCCGGGTCCGACGGCGTCACCACGCCTCCGTGTCCCTGGCGCCCTCGGCCGCGCCCGGCGGGCCCGCCCGCCCGCCGTCCTTCGACCGCAGCCGCGTCGCGACCAGCGGCAGCACGAGTACGGAGACCATCGCGCCGCCCACCAGCGCCGCGGCCCGGTCCGTGCCCAGCAGCTCCTGGTCGACACCGATGGTCGTGATGGCGACGACCAGGGGCAGGCAGGTCGAGGCGAACAACGCGAGGGCCGTCCGGTCCGCGCGGCGCAGGTCCCTCGGGGCGAGCAGGTACACCGGCCCGCCGCGCACCAGCAGGAACAGCAGGAGGAAGACGGGCACCAGCAGCAGGGCGGCCGGATCGTCGAGCAGCGCGTCCAGGTCGAACTCGATGCCGGTGACCACGTAGAACAGCGGAACGAGGAAACCGAAGCCCAGGGCCTCCACCCGGCCCAGCACCGCCTCGCTGCTCGCCGGTGCGGCCCGGTGCAGCACCAGGCGGGTCAGTACACCGGCGGCGAAGGCGCCCAGCAGCACGTCGAGGCCGAACACCTCGGCCAGGCCCAGCATGCACGCCAGCAGCAGCATCACGAACCGGACGGCGAACTGGCCGCTGCTGTGCAGCGTCCGCTCCGTCAGCTCCCCGAACCACGGGGGGCGCGGGCGCAGCGCCCACAGGACGGCCGCGGCGGTGACCGCTGCGAACGCGGCCAGCAGAGCGGCGGACTCGGCGGGCCTGCGTCCGCTGAGCAGCAGCGCCATGGCGACGACCGGGCCGAACTCACCGACCGCGCCGAACGCCGAGACCACCGTCCCGAAGCGGCTGCGCAGCTCACCGCCGTCCCGGAGCATCGGCAGGACCGTCCCCAGCGCCGTGCTGGTGAGCGCGGTGCCCACGACGAACGCCTCGAACACCGCGCCGCCGCTGAACAGGAAACCCAGACCGATCCCCAGGGCGAGCGAGACGGGCCAGGCCCACAGGGAACGCCGCAGGGTGTCACCGCGGACCGCGGCGAACTCGATCTCGTAGCCCGCCAGGAAGATCAGCATCGACAGACCCAGGTCGGCGAGCGTGTCGACGACCTCGTCCGGGTGCGCCCACCCCAGGACCTGCGGTCCGATCAGGATGCCGAGGACGATCTCGAAGATGACCAGCGGGACGCGGACCCGGCGGCCCGTGGCGTGGACCAGGAGCGGCGCCAGGACGGCCGCGGCCATGATCAGTACGAGGGTGCCCGGTTGGGTCACGACGCGCCGCCGCCGTACCGTCCGGTCACGGAGCGACGAGGGCGGGGCCGGGGCCCGGAGCGCCGAGCCGGCCGAGGAGTTCCGTGCGCCCTGCCGGGTCACCGGTGACCTCGACGCCCCGGACGCGGGGGGCCGCCGCGACCGCCGGCTCCGCGGGCCTGGTTTCCGTGGTCCGAGACATCGGCGACTCCCTCGCGGACGGTACGCGGCGGCCTGGGCCCCGCGCGCGGTCAGTGCCACCCTCGCCCGCGCGGGCGACGGGGACTACCGGGTGTACGCCGTCCAGGGGACGGGACGGGACGGGACGGGACGGGGCGGGACAGGGCGGGAGGGGACGGGGTGGGGGCGGGACCTCGCACGCCGCATGCCCTCCGGCACGCGTCGTCCGGCTCACCCCGCAGGCGGGCCGCCGTCCCGGTGCGTCCGGTCGGAGCCGGGGTTCAGCGGGGGCGCGGTGACGGCGCAGTGCGTGCGGCAGTCCGGGCGCGGCGGGGGAGCGGCCTCGGGCGCCCGGGCGGGCCTGCGGAGCACGGAGAAGGAGAGGAGGGCCGCCGCGGCGAGAGTGGCCGCGCACAGGACCAGCGCGTGCCCGTAGGCCGTGTCGAACCGGCCCGGCTCGTGGTACGTGTCCGGCCCCATACCGGTGAGCAGCGGCAGAGCGGCGACGGCGATCAGACCGGCGGCCCGCGCGGTGGCGTTGTTGACGCCGCTGGCGATACCGGCGCGGTCCTCGTCCACGGACCCCAGGACCGTGGCGGTGAGCGGGGCGACGAGGGCGACCATGCCCAGGCCGAGGACGACCAGTCCGGGGAGTACGTCGGTCAGGTAGTCGGCGTCGGGGCCGGTGCGGCGCATGAGGAGCATCCCGGCCGCGGCGAGGAGGCAGCCGGTCGTCAGCGGTGCGCGGGGCCCGACGCGTTCACCGAGCGCGGCCGAGCGCCCCGACAGGGTCAGCATCAGCAGCGTCGTCGGAAGCAGTGCGGTGCCCGCGGCCAGCGCCGAGT
This sequence comes from Streptomyces sp. BK79, assembly GCF_044142145.1. Lineage (NCBI taxonomy): Bacteria > Bacillati > Actinomycetota > Actinomycetes > Kitasatosporales > Streptomycetaceae > Streptomyces > Streptomyces sp. BK79. The sequence continues at coordinate 133,997 of NZ_JBHVOC010000005.1, forward strand.
AGCCGGACACCACCTGGAGTTGCAGGGCGATCAGGAAGAAGAAGCCGCCGAAGGCGGCGTAGACGAGCAGCGTGACGAGGTTGACCGAGGTGAACACCCTGGAGGAGAACAGCCCCGGAGGCAGCATCGGTGCCTCGTGGCGGCGCTCGGCCCACACGAAGAGCGCGCCCGCCACGACGCCCAGCACACCGGTCGCCCAGTCGGTGGCGATGAGGGCGTACGTCACCAGGGCGAGGGACAGGGCGCCCAGCAGCGCCCCCGACACGTCGAACCGCCGGGGCACGACCCCGGCCCGGCTCTCGGGTACGTGCCGGAGGGCGACGGGGACGCACACGGCGGCCAGGGGCAGGTTGAGCAGGAACACCCACCGCCACCCCGGCCCGTCGACGAGCCAGCCGCCGAGGAACGGGCCGACGGCCGCGCCCACGCCGCCCAGGCCGGACCAGATGCCGACGGCGCGCGCCCGGTCGTCGGGATGGAAGCTCGCCTGGATCAGCGCGAGCGAGCCCGGCGTCAGCAGGGCGCCCCCGACGCCCTGGAGCGCGCGGGCGGCGATGAGGGTCTGCGTGTCGGGCGCGAGGCCGCAGAGCAGGGACGCCGCGGCGAACCACACGATGCCCACCACGAACACCCTGCGCCGCCCGAACCGGTCGCTCAGGGCGCCACCGAGCAGGATGAACGCGGCGAGGGTGAGCAGGTAGGCGTTGGCGGTCCACTGGAGCCGGCCGAGGTCCGCGCCGAGGTCGTCGCCGATGTGGGGCAGCGCGACGTTGACGACCGTGGAGTCCAGGAGCGCCATGGAGGATCCCAGGACGGAGGCGAGGAGGATCCACCGCCCGGTGGCCGTCCTGATCCGGACGGCTCCGGGCGTCCGCCGCGCCCCGGCTTGCGCGGCGCCCGTCTCCCGCCCGCCGCGGTCCGACGTCATGGCAGAGGCGTCCCGCCGGTCGCGTTGAGGATCTCCGCGGTGACGTAGCCGGCTTCCTGCGAGGCCAGGTAGACGTACGCGGGTGCCAGCTCGGCCGGCTGCGCGGGACGTCCCAGCGGGCTCTGCTTGCCGAACTCGGCCGTGTCGGGCAGCGTCGCCGGGATCAGCGGGGTCCACACCGGCCCCGGCGCCACCGCGTTCACCCGGATGCCGCGTTCCGCGAGCATCTGGGCCAGACCCTGGGTGAAGGTCACGATCGCGCCCTTGGTCATCGCGTAGTCCAGCAGGTGCGGGCTGGGCTTGTACGCCTGGACCGAGGTGGTGTTGATGACGCTGCCGCCCGCGGGGATGTGCGGCAGGGCGAACTTCGTCAGCCAGAACATGCCGTAGAGGTTCGTCCGCATGACCCGGTCGAACTGCTCCGTCGGGATCGCCTCGATGCCGTCCGGCTGGGACATCTGGTAGGCCGCGTTGTTCACCAGGACGTCGATGCCGCCGAACTCCGACACGGCCCGGTCGATCAGCGCGCGGCAGTCGCCCTCCTCACGGATGTCGCAGGAGACGGCCACGGCCTTCTGCCCCGCCTCCTCGACCAGACGGGACGTCTCCCGCGCCTCGTCCCGCTCCTCGTCGAGGTGCGTGAACAGCACGTCGGCCCCCTCCCGGGCGAAGGCGAGGGCCACCGCCCGTCCGATGCCGGAGTCACCGCCGGTGATCACGGTCCGGCGTCCCGCCAGCCGGCCCGATCCGCGGTACGACTCCTCGCCGTGGTCGGGCGGCGGGTCCATCGGCCCGGTCCAGCCGGGGTGCGGCTGGTCCTGTGCGGCGAAGTCGGGACGGGGGTACTGGTCGGTCGGGTCCTGCTGGGCGCGCTGGTCGTCCGCCACGTCTGCCTCCTGTGTCTCACGGCGAGCGGTCAGCGACCGTGTTCCCTGGCCGACCCGTCCGAAAAGCCCGGTCCGGCCGAACCGGGGGGCGGTGCGGGAACGGGCCCCCGGGCCGGCGGCCCACGGGGCCACCCCGCCCCGGCCGGCTCCGCCCGGGTGGCGGGCCCGCCCGCGGTGGCGTCCGTTCGCGCGGCCCGGCGGGTGCGCGGCGCGCTCGTGGAGTACGACGGCTACAACGACGACGCCGCAGACGTACCCGCCCGCACACGGCGGCTGCGTCTGCGGCGTCTCCACCGCCGTCTTCGACGCCTCACTCCCGGGAGTGGCCGCATGCTCAACCGTCCCACCCGACACCGGGGCCCCGCCCCGCGCCGCGGCCCGCGGTACCCGCACGCGCTGGGCACCACGGTGTGCCTGCTCGCGCTCGGCGGCACGGCACTGGCCGCGGCACCCGCCCCGGCCGACGCCGTCACCCCCTCGCCCGCCTCGGAGACCTGGCGCCCCGACCTGTCCCGGCCCGGGGCCGACGACGTCAACGTCGCGTACGGCGCGGGCGCGCTGCGTGTACGGGACGCCTCCGTCACCCCTGCCTCCCTCGCCCGGGACCGCGGCTACGCCTCGGCGGTGCTGGAGGCGCACCACCTCGACCGGCCGGTGAACCGGATCACCGCGGACCTCGACGCGACGGTGCCCGCGGCGGCGAGCGTCGAGGTCGACGTGCGGGGACGGGCGGCCGACGGGACCTGGACCGAGTGGCGGCAGGCGGCGGCCGGTGCCGCGGCGGAACTGCCGCGCGACGTCGTCGACGTCCAGGCCCGGCTCACCCTGTGGAACGCGGAGGACGGGGCGACCGCCGTGGTGAGAGCGCTGACGCTCACGGCCGACGACACGGCGGACCCCCCGGTCGAGCCCACGGAGAAGGCCGCCTCCCCCTTCTCCGTCCGGGTGTACGCCACTCGCGAGGGCCTGGTCGGGCACACCACCGCCAACGGCCACGTGATCCGCGAGAACGACCACTTCGTGGCGCTCCCCTCGCGCCGGGCGCTCTCCCCCCAGGGCAGTGACCAGTACTCCGTGCAGGTGTGCGGCCCGGCCCGCTGCGAGACGGCGCCCGTGTGGGACGTCGGCCCGTGGAACACGCACGACGACCACTGGAATCCGTCCGCGCAGCGCGAGCAGTGGAAGGACCTGCCGCGCGGCCTTCCCGAGGCGCAGGCGGCGTACGAGGACGACTACAACGGCGGACGGGACGAGTTCGGCCGGCAGGTGGCCAACCCGGCCGGCATCGACCTGGCCGACGGCACGTTCTACGACGTCGGCCTCTTCGACAACGGCTGGGTCACCGTGACCTACCTGTGGACCGGCGGCGACACGGCCCAGCCCTAGGGGGTGTCGTTTGGATCAGGCCGGCTCCGAGCCACGGTGCCTTGCTGCCGACCCGAGCGGGGTCTGGTGCGTGCAGCTGCAAGGCGGAGGAGGACGACAACGCGATGGGGGTCCCCCCGCGCGAGCGCAGCCGAGCGTGGGGGGAGTTGGCAACCGACGACAACGCCGCAGATGCGCGTGCCAGACCCCGCGACCCCGGAGTGATCCAAACGACACCGCCTAGGGGATTCCCGCCAGGCGGAGCAGCGCTGTCGCCGTTGCCGCGCCGACGACGACCACCACGAACGGCGCCTTGCGCCAGGCGAGGATGCCGCCGAGGAGGACGCCCGCGGGTCGCGCCCAGCCCGCGAAGCCCTGGCCCTCGGTCAGCGCGCCCGTGGCGAGCAGGGCGACGAGGAGCACGGTGGCCCCCACGGTGAGCAGTTCCTGGACACGGGCGGGCAGTTCCGCGCGCCCGTGCAGCACGGGTCCGGCCAGGCGGAAGGCGTACGTGCCCGCGGCGAGGACGAGGACGCAGGCGAGCGTGGCGTTCACGAGGCGCTCCCGGGGGCGGTGGTGCGGGGACGGCGGGGGCCGCGGCGGGCGGCGAGCAGGCCGAGCAGGGCGAGGAGAACCGGCACCCCGGCGGGCAGCAGCGGGGCGGCGGCGACCGCGATGACCGCGCCGGCGGCCGACGCCCGCCGTGCCGCGCTGTCGGCGCGCAGCGCGGGCAGGACCAGGGCGAGAAGGATCGCGGGGAACGCCGCGTCGAGCCCGAACCGGTCGGTGTCGCCGAGCGCCGTGCCGGCGAGGGCGCCCGCGAGGACGCTGACGTTCCACGCCAGGAACAGGCCGATGCCGGATATCCAGAACGCGGCCTTGCGCGCCCTGCCCTCGTCCTGCGCGAGCACGAAGGCGGCCGTCTCGTCGGTGATGAGGTGCGCGCCGATCAGCCGTGCCGCCCAGGAGCGGCCGAGGTCGTCGGCGAGGGCCAGGCTGAACGCGGCGGTACGGGAGTTGAGGAGCAGCCCGGTCACCGCCGCGGCCACGGGGCCGCCGCCCGCGGTGAGCAGTCCGACCGCGCTGAACTGGGCGGAGCCCGCGTACACGAGCAGCGACATGAGGACGGGGACCCAGAGGGGGAGCCCGCCCGCGACGGCGATCGCGCCGAAGGAGACGCCGACGACGGCGTCGGCGAGCCAGACGAGGGCGATGTCGCGCAGGACGCCGGGTGGGAGGTCGGAGAGGCGGACGAGGGAGGCGCCCGCGCGCGTCGTTCGGTTTGGCGGATCGTTTGTTCGGTGTGGCGAACGCATGCATCGTAGGATGGGCAGTGCGGGGTGCGTTCGTCAAGGCGAACGAAATAGCCTTGTGCAGCGAACGATGTGCGAAACGAAGCGTCCTCGATCAGGAGCGAAAGCGATGACCAACGGCATCGGCCCCGGTGGCGCCCAGCCGTCCCGCATGCCCCGCGAGTGGGTCGCCGCGGCGCTGCGCCGCGAGCGCGCGAGGGCCGGGATCTCCCTCTCCGAGCTGGCCAAGCGCGCGGGGATCGCGAAGTCCACCCTCTCGCAGCTCGAGGCGGCCACCGGTAATCCCGGCATCGAGACGATCTGGGCGCTCGCCGTGGCGCTCGGGGTGCCGTTCAGCGTCCTGGTGGAGTCGCCCGCGCCCGCCGTGACGGTGATCAGGGCGGGCGAGGGCCCGACCATGCACGCGGAGAACTCCTCGTACGCGGGCACCCTGCTCTCCGCGGGGCCGGCCGGGGTGCGGCGGGACATCTACCACGGGGCGCTGGAGCCGGGTGCCCCGCGCGAGTCGGATCCGCACATCCCGGGCTCGATGGAACACCTGGTCATCAGTACCGGCCGCCTGCTCGCGGGCCCGCGGGGCGAGGCCGTGGAGCTGGGCCCCGGTGACTACATGTCGTACCGGGGGGACGTGCCGCACTCCTACGAGGCCCTTGAGCCGGGTACGACGTTCGTGATGGTCATGCAGCACGTCTAGGCCTTGTCGTTCGCAGGCCCTAGCCCACCAGCTCGCGCAGCAGCTTTTCCCGCTGGGCCCCGCGCGGTGTGCCGCCCTCCCAGGCTCGACCCCATTGCGCCATCGCCGCCAGCGTCGTGGCCATGGTGGCGGCACCCTCCGTGAGGCGGGACAGAAGGGCGCGGGACAGTTCGACCTCGGCCTCCTCGTACCCGACGGACGCGGCGGCGTACGCCCCCAGCTCGTGTTCGCCGTCGGACGTCTCCACCCGCACCGTCATCATCGCCGGTCCCTGGTCGACCCAGCCGGGGCCCATGGGCAGGAGCAGTTCCCTCACCGTTCCCAGCGCCAGGTTCCCGGCCGCGCCGACCCGCCGCTTCAGGGATGCCACCGGTACGTCCTCCACCACCAGCCCGCGCACGTCCTCCCACAGGTGGAGGCCGGACTGCCCGTCGCCGAGGGCCAGCACGCCCTCGGGGGTCAGGCGCACCCCGGGAGCCAGTCCGGACGGCTTCGCGCCCACGTACACATCGCCCTCGGCGATCCAGAACAGCCCCACCATGGCCATCGGTTGCTCACTACTCCGGGCAACGTCGCCGTTGCCGTGTCGGCGTCCGTCGAACACCGGGCCGTGGCGGCCCGGGCGGAAGTCCCCGGCCCGGACGCGTACGGCCGGGACGCAGCGTCAGCCTAAGGCCTCCGGGTGCGCCGACCGCCACGCTGGTCGCGTCGGGTGCCGGAACCCTCAGTGACCGGCCGACAGTTCGCCGCTGAGCCTGCCGTGGAGCTGGGCGCTGGGCTGGTCGAGGCCGGTGATCTCGACGGTCTTGCCGCGCAGGGCGTACTTCGTCTCGACGGCGTCCAGCGCGGCGACGGAGGAGGCGTCCCAGACGCGGGCGGCGGACAGGTCGATGACGACCTTGCCGGGATCGCCGGCGTAGTCGAACTGACCGACGAGGTCGTTGGACGAGGCGAAGAACAACTCGCCCGTGACCCGGTAGACCACGGTCGTGCGGTCGGGGTCGGTGACGGCGGTGACGTCGGCGAGGTGGGCGACGCGCCGGGCGAAGACGGCCATCGCGGTGACGGTGCCGACGACCACGCCGATGGCCAGGTTCTCGGTGGCGACCACGACGACCACGGTGACGACCATGACCGCTGTCTCCCCGGCCGGCAGGCGCCTGAGGGTCTTCGGCGCGACGGAGTGCCAGTCGAACGTACCGACGGCGACCATGACCATGACGGCGACCAGCGCGGCCATGGGAATGTCCGAGACGACGGGGCCGAAGACGATGCACAGCACCATCAGGAAGGCTCCGGCCAGGAAGGTCGAGACGCGGGTGCGGGCGCCCGACACCTTCACGTTGATCATGGTCTGGCCGATCATGGCGCAGCCGCCCATGCCGCCGAGGAAGCCCGTGACGATGTTGGCGATGCCCTGCCCGACGGACTCGCGGGTCTTGGAGGAGGGGGTGTCGGTGATGTCGTCGACCAGTCGGGCCGTCATCAGGGACTCCATCAGGCCGACCAGTGCCATCGCGAGGGCGTAGGGGGCGATGGTGGCGAGCGTGTCCAGCGTGAAGGGCACGTCCGGCAGCCCCGGCACGGGCAGGGTCGACGGCAGCTCACCCTTGTCGCCGACGGTGGGCACGGCGATCCCGGCGGCGACGGTGATGACGGTCAGGACGACGATGGCGACCAGCGGTGCGGGAACCACCTTGGTGACCTTCGGGAAGAACACCATCAGGGCCAGGCCGCCGACGATCAGGGGGTAGACCGCCCACGGGACGTCGCGCATCTCCGGCACCTGCGCCATGAAGATCATGAGTGCGAGGGCGTTGACGAAGCCCGTCATCACCGACCGGGGCACGAACCGCATCAGCCTGGCCACGCCGAGCGCGCCCAGGACGATCTGGAAGACGCCGGCGAGGATGACGGTGGCGATCAGGTAGCTCAGGCCGTGCTCGCGGTTCACGGGGGCGATGACGAGCGCGACGGCGCCGGTGGCGGCGGAGATCATCGCACGGCGGCCGCCGACGACGGAGATGGTCACGGCCATCGTGAACGAGGCGAACAAGCCGATCGCCGGATCGACCCCGGCGATGATCGAGAAGGAGATCGCCTCGGGGATCAGGGCGAGGGCGACGACCAGGCCGGCCAGGATCTCGGTGCGCCAGACCTTCGGATCCCGCAGCCACCCGGGCTCGAGGGCACGCAGCCGCGCGGCAGGAGAAAGAACGGAAGAGGACAACGGAACAGCAACCTGTCGTGCTCGGGCACACCCCTCGGACAGCACCGGGGCGCGCGGAAGGACGGAGCGGAGAAGCGGGAGCGGAGAGACGGGCGGAGAAGCGGAAGCGGAGAGACGGGGCGGAGAAAGCGGAGCGGAAGGCCCGGTCCGGCGTTCCGCGACCGGCCCGCCCGGTCACGGGCCGCGGGCCGACGACGGAGCCGGGGGACGTGAGCGTGCGCGCCGGGTTCCGGTCAGGGACGCGGGGTCACGGCGGACAGGCGGCCGCGTCGGCCACCACGGAATCGCGCACGTGTCTCTCCTGCGTCGCCATGTCTCGTCGGGAGCGGCGTCGGCCGCGCGGCAACTCTACCCGGGGCGAGCACACGCAGGCTTCCCGACCGCCTCCCGGGGGCCGCGGAGCCGACGTAGGGTCGGCGCGTGAGCGGGAAACGACAGGACCAGTCACCCTGCCCGGAGCCGTCCGCGGAGCCGGTCGCGTTCCTCGACGGGCAGCAGATCACGAACACCCAGTGCGGCCAGTGCGGGACGGAGATCGCGGGCGTGAACGGCCGCTACGCCTGTGGCGTCTGTGGCTGGACGAATCACTGGTCGGAGGGGAACCGGCCGTTGCCGACGGCGGCGGACGACGTCCAGACGTAGCAGACGTGGCGGACGTAGCAGACGTAGCCGCGCGAGGTGAGCGCACCAGGCGTCCGGAGCGATGAGTTCCGGCGCGATCGCCGGTCTGTACGGACAGGACGCGATCACGCGATCATCCGCACGCGAGGAGAGCATCATGGCCGCCACCTACACGTTCGACGTGTTCTCCAGCCTCGACGGCTTCGGCGCCGCCGGCGGCGACTGGACCGGCTACTGGGGCAAGCAGGGCCCGGAGCTGCTCGACCACCGGCTCGCCCTGTACGGCGAGGAGCAGCGCATGGTCCTGGGAGCCCGTACGTACCGGGCGTTCGCGCGGATGCTGGCCACCAGCACCGAGGAGTCCGACGACGTGCGTGACCCCTGGGTCACCCGGATGCGGAGCCTGCCGGCCACGGTGGTGTCGACCACGCTGGAAGCACCCCTCGACTGGCCGGACGCGACCGTCGTCAGCGGGGACGCCGTCGATGTGGTCGCCCGGCTCAAGGAGGAGTCGCCGGTCCCGTTGCGCTCGCACGGCAGTCTGTCGATGAACCGCGCGCTGATGGCCGCCGGCCTGGTTGACCGCGTCCAGGTGACGCTGTTCCCCGTGATCACCGGCCGGACCGGACAGGACCCGGTCTTCCAAGGCGCGGCCGACTTCGACCTCGAACTGATCGAGCACCGGACACTCGACGGCCGTACCCAGGAACTCGTCTACCGGCCCACTCTGCACGCCTGAGCCCCTCCGGCGACCGGCCGTGACCGAGCGGACCGCCACGCACCTAACCGGTATAGTAGTAACGGTATTGTAATTGGTTGCGTGAGAAGGGCGCCGCATGATCGAGATCCTGAACCCCACCCTGCTGAGCCGAGCCAGGGGCACGGGTGCGCTCGTCGCCGACATCCTCCAGGCCCTGAAGGGCCGCAGCGCGGTCGGCGTGAACCTCCTGGACCTCGACCGGTGGGCCAAGGCCATGATCGTCGAAGCGGGCGCCACCTCCTGTTACGTCGACTACGAACCGTCCTTCGGGCGCGGGCCGTTCGGTCACTACGTCTGCACGGCCGTCAACGACGCGGTGCTCCACGGGCGGCCGTACGACTACACGCTCGCCGACGGCGATCTGCTGACGCTCGACCTCGCGGTCTCCCGGGGCGGGGTCGCCGCGGACGCGGCGATCAGCTTCGTCGTGGGCGACGCGCGGCCCCCGGCGAGCCTCGCGATGATCGCCGCGACGGAGCGCGCGCTGGCCGCGGGCATCGCCGCCGCCGGTCCGGGGGCGCGCATCGGTGACGTCTCGCACGCCATCGGGACGGTCCTCCGGGAGGAGGGGTACCGGATCAACACCGAGTTCGGGGGGCATGGCATCGGGTCGACGATGCACCAGGACCCGCACGTTCCGAACACCGGGCGGCCGGGCCGCGGATACAAGCTGCGCCCCGGACTGCTGCTGGCGCTGGAGCCGTGGGTGATGGAGGACACCGCCGAACTCGTCACAGATGCCGACGGGTGGACGCTTCGCAGTGCGACGGGCTGCCGTACGGCGCACAGTGAGCACACCATCGCCATCACGGACGACGGAGCCGACATCCTCACCTTGCCCAACTGACCGTGCGGGTCAGCGACCCGCGTCCGTCAGTACCGTCTCCAGCAGGCCGAGGGCCGCCAGGATCTCGTCCTGCTGGGCCGCGCCGAGACCCGCGGTGGTCAGGCGCTCCAGTTCCGCCCACGCGCCGTCCACCTTCTCGCGCAGCGCCAGGCCGGCCTCCGTCGCCTCGACGATCACCGCGCGCCCGTCCGTGGGTGACGGGCTGCGGCGGACGAGTCCCGCCTTCTCCAGCCGGGAAATGCTGCGCGCCATCGTCGGCGCGTCCGACTCCACCGCCTCGACCAGGTCCACCTGCCGCTGCGGCCCGTGGTCCCACAGGACCATCAGCACCAGTTCCTGCCCCGGGTGCAGTCCGCTCTCCCGCAGCAGCCTGCCCGCGAGCGCCTTGTGCAGCCGGGCCACCCGGAAGATCGCGTGGCTGACCGGTCCCGCTCCCAGGGGGGCGACCTGCTCCGTCGAGTGTTTCCGCATGCCGCGAGCGTACCCGGAAAAAAAGTTGTCCGGCCAAGGAATGAACTCCGAGGATTTAGTTGTTCGGCTAACTGTCTGATCGTGCTGATCCTCAGGAGGAGGACCCCATGTCCACTGCGTTCGAGCCCCTGGCCGCCGGCGACCTGAAGCTGCGCAACCGCATCGTGATGGCGCCGATGACGCGCAGCCGCGCCGACGGCACGCTGCCCACGGCCGGCACCGCCGCCTACTACGCCCAGCGCGCGACCGCCGGACTGATCGTCACCGAGGGCGTCCAGCCCTCCGTGATCGGCCAGGGCTACCCGTTCACGCCCGGCCTGCACTCCGCCGAGCAGGTCGCCGCGTGGCGGCCGGTGACCGACGCCGTGCACGCGGCCGGCGGAACGATCGTCGCCCAGCTCATGCACACCGGCCGCATCGGCCACCCGAGCACCACGGAGGCCGTCGGGCACGGAGCGCTCACCCCGGTCGGGCCGTCGCCCGTCAAGGCGGCCGGCCAGATCTTCACGCCGACCGGACCGCGGGAGCACGTCGTACCCGACGAGCTGACCGAGGAGCAGATCGCCCGTACCGTCGCCGACTTCGCGAGCGCGGCGCGCCACGCCGTCGCCGCCGGGTTCGACGGCGTAGAGGTCCACGGCGCCAACGGCTACCTGCTCCACCAGTTCCTGGCCACCAACGCCAACCGGCGCACCGACCGCTGGGGCGGCTCCCCCGAGAACCGCGCCCGCTTCACCCTGGAGGTCACCAGGGCCGTCGCGGCGGCCATCGGTTCCGGCCGTACGGGCATCCGGCTCTCCCCGGCCAACGGCCTCGGAGACACCGCCGAGGACGACCACGCCACGCTGTACCCCCTGCTGGTCGCCGCACTCGACCGGCTCGACCTGGCCTACCTGCACCTCGTCGAGGCCGGCGACCCCTCCCTGACCCCGGCCCTGCGGGCCGCCTGGTCCGGCACGTTCATCCTCAACCCCGCCGACGCCGACGCCGACGGCGCCGGACAGCAGGGCCGGCTCGGTCTGGTCGGCAGCGGGAAGGCCGACGCCGTCTCCTTCGGCCGGCTGTACATCTCCAACCCGGACCTCGTCGCCCGCCTCGCGGCCGGCGCCGAGCTCGCCGAGCCCGACCTGAGCCGGGCCTACGGCGGCGACCACCGGGGCTACACCGACTACCCGACCCTCGACGGCACCCCGCCGGTGCTCTGACCGACCTCCGCGCCGAAAGGAACACGAACATGCGTGCCTACGCTCTGAACGCCTACGGGCCCACGGGTCTGACCCTCACCGACGTGCCCGAGCCGGAGGTGGGACCGGGCCAGGTCAAGGTCCGTGTCGAGCACATCGCGGTCAACCCGCTCGACTGGAAGCTCCGCGACGGCCACCTCGCCGAGATGATCCCGCTGCGGCTGCCCGCCGTCATCGGCACCGACATCGCCGGGACCGTCCTGGAGGTCGGCGACGGCGTCGACGACCTGGCGCCCGGCGACCGGGTGGCGGGCTTCGCCGACTCGGGAGCCTTCGCCGCCGTCGCGGTCACCCGCCGCCGGCGCGTCACGAAGGTACCGGCCGGGCTCGGCCTCCGGCTCGCCGCGGCCGTCGTCACCTCGGCCGAGACCGCCCAGCGGGTCATCGGCCTCCTCGGCCCCGCCCCCGCATCGACCATCGCCGTCAACGGCGCCGCCGGAGCCGTCGGCAGCGCCGTGACCCAGCTCCTGGTCGCCGCCGGACACCGCGTCGTCGGTACGGCGAGCGAGGCCAACCACGCCTACCTGCGCGGCCTGGGCGCCGTACCGGCCGACTACGGCCCCACGATGCCGGACGCCCTGCGCGCCGCCGCCCCGGACGGCATCGACGGCGCGGTCGACACCGCTGGCCGGGACTTCGTCACCCGCGTGGACGGGCTGATCCGCCCCGACCGCGTCGTGACGATCGTCGACTTCGCGGCCGGCGCCCGCGGTGCCGTCGTCGCGGCCGGCGATCCGACGCAGCTCACGGCCGACACCGTCGGCACGGTCCTGAACCAGGTGGCCGGGGGCACGTTCACCGTCGCGATCGACGCGGTCCACCCCTTCGAGGAACTCGACCGTGCGCTGGCCCGCAGCCAGGCGGGACACCTGCGCGGGAAGCTCACCGTCACCGGGGCACCGTCATGACCGCGGCCGCCCCGGCTCGCACAGGGCCGGGGCGGCCGCTGCTGACGGGGCCTCAGTACTTCGCGGGCGGCCCGGCTGCGGTGCTGCCGCGCACGACCAGCCGGTGCGGGATCGTCAGGTCCGAGGCGGGTACGTCGTTCTCCGGGCTGTAGATCCGGTCGGCCAGGCACTGCAGGGCACGTTCGGCGATCTGGCGCTTGTCGGGGGAGACGGTGGTCAGCGACGGATGGCTGAAGCGGCCGTCGTCGATGTCGTCGAAGCCGACCAGCGCGAGATCCTCGGGTACCCGCACACCCCGCGTGTGGGCCATGTGCAGGGCTCCCAGGGCCAGTTCGTCCGTGAAGGCGAACACGGCGTCCGGGCGGTCCCCGTCGTCCCCGTCGAGCAGTTCGGCCATGGCCCGGGCACCGTCCTGCCGGTGCAGCGCGGTGACCGGGCGCTCCCACCGCGGCCTCGGCGTGACCCCCGCCCGGAGCAGGGCCCTGCGGTAGCCCTCGGCGCGCTGCTCCGCCGTGCCGTTGTGCAGGTGCGGCTGCAGCCCGATGGCGGCGACGCGGCGACGCCCGAGTGCCAGGAGGTGGGTGGTCGCCTCGTCCGCGGCGGCCACGTTGTCCACCGCCACCCGGTCCGCCAGACCCTGGGGGCTGCGCTCACCGAGCAGCACCACGGGCAGCGGACGAGCGGTCGCCGCCACCTCCTGCGCCTCCAGTGCCCACGGGCTGATGATGAGACCGTCCATGGCCCGGCCGGCGTCGCCGGTCAGCAGCCGCCGTTCCGCTTCCGCGTCGCCGTGCGTCTGGTCGATGACCACCGTCCAGGAGCGGCGCCGGGCCTCGTCGACCAGGAGGCCGGCGAGTTCGCCGAAGTAGGGCGAGTGCAGCTCGGGGACGGCCAGTCCGATGACGCCGGTACGGCCCGCCCGCAGGCTGCGGGCGGCGAGGTTGGGGCGGTACCCGAGCTCGTCGATCGCCTCCTGGACCCGCTGCCGGGTGGGCTCGGAGACCCGGGCAGAGCCGTTGACCACGTTCGACACGGTGCGCGCCGAGACCCCGGCGCGGGCGGCTACGTCTTTCAGGCTGCTGCTCACCCGCACATCGTGGCATGCCGCCCGCGGGGCCGGTGAAGATCCCCTCCGAAAGGTATTGCAACGTTGAATTCAACGATGCAACATGTCCCGGACAGTTCAGCTGCACGTGCAAGGAGGCACCCATGAGTCCGCACGCCCGCCCCGGCGTCACCACGGCCGACCTCGACGTGGACGTGACGTCCGACGTCGAGGCCCTGTACTCGGACGGCATCACCGCCCGCAAGGGTGCCTTCACTCCCGACTGGGCCGACCGGCTCCGCGAGGACATCGACGTGGCCTTCCAGGAGGCGCTGGCACGGCCCGGTGGCGCCGTCGGACGCGGGCCGCACCGCTACTACGTGGAGATCCACCCCGAGCAGCTGCGCGGCTTCGTCGACCTCGTCGACCATCCCTGGGTGCGCTCCGTCTGCGCCGCCGTGCTCGGCCCGGACTACCGCATCGTCGAGCTGGGCTTCGACGTGCCGCTCGAGGGCGCCGTCAACCAGCCCTGGCACCGGGACTTCCCCATGCCGGAGGAGACCCGCGCCGAGCGCCGGCTGACCTCGCTGGCGTTCAACGTCACCGCCGTCGACACGGAGGAGGACATGGGCCCCTTCGAGATCGCGCCGGGCACCCAGTGGGACGACAGCCCGGAGTTCGGCCACGGCATGTTCCCGCCCCGGCCGCACTACCCGCGCTACGAGGAGCGGGCCGTGCGCAAGTACCCGAAGCGGGGCGACATCTCGGCCCGTACGGCACTGACCATCCACCGCGGCACCAAGAACAACTCCGCCAAGTCCCGGCCCGTCCTGGTCCTCGGCGTCGACGGTCCCGAGGCCACCAACGGCGACCGGCACGACACGGCGGTGACCCGCGCCTACTGGGAGTCCCTGCCCGAGCGGGTCCGGCGGCACCTGGACTGCCCGATCGTCGACGAGCTGAAGCCGATCACGCAGAAGCACACCATCGAGGGTCTGGTCATGGGCGATGCCTGAGCTGACCGAGGCGCCCGGACGCGCCGGGGCGCCCGTCGGAGACCGGCACAAGGCGCCGGCCATGGTGTACGCGGTCGCGGCCGTGTCCGCCCTGGGCGGCCTGCTCTTCGGCTACGACACCGGCATCATCTCCGGCGCCCTGCTGCACCTGCGCGAGGACCTGGACCTGTCGTCCCGGCAGCAGGAGATCGTGGTCAGCGTGATCCTGCTCGGCGCGATGGCCGGCGCGCTGCTCGCGGGGCGGCTGGCCGTGCGGCACGGACGCCGCAAGGTCGTCATCGGCGTCGCGGTCGTCTTCGCCCTCGGGGCCGCGGCGGCCGCCGCGGCACCCGGCGTGGGCAGCCTCGTCGCCGCGCGCTTCGTGCTCGGACTGGCCGTCGGCGGCGCCTCCAACATGGTGCCCGTCTACATCGCGGAGGCCGCCCCCGCCGCGATCCGCGGCCGGCTCATGGTGCTGTTCCAGCTGATGGTCGCCTGCGGCCAGCTCATCGCCTACCTGTGCGGCTGGGCGCTGTCGGGCAGCGGCGGCTGGCGCACCATGTTCGCCCTGGCGGTCCTGCCCGCCGTGGTCCTGGGCGTCGGCATGCTGTTCCTGCCCGAGAGCCCGCGCTGGCTCGTCGAGCGGGGCCGCCGGGAGGAGGCCGTGACGGTACTGGCCCGGCTCCGGCCGGCCGGCACGGACGTCCGCCGGGAGATCGACGAGATCACCGAGGTCGCCGCCGCCACTCCCGCCGGCGGCTGGCGCGACCTGCGGCAGCGCTGGATGCGCCCCGCCCTGCTGATCGCCGTCGGCATCGCCGCCTTCTCCCAGCTCACCGGTATCAACGCCGTCGTCTACTACGCACCGACGATTCTCGTCGACGCGGGATTCGGCGACTCGGCGGCCCTGCTGACCGGGGTGGGCATCGGCGTGATGCTGGTGGTGGCCGGAGTGGTCGGGGCCATCGCCGTGGACCGCGTCGGCCGCCGCCGGACGATGCTGTGGTTCCTGCCGGGCTCCGGTCTCGCCATGGTGGTCATGGCGCTGGCCTTCCTCGGTCCGGAGGGTTCGGCGGCGCAGCGCTGGACGGTGATCGTGGCCCTGTTCGCGTACATCCTCTTCAACGGCATCGGGATACAGGCGGTGGTCTGGCTGATCGGCCCGGAGATCGTGCCGCTGAGCGTGCGCGGCCCGGCCACCAGTCTGGCCACCGTCACGCTGTGGGGCGTCGACCTGCTGATCGCGGTGACCGCCCTGACCGCCATCCAGGCCATCGGCCGCTCCGGCACGTTCCTCTGCTACGCGCTGATGAACCTCGCGTGCATCGCCTTCGTCGCGGCGAAGGTGCCGGAGACCCGGGGGAAGTCGCTGGAGAGCATCGAGCGCGCGTTGCAGCGTGGCGGATCGTTCCGCGAGGAACTCGGGCGGACGTGACGGCGGGGCGGGGAGCGCCCGTGCCCGGCCTCGGGCCGAGTGCTCAGACCAGCGCGTTCTTGTAGAAGATGCTGGAGCGCCGGTCGCCCTCCACTCCCGTGGCGAAACCGATGAAGAGGCGGGCCTCGCCGCCGTCGGTGCGGTAGATCGCCAGGCCCTCGGGCTCGCGGTGGTGGAGGGTCGAACCGGCCTTGGTGAGGACGGGACCCTGCTTCACGGTGCCCGTGTTGATGTCGACGCTGGTGACGTAGGAGTTGCCGTCGCCGGTGGGGGTGCCGTCGCCCGGGTACGCGTCGCCCGTCAGGAAGTACATGTACGACCCGTAGAGCGTGTAGCCCTGCGGGGTGCCGGGGATCGACGGCTGCTTGAAGTCGACCAGGGGCGAGCCGAAGTCGCGCGTCGTGAAGGCGGAGAGGGGGAACACGGCGATGCGCTTGCCGCCGCTGGTGTGGTAGCGCACGATCATGCGCTGGTGGACCGGGTCGACGGAGCAGGTGTACTCGGTGGCCCCGGAGATCGGACGGTAGGCGGCCGAGGCGGCCGGCGAGCCCATGGTGGTGCCGCCGGCGTACCGGATGGGGGCGAGCGCGGTGCCGTACCCGTTGGTGTTGGCGGCGCACTCGATCCACAGCTCGGTGCCGGAACCGCTGGGCAGCGCGGCGAAGGCGACACCGTGGCCGAAGCCGTCGAGGTGCATGTACGAGAGGTAGTTCCCGTCGAAGTCCATCTTGTTGATGCACAGGTCACCGGCGGACTCGGCGCTGCCGCTGCGCTTGGTGGCCACGAACAGGAACTTGTTCACCCAGTCGAAGGCGAAGCTCTGCTGGACCCGGGCACCGTGCGTGTCCTTCGACCGGAACAGGTCGTACGACGGCTGCGTGAGATCGAACCGCTTGGTGGCGGCCACCGCGGCGGAGGCGGCCCCGGCGCCGACGCCGATCCCGAGGGCGGCGAGCGAGGCACCGGCACCGGTCCGTATCAAGCCGCGACGGGAGAGGGGGCGGCCAGGAGTGCGGTTCATGGGGGGACTCCGAGGTACGGGGGCAAGGACACGTGATGCTATCCCGCGCGGTGGTGCTGAGCATGACAGGTCAGCCGGGTCCGCCCGGTCCGCCAGGTCCGCCCCGGACCGGCGGCGCGGGGCCGACGGGCATGGGGGAGGGCGCGCGGCCTCATCCCCCTGGTGTCACTCCGGGGCGCAGTGCTCCTCCAGGTAGGCGGCAGCCAAGGCGCTCGCGCGGCTGAACCAGTCGTGGAGGACGGCGACTTCCTCCGCCGAGTAGTCGGCGAAGAGGGCGTTCATCCGGGCGTGGTACGGCTCGTAGATCTCCCGCACCCGGGCCAGGGCCGCCGGCTCGGCCGCCACGCGTACCCGCCGGCGGTCGGACGGGTCGGGGCGGCGGGTGATGTAGCCGGCGCGTTCCAGGCGGTTGAGGACGCCGGTCACCGCGCCCGTCGTGATGTGGGCGCGGGCCGCCAGGTCGCCGGCGGTGAGCAGGTCGTCACCCGCCTCGACGACGAACGTGAAGCAGGTGAGGTCGGTGACGTTGAGGCCTGCCTGCTGGGCGATCTGGTGCTGGCCGACCAGGTGGGTCGCGACGAGGTGGTTCATCGCCGCCAGTGCCTGCTCGGGGGTGGCGGGCGGGCGCGACGCGGCATGCATGGCGACTGATTCCTTAGTTCGTGAGTTTTTCTGATGTAAAACGCTTAGCATCTAAGACGATGGGGGCGGCCCGGAGGTGGGCCGGCCGACGGGTGGCGGGACGATGGGGGTGTCGTGGTGAGTGCTCATCAGTATGACGAGGGGCATACTCTCGCGGGTTGGACGGGTTTCGGCGTCGGTACCGTCGCGGCCGCTCTGGCGGGGCTGGGGGTGTGCACGGCCTCCTGGCCGGTCGTCGTCGCGGGGGCCGGGATCGGGGCGGCCGGCCTGGTCGTCACCTGGACCCTGCACCTCGCCGGGTGGGGCAAAGGGCCGGGGAGCCGGCCCAGGGATCAATGGGCTTGGCGGGTAAGGGACTTGGGTGCGCGGAGCGGGCATCCCGGGTGCCTCGGCTGCCGGTTGGCCGGGCGGCGTGGAGCGGCGGCCACGGCGGCGGCCCGCACGCGGTGAGGGCGGCCCTCCCGCCGCCCGGGGTCCGGTGATCAGTCGGCGGGAGTCCCGGGCGGGCGGCCCTCGTCCCTTCCTGTCCCGCGGAGCTGGTCCGCGCGACGGGTGAGGGTGTCGATACGGGCGGCCAGCTCCGCGTGGCCGGCCGGGAGGAGGTCGCGGGCCTCGGCGAGCGGAGCCAGGAGGTTGGTGGCGTCGTCGTGGCCCAGGGCCCGTACGACGGGGGTGCGCGCCTCTGCGGGGAGGCCGGTGAGGGCCGCGATCTGACCGGCGAGCTGCCGGAGGCCGGCGGCGTTGCCCCGGGCCCAGGCGGTGACCGCGCGATCGGCGGCACGACGGTCCCGGGTGGCCTGCACGCGTTGTTCGCCGGTGGTGCCGGGAGCCCCGGGGCGCAGACGCAGATACCGGCGTTCCGCGGCCTGCCGGCTGGCGACGCCGAGGGGGCGGGCGAGGTCGGCCCAGCTCGCCCCGGCCTCGCGGGCCGTCTCGATCAGGCCCGTCTCCCACCCCGCGAGCTGGTCGCGCACCTCGCGCAGGAGCAGCAGCGCGGCGAGCGCCTGGTCGGAGCTGACCTCGGCGCCGGGCTGCCCCGCGGGGCGCGGGGTCTGCGCGGTGTGGACGGCCTCCTCGATGGCCGCCAGCGCCGCCTGGGCGGCCAGGAAGGACGAGGGCCGCGTACCGGTCTCCTGCGGCTCTGCGGTCATGAGCACCTCCGCTCCGTGCTGTCCTGCTGTCATCCATTCGATGACGCCCTGCTTGTCATCGTTCCGATGACATGCTACAAGAAATACAGGAACCAGCGCATGAGCGATCCGCTCGAGTTGGAGGTGTTCACGATGCTGATGCGCACCGACCCCTTCCGTGAGTTCGACCGGCTCACGCAGCAGTTGTTCGGCAGTACGTCCGGCACCTGGTCCCGGCCCTCGGCCATGCCCATGGACGCCTACCGGGAGGGCGACGCGTACGTGATCGCCCTCGACCTGCCCGGTGTCGACCCGGACGCGATCGACATCGACGTCGAACGGAACATGCTGACGGTCAAGGCCGAGCGCCGGCCGGTCCCCAGGGGCGACGACATCCAGATGGAGCTGGCGGAGCGCCCTCTCGGTGTCTTCTCCCGCCAGGTGATGCTGGCCGACTCCCTCGACACCGAGCACATCAGTGCCGACTACGACGCGGGTGTGCTCACCCTGCGCGTCCCGATCGCCGAGCGGGCCAAGCCGCGCAAGATCTCCATCGGCGGCGGCGCCGAACGCAGGGAGATCTCCGGCTGAGGACGAGGAGGAGTCACCCGGTGACGGAGGGCGGACCGGCTTCCCCCGTGCCCGTCCTCCGCCCGCCGGCCCGACCACCGGGCAAGGAGGATCCGATGGCCATGCACTGGGACGCGTTCCTCGACCGGGTCCAGGAACGCGGCGAGTACGAGACCCGGGCAGAGGCGGACCGCGCCGCCCGCACCGTGCTGGCGCTCCTCGGGGCACACCTGGTGGGCGAGGTGCGCGCGGAGCTGGCCGCACGGCTCCCGGAGACCTTCGCCCTGATCCTGCTCAACCCGCTCCAGGCGGCCGAACCCCTCTCCGCCGAACGGTTCGTACGCGCCACGGCGGCATGGATCGAGGGGGCCACCGAACAGACCGCGGCCTGGGACGTCGGCGCCGTGTTCAGCGTGACCGCCGACGCGGCGGGCGAGGCGCTGACCCGTCAGATCCTGCTCCAGCTCCCGCCCGGCTACGACCTGCTCTTCGGCCGGCCGCAGGACGCCACGTCCTCGGGCGCGGCCGTCCGGCCGTCCGGCGACTGAGCCCGTCCCCACGACCGGCGTACCCCAACGAGATCCGAGGACCGAGATACCGACGAACGAACAAGTCACCGACGACCGAGATCCGACGACCGAGATCCCACGACCGAGATCCCACGAGTGAGAAAGGCACCCTTCACCGATGCAGTCCCTGACGACTGAGGCCCCGGCGGCGACGAGCACCACCCGGCCGGCCATGACGTTCGCCGAGATGCTGGAGCAGGTCCGCTACAACGGCGCCTATCCCACCCGTGAGCGGGCCGAGGTCGTCGTCACCGCCGTTCTCGCCGCCCTCGGCCGTCGCGTCACCGGCGAGGAACGCGTCGAGCTCGCGGCCCGCCTGCCCCGCGAGGCGGCACAGATCTTCGCCGCCCAGATTCCCGCGACCGACTCCATGACCGGCTGGTCCTTCGTCAGAGACCTCGCCGCGCGCACCGGCGGCACCCTGGCCACCACACGCTGGGACGTCGGTTCCGTCCTGGGCGTCGTCGCCCGCCTCGCCGGACCGGACCTGCTCGACCGCATCCTCGGCGGGCTCCCCTCCGGCTACGCGATCCTCTTCGGCCGCGCGGAACTCACCCAGGCGGCCTGACCGCGCCGGGAACGGTGAAAGGGACGCCCGTCCGTCGTGCCCGGACACCGCCGAACGTACGGCGGGCGCCGCTGAATTCACCTGCCCGCCCGAGGGGCAACACCTAAGGTGTGCGGCATGACGCTGCAACTTGTTCAGGTGAACTTCAAGGCCCGGGACGACTCGGCGCTCGGCCGGTTCTGGGCGGAGGCACTCGGCTGGGGTCTGTCCAGCGAAGGGCCCGGTGTCACCAACCTGGAACCCGTGGGCTTCGACTGGCCGGACCCGTCCGCCGTCTGCGTCGACCTCGTCCGCGTCCCGGACCCGGAGACGGTGAAGTGCCGCGCCCACATCGAGCTGGCCACCACGTCCGAGACGCATCGGACGGAGCTGATCGCCCGCCTGACGAAGCTCGGGGCGTCGCTCGTCGAAGAGGGCCGGGGCGACGTGCCGCGGACGGTGATGGCCGACCCGGAGGGCAACGTGTTCAGCGTCCTGGAACCGCGGGAGCTCTACCGGGACACCGGGCCGATAGGCGCGGTGGTCGTCGACTGCGCCGACCCACGGGCCATGGTCCGCTTCTGGGGCGAGGCGATCGACTGGACCGTCCACGAGCTGACCGACGACCGTGCGCTGCTGCGCTCGGTCAAGGGCGTCGGCCCCTACCTGGAGTTCCGCCGCACGCCCGACGACGAGATCGTGTGGAACCGCGTCCACCTCGACGTGATGTCCGACCCCGTCGAGGACCAGGCGAGCGAGGTCGCCCGGCTGGAGGGCCTCGGCGCGACCCGGGCCGACGTGGGCCAGGGTGACGTCTCCTGGGTCGTCATGGCCGACCCGGCGGGCAACGAGTTCTGCGTCCTGGGCCGGGGCATCTGAGCCCTCGCCCCGTCCGCTGTTCCGCCGGCGGACCGGGGCACGCCGTCACCGCCGGTCTCACGCGGCATCCCCGGTGTCCTCCGGCGCGGCCGTGGACGCCCGCTCGACCAGCGCCGCGAACTCGCGCCGCACGGAGGGCTCCGTGCAGGCCCGGCCGAAGTGCCGCAGGCTGCGTTCGGCCAACCGCGTGATCCTGGACTCGACAGCGGCCCGCGCCCCCGTACGTTCCAGTGCCGCACGCATGCGGCGCACGGTGTCGCCGGACACGGACGGGGGCGCCCCGGGGACGAGTACGTCCAGGGCGTCCTGGTCACCGGACGCCTCGGCCAGCCGGGAGCCGACGGCGAGCAGGTACGTGAGCTTGCGCGTGCGCAGGTCGTCGTCGGCCGGCTTGCCCGTGACCGCCGGATCGCCGAAGGCGCCGAGGAGGTCGTCGCGGAGCTGGAAAGCCAGGCCGGCGCACCGTCCGGCGGCGCGCAGCGCGTCGAGGGCGGTCGCGTCGGAGCCGGCCAGTACCGCGCCCATCGCGAGCGGACGCTCGACCGTGTACAGGGCACTCTTGAGGGTGGCGATGGTGACCGCCTCGTCCACGCCGGACGCACGGGTGGCCTGCGCGTGGAGGTCCCGGTACTGACCGGCGACCATCTCGCCGCGCATCGCCTGCCACTCACGGTGCAGTCGCGTGCCGTGCGGCGAGCCCAGCGCCGTCTCGGTCAGCAGGTCGTCCGCCCAGGCCAGGGCCAGATCGCCGGCGAGGACGGCCGCGGAGGTGGCGAACGCCTCGGAGGAGCCGGTCATGCGGGCCTCCGCGTGCAGACGCGCGAGGTCCACGTGCACCGCGGGTGCGCCCCTGCGCAGGGGCGAGCCGTCCATCACGTCGTCGTGGACGAGCGCACACCCCTGGACGAGTTCGAGGGCCGCACCCGTGCGCAGGACCGCCGTCGCGTCCCCCGATCCTCCGGCGGCCCGCCACCCGCACCAGACGAACGCCGTGCGCAGCCGCTTCCCGCCGCGCAGGACCAAGGACGCGACACGGTCGGCGATGTCACGGGCGAACACCGGGTCCGTGCCGCTCGCCTGCCTCAACCTCGCATCGAGGACGCGCCGGAGCTCCGCCTCGGCCTCCCGGGCCGCCTCGTGGGCCGTGAGCGGGCCGTCGACGGGCCCGCCCGCTTCGGCCACTGTCGGCCGCAGTCCCAGCATGCACAACCCCTTCTCACCATCGGTAACCCGCACACCAGTGCTTCGGCCGAGTACCCCTCCCCGGATGCGCCGACCGGCGTGCGGTGTGCGGCTGCCGCGCGGCGCGTCCCCGCTCAGTCGCGGCCACGGGCGTGTCTGAAGCGCGCCAGCCCGTCGGAGAGGCCGATCAGCGGTTCGGGGTAGTCGAGGCGGGCACGCCGGACCGGCGGGAGCCGCCAGGGTTCGTGCACGAACCGGTCCTCAACGTCGCGCAGTTCGGGTACCCAGCGGCGCACGTAGGTTCCCCGCGGGTCGAAGCGCTTGCCCTGGACGGTCGGGTTCAGGACGCGATGCGGTCGGGTGTCCGTGCCCGTGCCGGCGACCCACTGCCAGTTGAGCTGGTTGTTGACGATGTCGCCGTCGACAAGGAGGTCGAGAAAGTGCCGGGCGCCGATCCGCCAGTCCACGTACAGCGTCTTGGTCAGGAAGCTCGCCGTCAGCAGACGCGCCCGGTTGTGCATCCAGCCCTCGTGGCGCAACTGGCGCATGGCCGCGTCGACCACCGGATAGCCCGTACGGCCCTCCCGCCAGGCGGCGATGTCCTCGGCCGCGTCCTTCTCACCCCGCCAGCGGTCGTGCCGGGTGCGGTAGTCCCGCACCGACGCCTCGGGGCGCGCCGCCAGCACCTGGTGGTGGAAGTCACGCCAGCACAACTGCCGTACGAACGCCTCCGCACCGGGACCACCGTGCGCGCGGGCCCGCTGTACGAGCTCGGACGCGGACAGGGCGCCGAAGTGCAGGTACGGCGACAGCCGTGACGTCGCGTCGCCGGCCAGGTCGTCGTGCCGTTCCCCGTACCCGGCCAGCCCCGACCGTGCCCAACGGGAGAACCACTCCCGGCCGGCCTTCTCACCTCCCGCCGGGAGGCCCGGGGAGAGACCACGCAGGGCGTCGCGGGTCGGAAGCGGCTCGCCGCGCACCCCGTCCGGAACGCGCACGGTGCGCGGCGCCGGGCACACCTCGCGCAACCGCTCGGCGGACCAGCGGCGGAAGTAGGGGGTGAAGACCGCGTAGTGGTCGGAGCCGGAGGGCGTCACCCGGCCGGGCGCGACGGCGGTGGTCACGGTGTCGTGCACGTGCAGGGTGACGCCCAGAGGCCCGAGGAGGCCGCGCAGCCGCTCCTCCCTCCGGTGGCCGTAACCCGTCACCGCTTCGGCCATGTGCACCTGCGTGGCACCGCACTCGCCGACGACCGCGCCGACCTCCCGGGCGACCGGGCCGCTGCGCACGACCAGCCGGCCGCCGCGCCGGCGCAGGGAGGAGTCGAGGTCCGCCAGGCAGTCGGCGAGGAACGCGGCGCGGTTCGGGGCGTCGAAGCGCACGGCGTGCACGCCAGGATCGAGCACGAAGACGGGCACCACCTCCTCGGCCGCCGCGAGCGCGGCGCGCAGCGGCGGATGGTCGTGCAGGCGCAGGTCGGAGGTGAACAGGACGACCGCGGGGGTCATGTCGTCGCTCCTGGTGAGGTGGCTGGGTGGTCGGTGGCCGGTGGTCGGCGGGCATGTGGTGAGGGGGCGCGAGAGCGTACTGACCGGTCAGGAGCCAAGGCGTTTTCGGGGGCGTGCGCGCCCGGTGCGCGCCGCGTGTCCGCGTGGGCTCATGCCCTTGGCGGCGGTCCGCGCGATGTTGCGGGCCATGCCGCCGAAGACGACGGCGTGGAACGGCGACACGCTCCACCAGTAGGCGTGGCCCAGCAGCCCGCGAGGATGGAACAGGGCACGCTGGCGGTAGCGCGTGCGGCCGTCGGTGTCCGTCTCGGCGTACATCTCCAGCCAGGCCAGTCCGGGCAGCCGCATCTCGGCGCGCAGCCGCAGCAGGCGGCCCGGTTCGATCTCCTCGACCCGCCAGAAGTCCAGTGAGTCACCGACCCGCAGGCGCTCGGCGTCGCGTCGGCCGCGGCGCAGGCCCACCCCGCCGACGAACCGGTCGAGCCGGCCCCGGACCGCCCAGGCGAGCGGGAACGAGTACCAGCCGTTGTCGCCGCCGATGCCCTCGATGACCCTCCACAGCGCCGCGCGCGACGCGTCGACCGGCAGGTGACGTTCGTCCCGGTAGAGACTGCCGCCGGCCCAGTCGGGGTCGGTGGGCAACGGGTCGCTGGGGGCGCCGGGTACGGCCGCGGACGACCAGCGGGTGACCACCTGGGCGTCCCGGACCTTGCGCAGCGCCAGCGCCAGCGCCTCGTCGAACGGCAGCGGACGGCCCGGAGGGTCGGGCACGTGGCGGGCGATGTCGTGTTCGTGGCAGACGACCTCGTGCCGCAGCGACTCGGTCAGGGGGCGGGCGATGGACGCGGGCACCGGGGTGACCAGGCCCACCCAGTGGCTCGAGAGCCGCGGGGTGAGGACCGGCACCGGCACGATGAGCCGTCGGCGCAGTCCGGCGACGGCGGCGTAGCGACGCATCATCTCCTGGTAGGTGAGGACGTCCGGCCCTCCGATGTCGAAGGCCCGGTCGACGTCGGGCGGCAGGGTGGCCGAACCGACGAGGTAGCGGAGCACGTCGCGGACTCCGATCGGCTGCGTGCGGGTGTGCACCCAGCTGGGGGTCACCATCACGGGCAGGCGCTCGGTGAGGTAGCGCAGCATCTCGAACGAGGCCGACCCCGAGCCGATGACGACCGCCGCCCGGAGCACCGCGGCCGGCACCGGGGAGTCCAGGAAGACCCGCCCGACCTCGGCCCGGGAACGCAGGTGGGGGGAGAGGGAGCGCTCGGGTACGCCCGCGGGGGTGAGCCCGCCGAGGTAGACGATCCGCCGTACCCCGGCGACGTGCGCCTGCTCGGCGAAGACCTGGGCGGCCAGGCGGTCCGTGTCCTCGAAACCGGAGCCGGTGCCGAGGGCGTGCACCAGGTAGTAGGCGACATCGATCCCGCGCATGGCCTCGGCGACGGAGGCGGCGTCCGTGACGTCACCGCGGACGGTCTCGGCGTCCCGCGCCCAGGGGTGGTCGCGCAGCTTGCCGGGGGAGCGGGCCAGGCACCGGACCCGGTGGCCGGCCCCCAGCAGTTCCGGCACCAGTCGTCCGCCGATGTATCCGGAGGCCCCGGTGACGAGGCAGCGCAGCCGCTCGCCGGTCCGCTGTCCGTCCTTGTCCGTCACGAGTGTTCCTCTCACGGGTCCGGTACGACGTCCCTCTGGTGTCCGATCATGGGTGCGGCGGTGTGACCGCGCCCGCCGCGCCTGCCGCGCCCGCCATGTCGCTGAGCCCGCCATCGCGGGGTCCGGCTTCGGCAGGAGCGGCTCACGCACGCCGTGGCGAGGGGAACGGGACGGATCTCGCGGCCATGCCCACGCGACCACTTCACCGGCCACCGGGCCCGCGGATGCACCCCGGCCCGCGAACGCGCCCACCGCCCTCCTCGGCTGACGGGCGGACGGACACGTGCGCCCGGCCGGACCGCGTTCGCTCAGCGGCGCCGGGATCGGGAGGCCGCGTGGTCGGCGCGGCCGCCGGCGCCGAGGAGTCCCGTGGCCTCGAACGGTTCGGCGGCGGCGAGACGCGGCAGTTCGCGTCGCGACAGCATCGTCACCACCGCGGGCATCGCGGCACGCACCAGCTGGGCCGACCGCAGCCAGTGGGGCACGTAGACGGCCGGACGGCGCCGTTCGACCGCGGTGACCAGGCGGCCGGCCACGTACTCGACGGGGTAGACCTTGCGGGCCGGCGGCGGCATGTGACCACGCAGCTCCCGCAGTACCGCGTGGTCGTCCGCGTCGCGGACCATGTCCGTGTCGGTCCAGTTGATATAGGCGATACCGACGCCCACGCGCCGGTGGGCGACCTCCGCCCGCAGCGCGTGCGCGAACGACTCGACCCCCGCCTTCGAAGCGCAGTACGCGCTCATCATCGGTGCCGCGCCGATCGAGGCGAGCGACGCCACCTGGAGGAAGTAGCCGGAGGTGTCGAACAGATCCCGGATGAACGTCCGGGCGGTGGCGGCGCTGCCGATGAGGTTCACCTCGACCACGCGGCGCCACACCGCCGGATCGGACTCGGCGAACGGGCCGCCCTCGGCCACACCGGCGTTGGCGACGACGACGGAAGGGGGGCCGAGGCGGGCCCGGATGTCCGCCGCGGCCGAGGCCAGGCCCCGGTCGTCCGTGACGTCGACCTCCCAGCACGCGCCGACGCCCGGCAGCGAGTCCATGACCCGCCGCAGCGTCCGTTCCTCACGTCCGATGAGCGCCACTCTCGCCCCGCGCGCGGACAGTTCCCGTGCCATCGCCGCGCCGAGGCCGCGTGCCGCTCCGGTGACGACGGCGGTCCTTCCACGCAGCGGGCTCCCGGCGACCGGCATGCGACGGCTCCTCTCCGGCGGCGGCGTCCGTCCCGCTCACGGTAAGCACCGGCGACGGCGACGGCACCCCGGGGGAGAGCCGGGCGTTCGCACACGCGACGCGAGCCAGTGCCCCACGCCCACCGAACAGGCATCCGCCGGCCCGGCGGCGCGGCGGACGCCCGCGGGCGGAAGCACTTGCCATGATCCGTTGAGGAGCAGGCGGAAACGGGCGGACCCGCGCGGACGGCATGCGACGCACACAGCGATCAGGAGCTCACATGAACACCTCACCCCGTCCGAGCGTGCGCATGGAGGTGGTCGACGCCTACCGGGAGCACCTGCGGGCGCTGGCCGAGGGCGACACCGCCGCTCTCGACACCCTGCTGGACGACGCTTTCACCCTCACCCACACCACGGGCCACGAGCAGCCGAAGGACGAGTGGCTGGCACAGATGCGCGCCGGGCACCTCGTGTACCACGGCATCGACGAGAAGACGGTGACCGTGCGGGTGGACGGCGACACCGCGCGCCTCGTCGGACGCATGGTCGCGGACGCGACCGTGGACGGCTCGCAGTCCGACCAGCGTCTTCAGCTGACCATGGACTACGCGCGGGTCGGTGCCACGTGGACCGCACTGCGGTCGGTGGCCAGGCACTGGTAGGTCTCTTCCGGATAATCCACCTCGGATCGAAGTGCTCTACGCTGGCGGGCATGACCGCCATGACTCCCGCGCGCACCGAACCGGACCTGTCGTACCTCCTCGACCACACCAGTCACGTCCTGCGGAGCAGGATGTCCGCCGCGCTCGCCGAGATCGGCCTGACCGCCCGGATGCACTGTGTGCTCGTCCACGCCCTGGAGGAGGAGCGCACGCAGGTCCAGCTCGCCGAGATCGGTGACATGGACAAGACGACCATGGTGGTGACCGTGGACGCCCTGGAGAAGGCGGGCCTGGCCGAGCGCCGTCCCTCCAGCACGGACCGGCGCGCTCGGATCATCGCCGTCACCGACGAGGGTGCCCGCGTCGCCGGACGGAGCCAGGAGATCGTCGACCGCGTGCACCGCGAGGCCCTGTCCACGCTGGCCGACGCGGACCGTGAGGTGCTCCTGCGGGCCCTCCGTCACCTGGTGGACGACGGCCTGGCGACTCCCGTCGAGGCTCCGCGCACCGCCCGCCGGGCGCGCCAGTCCAGGTAGCCGCGTGCGCGGTCCCGGTTTCCCGGGGCGGCCAAAGTAAGTCCGAAAAAAATAGTCTGCAACAAAACCATCTGCTACGGTCTCTCCTGTCGCCCAACTGACAGGAGAGACCGCATGCTTGCCGTATCCGACCCCGCGCCGTCGCTCGCTCCTCCGACCCCGCGTACACGCCGCCTCGCCCTCGGGGTCGTCGCCACCGGGATGCTGATGATCATCCTCGACGGCTCCATCGTGACCGTGGCGATGCCGGCCATCCAGAACGACCTCGGGTTCACCCCCGCCGGCCTCAGCTGGGTCGTCAACGCGTACCTCATCGCGTTCGGCAGCCTGCTCCTCCTGGCCGGCCGGCTCGGCGACCTGATCGGCCGCAGGCGCATGTTCCTGGCGGGCACCGCCGTCTTCACCGCCGCCTCGCTGCTGGCCGCCCTGGCCACCTCGCCCGCCCTGCTGATCGCCGCCCGCTTCCTCCAGGGCGTCGGCAGCGCGATGGCCTCCGCCGTCGGCCTGGGCATCCTCGTGACGCTGTTCACCGAGCCGGGGGAGCGGGCCAGAGCCATCGCCGTCTTCAGCTTCACCGGCGCGGCGGGCGCGTCCATCGGCCAGGTGCTCGGCGGCGTACTCACCGACGCGCTCACCTGGCACTGGATCTTCTTCATCAACCTGCCGATCGGCGTCGCCACCCTCGCGATCGCCGTACGTGTCCTGCCCCGTGACCGCGGAATCGGCCTCGGGGCGGGCGCCGACGTCCTCGGCGCGGTCCTGGTGACCGCGGGCCTGATGCTCGGCATCTACTCCGTCGTCAAGGTCGAGGAGTACGGCTGGGACTCGGGCCGCACCCTCGGCCTCGGCGCCCTCGCCGCCGTACTGATCACCGCGTTCCTCGTGCGTCAGGCCACCGCGACGAACCCGCTGATGCCGCTGCGGATCCTCCGCTCGCGCAGCGTGTCCGCCGCGAACCTGGTCCAGGTCCTGATGGTCGCCGCGCTCTTCTCCTTCCAGATCCTCGTCGCCCTCTACCTCCAGAAGGTGCTCGGATACGGCGCCGCGGAGACCGGCCTCGCGATGCTCCCGGCGGCGGCCGTCATCGGTGCCGTCTCCCTGGGAGTCTCCGCCCGGCTCAACACCCGCTTCGGTGAGCGCAACGTCCTGCTGGCGGGCATCGTGCTGCTGGTCGGCGTCCTCGGTCTCCTCACCCGCCTTCCCGTCCGGGCCGACTACGCCGTCGACCTCCTCCCCGTGATGCTGCTCGCCGCGGGCTTCGGCCTCGCGCTCCCGGCGCTGACCGCGCTCGGCATGTCCGGTGCGGACGGCAAGGACGCCGGTCTCGCGTCCGGCCTGTTCAACACCACCCAGCAGATCGGCATGGCCCTGGGAGTGGCGGTCCTGTCCACCCTGGCCGCCTCCCGCACCGAGACCCTCGCGGCGGAGGGCGGCCGGTCGGCGGCCGAGGCGCTGACCGGCGGCTACCGGCTCGCCTTCGCCGTGGGGGCGGGGCTCCTGGTCCTCGCCTTCGCCGTCGCCCTCGCGATGCCGCGCCGCCCCGAGACGCCGGCCGCCCGGCAGCCGGACGCCGACACGACGGCTCCCGCCCTCGGCACCACCGTCTGACCCGCCCCCGCCCCCGCCCTTGCGCTCCGCGACCACCCTCCCGCTCCGCGACCACCGAAAGGCCGATCCCCATGAGCCAGAACGCCACCCCTGCGACCACCCCCGCCACCGCCGAGAACGACGGCCCGGCCCCTCGTGTCCTCACCGACGAGGAACTGTCACGACTGCTGGGACGGCAGGGTTTCGGCGTACTCGCGAGCGTCAGGAGCACCGGTCACCCGCACCTGTCGACCGTCCTGTACGACTGGAACGCCGAGGAGCGCGTCCTGCGTGTCTCCTCCACCGCCGACCGTCTCAAGGTCCGCCAGCTCAGACGCGACCCGCACGCCTCACTGCACGTCAGCGGCCCGGACGTCTGGTCGTTCGCCGTGGCCGAGGGCGAGGCCGAGATAGTGGACCCGGCCGACGGGGCGCCCGCCGGCGAACAGCCGCTGCCCGACCGGCGCGTGACGATCCTGGTCCGGGTCTCCCGCCTGTACGGCACCGCCCTGGACGTCCCCGCCCAGGACTGAGCCGTGCGCCCGGCGGCGGCGCGCGGTCACCACGCCTCGATGACCGGGGCGTCGGGCTCGTACCGCCGCCAGGCCTGGTTGAGACGTCCGAGCCGGTCCGCGGCGGCGATGCCGCACAGCGACGTGACCTTGCCGTCGCCGACTTCGAACACCACGGCACCCACGACCCGGTCGCCGACCACGGCCAGGACCGCCGGAGAGCCGTTGACCGGCGCGATGTGCATCGCGGGGGAGCCGCCGGCCAGCCGCCGCTTCGCCGGCGTGGGCCGGAAGCCGGCCCGCACGAAGGAAGCGACCCGTTCGGGCGTCCGGTACCGCAACAGCCGCCTGCTCAGTCCCGCACCGTCCGAGACCGCCGTCACGTCGTCGGTGAGCAGCGCGACCAGCCGTTCGGTCCGCCCCGACGTGGCGGCGGCGAGGAACTCCTCGACGACCCGGCGGGCGGACGCGGGGTCCCTCGCGGCGCCCTCGTCGCCGCGGCGGCGCTCGGCCCTGACCCGGGTCCGGGCCCGGTGGACGTGCTGCTGGCTCGCGGACTCGCTGATGTCGAGGATCCGGGCGATCTCGGCGTGACTGTAGGAGAAGGCCTCACGCAGGACGTACACGGCCCGCTCGACCGGCGAGAGCCGTTCCATGAGGGCCAGGACGGCCAGGGACACGGACTCGCGCTGCTCGAAGGTGTCGGCGGGGTCCAGCATCGGGTCGCCTTCGAGGAGCGGCTCGGGCAGCCAGGCGCCGGCCACCCGCTCGTGGCGCGCCCGCGCCGAGCGGAGCCGGTCCAGGCAGAGGTTGGTGACGACCTTGGTCAGCCATGCCTCCGGTACCTCGACGTGGGCGCGGTCCGCGGCCTGCCAGCGCAGGAACGTGTCCTGCACGGCGTCCTCGGCGTCGGCGGCCGAGCCGAGCAGACGGTACGCCAGGGAG
The DNA here is from genome assembly GCF_044142145.1 of Streptomyces sp. BK79. Taxonomy (NCBI): domain Bacteria; kingdom Bacillati; phylum Actinomycetota; class Actinomycetes; order Kitasatosporales; family Streptomycetaceae; genus Streptomyces; species Streptomyces sp. BK79. The sequence goes on from NZ_JBHVOC010000005.1 coordinate 164,864, forward strand.
GCCAGCCGGCCCCGGCTGGCCTCGAACCGGTCGAGGGCCACGCTGTCCATGCGGAACACCCTATGCGGCGACCCGCACCCCGGGCAGGACCTGCGAGCCGGCCAGGCGGCGCCTGCGCTTGGGCATGCCGAAGGTCGGGTGGTCGATGCCCCAGCCGGCCCCCTTGAGCACGCCCGACTTGAGTCGCGCGGCACTCCGGCCGCCCAGGTACCAGGACCTGGCCCGGGCCTCCTCGTCCACCATCTGGAAGATCGCGTCCCGCCGCCCGAGGCTGATGTGGTTGCCGAAGTACCTCAGCCCGGTGACCGGTACCTCGCGGCCCGTCAGGCGCGCGATGATCGCGGCGGTCGCCTGCATGTTGGTGAGGCCGGCCGAGGCGCACGACATGGGCAGCGGCCGGCCGTTCTCCCCGATCGCGTAGGCGCAGTCACCGGCGGCGTAGACGTCCGGGTGCGAGAGCGAGCGCATGGTGCGGTCGACGACGATCCGGCCGTCCCCGGCGACCTCCAGGCCGCCGGCGGCCGCGAGGGGATGCACGGCGAACCCGGCCGCCCACACGGTCACGTCGGCCGGGAGGGATCTTCTGCCGGCGGCGATCGCCCGGGCCGGCTCGACGGCCTCGACGCGGGTGTGCTCGTGGACGGTGACGCCGAGCCGGTCGAAGGCCCGGCGCAGGTGACGGCGGGCCTTCGGGGAGAGCCAGGCGCCCGGCTCCCCGCGGGCGGCGAGCGCGACCGACAGACCGGGCCGGGACTCGGCCAGCTCGGTGGCGGTCTCGATGCCGGTGAGCCCCTCGCCGACGACCAGTACGCTGCCGCCCTCGTCCAGGGCGGCCAGGCGCTCGCGCAGACGCAGCGCCGAGGACCGGCCGGTCACGTCGAAGGTGTGCTCGGCCGCGCCGGGGACGTCCTGGTGGGCCACGGAGCTGCCGAGCGTGTAGAGCAGCGTGTCGTACGCGATCAGGCCGTCGCCGTCCTCGCCGGTCACGGCGACGGTCCTGCGCCCGGGGTCGATGCCGGTGACCCGCGCCAGGCGCAGGCGCACCCCGGTGCCGGCGAAGACGTCGGCGAGTCCGCGGAAGGCGATGTCCTGGCCGGCGGCGAACTGGTGGAGCCGCATGCGTTCGACGAAGTCGGGGGCGGCGTTGACGACGGTGATCTCGGTGTCGGCGGGGGAGAGCCGGCGCGCCAGGTTCCCGGCGGCGAAGGCCCCGGCGTATCCGGCACCCAGTACGACGATGCGGTGCTTCATGGCAGTGCTCCCTGTCTCGTTCGCGTGCCCCTTGAACGGGACGGCGCCCCGATTGCTGACAGGGGTCACGTGTGATCTGGGTCACTGTTCTCGGTGGCGGGGCGGGCCGGGGAGGGCGGGCGGACACCCGGGTCCTGTCCGGGGTCTGGCATGGCCACCGCGGAGGCGGGTACGACCCCTGCCGTACGGACGTCGCGGAAGCGGCCGACGAGCGAGGAGAGCCGGAAGTGATTCGAAAGCTGCAAGCGGTCGCGCTGGACTGCGCCGACCCCGTACGGCTCGCGGAGTTCTACGCGGAGCTGCTCGGCGGGCGGGTGGTCAAGGACCCGGACGACGCCGACTGGGTCGAGGTGCACGGGTTCGAGGGGGTCCCCCTGGCCTGCCAGCGGGTGGACGGCTACCTGGCACCCGAATGGCCCGGACAGGAGCGCCCGCAGCAGCTCCACCTGGACTTCGACGTGGACGACCTGGAGGGCGAGGAGAAGCGGGCGCTCGCCCTCGGCGCGACCGTGCTGGAACGGACGGACCAGCTCCACCCGGAGGCCAACTGGCGCGTCTACGCGGACCCGGCCGGCCACCCCTTCTGCCTCTGCCTCCACTGAGCGCGGCCTGAGGGGCGGCACCGGGGCGGACATGCCGGGGCCCGGCTCACCCGTACGCGGGGAGCCGGGCCCTGAGCTGGACCGCTGAGACTCGAGCGGGACCGCCGGACTCAGGAGGCCGAGGACGTGGCGGCCTTCGGGGCCTGCTCCCCGCCGGCGGTGCCGACTGCGCCGTCGCCCTGGGAGACGTCGCCCTGGGACGCGTCGTCCAGGGAGTGGTCGTCGAGGGAGAGGTCCTTCGTCTCCTTGCCGAGCACCAGCGCCACCAGGGTCAGCACCGCCATCGCGGAGAGGTAGACCCCCACCAGCCACGGCGACCCGTCACCGGCCTCCCACAGCGCCACCGCGATGAACGGGGCGACGGCCGCACCGAGGATCGAGCTGACGTTGTACGAGACCCCGGAACCGGTGTAGCGCACGCTCGTCGGGAACAGCTCGGGCAGGAGCGCGCCCATCGGTCCGAAGGTCATGCCCATCAGCGTGAACCCGAGCACCAGCCACAGCACCACACCGAGCGTGCCGAGGTCGAGCAGGGGCACCCAGAGCAGCCCGAAGACCACGATCGAGGCGGTGACCCAGATCAGGGTCGTGCGCCGGCCGTACTTGTCGGCGAGCGGCCCGGAGACCAGGGTGAACGCGGCGAAGAACAGCACCCCGAAGATCATCATGAGCACGAAGGTGGTGTAGCCGTACCCCAGCCCCGGCACGGCGGCGTCCTCGGCCGTACGCCCGTAGCTCAGGGAGAACGTGGTCATCAGATAGAAGAGCACGTACGTCGCCAGCATGGCGAAGGTGCCCAGGACCAGCTGCCGCCAGTGGTCGCGGAAGACGGTGGCCAGCGGGAGCTTGTGCACCGTGCCGGCCTCACGGGTCCGGGAGAACACCGCGGACTCCACCAGCCGCATCCGCACCCACATGCCGACCGCGACCATCACGGCCGAGAACAGGAACGGCACGCGCCAGCCCCAGCTGAGGAAGGCGTCGGAGGGCTGCGAGGGGTCCGCGCTCGCCGACGGGAGCAGGACGGCGATGAGCAGAAACAGGCCGTTGCCGATGATGAACCCGAGCGGTGCGCCCAGCTGCGGGAAGGTCCCGTACAGGGCGCGTTTGCCGGCCGGGGCGTTCTCGGTCGCCACCAGCGCCGCGCCGCTCCACTCCCCGCCGAGCGCGAAGCCCTGCGCGAGCCGCATCACCACCAGGAGCGTGGTGGCGACCCACCCGGCCTGGGCGTAGGTGGGCAGGACGCCGATGAGGAACGTGGCGATACCCATGGTGAGCAGGGAGATCACCAGCGTGCTCTTGCGGCCGAGGCGGTCGCCGAGGTGCCCGAAGAACACGGCGCCGATCGGACGGGCGACCATCGCGGCGCCGAACACGGCGAACGACGACAGCAGGGCGGTGGTCGGGTCGCTGTCCGGGAAGAACAGCTGGGGGAAGACCAGTACGGCGGCGGTCGCGTAGATGTAGAAGTCGTAGAACTCGACCGTCGTGCCGATGAGGCTGGCGATGAGGACGCGCGAGCGCGGATTGACGGGAACCTGGGGCGGGCTGGTGTCTGGCGTAGGCATCTGGAGCGTCTTTCACACGTACACGGGGGACGGTCACCGACGCACCGCGTCGGCGGCCCGCACGGCGGCGTGCGGCCCCGGGAGAGGGGACCGTACGAACCGTATGGGCACTACAACCATGTCACCCATCTCATGCATCGGTAGATCAATCTCGGGATATGAGATGCCGTCGAGGCGTGGGCGTGTCGAGGCGGGCCGTGCGGGTCTCGCGCATCCGCCACACCGTGAGGGCGGTGATCGCGGCGCCGGCGCACAGCAGCAGGGAGACCGGCGTGCTGTCACCGCCGGAGGAGGCGACGAGGCTGCTCGCGATCAGCGGCGAGAACCCGGCGCCGATCAGGGTCGCCGCCTGGTAGCCGAGGGAGGCGCCCGTGTAGCGGACCTCGGTGCCGAACAGCTCGGTGAGCAGGGCACCGAGCGGCCCGTACATCGTGGACTGGGCGAGGCCGTGGCCGAGCACGAGGGCGAGGATCAGCAGGCCGGGCGAGCCGGAGTCCACCAGGGCGAGCACCGGGAACGCGAGGGCCGCGCAGGCGAGGGCGCCGGCGAGGACGACGGGGCGCCGGCCGACCCGGTCGGACAGCGCGGAGGCGGCGGGCAGGACGGCCAGGGCCACGCAGGAGGCGACGGTGACCGCGGTGAGGACCTGCGGGCGGCTGTAGCCCCGGTCGACGGCGTACGAGATCATGAAGCCGGTCAGCAGTGACTGCGCGGTGAACGCGCCGATGCCGACGCAGGCGGCCAGCAGCACGGTCCTCGGCCGGCGCAGCACCTCCACGACCGGCGGCCGGGCCGCCTTCTCCCGCCGCCCTTGTGCGAACAGCGGGCTCTCCGCCACCTTCAGCCGCACGAACAGGCCGACGGCCAGCAGGACGACACTCAGCAGGAACGGCACCCGCCAGCCCCAGGAGCGGAAGTCGTCGTCGGGCAGGGCGGAGACGAGGGCGACCACCCCGGCGGAGAGCACGGAGCCGAGCGGGGCGCCGAGCTGGGTGGCGCTGGACCACAGGCCGCGACGGTCGCCCTGGGTGCGCTCGGCGTGCTCGACGACCATCAGGGTCGCGCCGCCCCACTCGCCGCCGATCGCGAGCCCCTGCACCACGCGCAGGGCGACCAGCAGGACGGGCGCCCACACACCGATGGCGTCGTAGGTCGGCAGCAGCCCGATGAGGAAGCTGCCGCCGCCCATCAGGGCCATCGTCAGCAGCATCATCGACTTGCGGCCGATCCGGTCGCCGAAGTGGCCGAAGACGATGCCGCCCAGCGGCCGGGCGACATAACCCGCGGCGAAGGTGCCGAAGGCGGCGATGGTGCCGACCGCGGGGTCGGCACCGGGGAAGAACAGATCGCCGAAGACCAGCGCGGCGACGGTGCCGTAGACGAGGAAGTCGTAGAACTCGACGGTGGTGCCGAGCAGGCCGGACAGGGCCACGCGACGCAACTGGCGGTGGTCCGGGGACGGTTGGCGGGCAGGGGAGGGGGACGGCTGCACGGTGAGCTCCCTGGGGACGGTGCCGATGCCCGGGAAGCTAGGCACGAATTCTTCAGCCGTCAATCATCTGCACAACATCACTTCAGCCCGTCCCCGGCGATGCGCAGCAGCAGCGCGTGCAGGGTCTCCCGTTCGGCCGGGTCGAGCGGGCCGAGGAGGTCGTGCGTCACCTGCGTCCCCGCCTCGTCGGTGTCCTGGAGGAAGGCGCGCCCCTTGTCGGTGAGGACGACGATCCGGCTGCGCCGGTCGTCGGGGGACGGCCGGCGTTCGGCGAAGCCGAGCCTCTCCAGGTCGTCGACCAGGCCCACGATGGCGCTCGGGTCGTAGCCGAGCCGCGCGCTCAGCTCACGCTGCAACGCGCCGTCGGTGGTGGCGAGCAGGCGCAGTACCGCGTAGTGGCGCAGGCGCAGCCCCGACTCCTGGAGCGAGGCGTTGAACAACTGCCCCGAGCGCAGACCCAGGCGGTAGAGCAGATAGCCGGTGTCCGCGTGCAGGGCGCGCATCCACGGCTCGTCCGCGTCGATCGGCTGGGGGTTCGTGGCGTGCTGGCGAGTGATGGCGGGCTCCCTGGTCGAGGCCCCTGGCGGGGCTGTGCGTCGGTGCTGCCCCGAGTCTCTCGCACTCGGCGGGTTGGCAACAACTATTGACGACAACAATTATTGCTCTTAACTTCTAGTTCGACCCAGTCACCCCGTGAAGGGATCCGCACGTGCCCCGCATCGATCTCACCGGCAAAGCCGCCGTCGTCACCGGCGCCGGCCGGGGCCTCGGCCTCGCCTACGCCCACGCCCTGGCCGCCCACGGAGCCTCGGTGGTCGTCAACGACGTCGACGAGACCGTGGCCGAGGCGGCCGTGAAGTCCGTCCGCGAGGCCGGCGGGACCGCCGTCGCCGAGGTCGTCCCGGTCGGTACGGCCGAGGCCGCCGACCGCCTGGTCGCCCGCGCCGTCCACGAGTTCGGCCGGCTCGACGTCCTGGTCACCAACGCGGGCATCCTGCGCGACAAGGTGCTGTGGAAGATGACCGACGACGACTTCGACGCGGTGCTCGGCACCCACCTCAGGGGCACCTTCACCTGCGCCCGCGCCGCCGCCGTCCGCATGCGCGAGCAGGGTGAGGGCGGCACCCTGGTCCTGGTCGGGTCCCCGGCCGGCCAGCGCGGCAACTTCGGCCAGACCAACTACGCCGCCGCCAAGGCCGGCATCGCCGCCATGGCCCGCACCTGGTCGATGGAGCTGGGCCGGGCCGGTATCACCGTCAACGCGATCGTGCCGGTCGCCGCCACGGCGATGACCGAGACGATCCCCGCCTTCGCGCCGTACGTCGAGGCGATGCGCGACGGCGCGCCACTGCCCGGCTTCCTGCGCAAGGGCGAGGGTTTCGGCACCCCCGAGGACTGCGCCGCCCTGGTCCCCTTCCTCGCGTCCGGGGCGGCCCGGGGGATCACCGGCCAGTGCATCGGCATCGGCGGCGACAAGGTGAGCCTGTGGTCCCACCCGCGGGAGATCAGGTCGGCGTACGCCGACGGCGGCTGGACCCCCGACGCCCTCGCCGCCGCCTGGCCCACCTCGGTCGGCGCCGAACTCCAGACGGTCGGCATCCCCGCGCCGAAGGTTCCGGAGGCGTGATGACCCGGGCCATGAACGTCGAGGAACTCGTCGCGATCGACGTCCACACCCACGCGGAGGTCTCCTCCAAGGGCCACGCCTCCCTGGACGACGACCTGCACGAGGCGTCCTCCGCCTACTTCAAGGTCGAGGGCAAGCGCAAGCCCACGCTGGAGGAGACGGCTGCCTACTACCGCGAGCGGAGGATGGCCGCCGTGATCTTCACGGTGGACGCCGAGTCCGCCACCGGTACCGCGCCGGTCCCCAACGAGGAGGTGGCCGAGGCCGCCGCCGCCAACGCCGACGTCCTCATCCCCTTCGCCTCCGTCGACCCCTTCCGCGGCAAGGCGGGCGTGCGGCAGGCCCGCCGCCTGGTGGAGGAGTACGGGGTGAAGGGCTTCAAGTTCCATCCCAGCATCCAGGGCTTCTTCCCCAACGACCGCTCGGTGGCGTACCAGTTGTACGAGGTCATCGAGGAGACCGGCACCATCGCCCTGTTCCACACCGGCCAGACCGGCATCGGCGCCGGCGTGCCCGGCGGGGGCGGGATCCGCCTGAAGTACTCCAACCCCCTGCACGTGGACGACGTCGCCGCCGACTTCCCGCACCTGAAGATCATCCTGGCGCACCCGTCCTTCCCCTGGCAGGACGAGGCCCTCGCGGTCGCCACGCACAAACCGGGCGTGCACATCGACCTGTCCGGCTGGTCGCCCAAGTACTTCCCGCCGCAGCTCGTGCAGTACGCCAACACGCTGCTCAAGGACAAGGTCCTGTTCGGCTCCGACTTCCCCGTCCTCACCCCCGACCGCTGGCTCGCCGACTTCGACAAGCTGACGATCAAGGACGAGGTCAAGCCGAAGATCCTCAAGGAGAACGCCGCCCGCCTGCTCGGGCTGACCACACCGTGAAGGGGCGCGACATGCGCAACGAGGGACTGGGGTCGTGGCCCGCACGCCGGGCCCGCAAGACCCCGCACCGCACCGCCCTGGTCCACCACGACACGACGGTCACCTACGCGGCGCTGCACGAGCGCACCACCCGCCTCGCCCACGCCCTGCGCGCCCGGGGCGTCCGGCGCGGCGACCGGGTCGCCTACCTCGGCCCCAACCACCCCTCCTACCTGGAGACCCTCTTCGCCGCCGGCGCGCTCGGCGCGGTCTTCGTCCCGCTCAACACCCGCCTCGCCGCCCCCGAGATCGCCTACCAGCTCGCCGACTCCGGTGCCAGGGCACTCGTCCACGCCCCGTCCGCCGCCGGGATCGTCGCCGGACCGCCGGGCAGCGCCGACGTACGGGCCCGTATCGAGACCGGCCCCGAGTACGAGGAGGCGCTCGCGGCGGCCGGGACCGAGCCGATCGACGAGGCGGTCGCCGCCGACGACACCTGCGTCATCATGTACACCTCCGGCACCACGGGTCGTCCCAAGGGCGCCATGCTCTCCCACGGCAACCTCACCTGGAACGCCGTCAACGTCCTCGTCGACCACGACCTGACCGCCGGCGAACGCGCCCTCGTCTGCGCTCCGCTCTTCCACACGGCCGGACTGAACATGCTCACCCTGCCGGTGCTGCTGAAGGGCGGCACCTGCGTCCTGGTGGAGTCCTTCGACCCGGCAGCCACCCTCGACCTGGTCGAACGGCACCGGATCACCTTCATGTTCGGGGTGCCGACGATGTTCGAGCAGGTGGCCAGGCAGCCCCGCTGGAAGGACGCCGACCTGTCCTCCCTGCGGATACTGACCTGCGGCGGGTCCCCGGTCCCCACCCCGCTCATCACCGCCTACCAGGAACGCGGCCTCACCTTCCTCCAGGGCTACGGCATGACCGAGGCGGCCCCCGGCACGCTGTTCCTCGACGCCGAGCACGCCGTCGCCAAGGCCGGATCGGCGGGCGTACCGCACTTCTTCAGCGACGTACGGGTCGTCCGGCCGGACCTCACCCCGGCCGGCCCCGGCGAGACGGGCGAGGTGGTGGTGCGCGGCCCGCACGTCATGACCGGCTACTGGGGGCTCCCCGAGGAGACGGACGCCGCCTTCGCCGACGGCTGGTTCCGCAGCGGGGACGCCGCCCGCGTCGACGAGGACGGCTACGTGTTCGTCGTCGACCGCATCAAGGACATGATCATCTCAGGCGGGGAGAACGTCTATCCCGCCGAGATCGAGGACCTGCTCCTCGCCCACCCGGACATCACCGAGTGCGCGGTCATCGGCGTGCCCGACGCCACGTGGGGCGAGGTACCGCGCGCGGTCGTCGTCCCCCGCGAGGGCGCCGTCCTCGACCCCGGCGAGGTGCTCGCGTCGCTGACCGGCCGCCTCGCCAAGTACAAGATTCCCAAGTCGGTCGTGGTCGCGGACGAACTGCCCCGCACCGCCTCCGGAAAGCTCCTCAAGTCCCGGGTGCGCGAGCGCTTCGGGAGCCCACGACGCACACGCACAACGGTTGGGGAAGACATATGAGCATCACCGTCAACGGTCTCGACGAGCTGAAGAAGCTGGCCGGCGGCGACCTGGGCACCAGCGACTGGATCGAGATCACGCAGGAGCGCGTCGACACGTTCGCCGACGCCACCGGCGACCACCAGTGGATCCACGTCGACCCGGAGCGAGCCGCCGCCGGCCCGTTCGGCGCCCCCATCGCCCACGGCTACCTGACCCTCTCCCTCTTCATCCCGCTCTTCACGGAACTGCTCGACGTCCAGGGCGTGACGACGAAGGTCAACTACGGCCTCGACAAGGTGCGTTTCCCCGCACCGGTCAAGGTGGGCGCGCGCGTCCGGCTCACCGGCCGGCTCGCCGAGGTCACGGACGTGCCCGGCGGCGTGCAGATCGCCGTCGAGGGGACCATCGAGATCGAGGGCGCCGACAAGCCGGCGGCGGCACTGCGGAGCCTGTCGCGGTTCTACGCCTGAGGCGCGCGCACCGGCACCAGGTCGAGCAGGCGGCGAGCGGCGTCCCGGGCAGGCGGGGTCAGTCGCTCGTGCACCGTCCGGAACGTCTTCTCCGCCCGCTCGGCCGGCCAGTCGTCCGGCAGGTGCTCCACCGGCAGCCGGGGGTCGCGGCGGATCAGCCCGAGCCACTCGGTCTGCATCCGCAGCCGCGACACGAGCGCCTCGTCGCCGTCCGGTGTCCGCTCCGCGCAGGGCCCCCAGTGCCGCACGAACGCCTCGTACGAGGCGGCGAGCCCGGACAGCTCCCAGGTCTCCTCGATCATCGCGCCGATGTCCATGCCCGCGTCCGCGTGCGCGCGGAACACCTTGACGTGGGCGGACAGGTCCAGCTCCGCCACCAGCGCCGCCACGTCGACCTCGCCGGGCGCGATCCACAGCCCGTTGAACAGCGGCCCGAATCCGGCCCAGGCCAGCCGCGAGCGCAGGTCGTGCCGCTGCCGCTGCCAGGACTCCGGCAGCGAGAAGCCGAGCAGCGTCCAGGTGCCGTCCCACCGCCGGTTGACGGCGCCGGTGTGCCAGACGCGCCGTTCGCCGTCGCGCAGCACGGCCTCCGAACGGGCGGTCAGACCGAAGTACATCCGGCGGCCCTCACGCTGGCGGCGCAACAGGCCGCGGCCGACCATGCGGGTCAGGGTCGAGCGGGTCGCCTGCTCGCCGATCCCGGCCCGCGCGAAGACGTCGATCACACTGCCGGAGTACACGCAGACGTCCCGGCCCAGCACCTGGTCGCCCAGGAACGTCAGCATCAGGGACTGCGGCCTGGGCGAGTCGTCACGCGTCACGCGGTCACGGTACCTCCGGCCGGGACACGCCAGGCCGACTCGGTCCCCGGCGGCTCTCGGTCCCCGGCGGTTCCGTGCCGTCGGCACGAGGAACGACGCGGCCCGGGACCGCGCCGCGCCCTCGGCCGGGCGTGGCCCTCCGGCAGGAGAACTCCCCCTGCGCCGTCAGAAGGAAATCTGTAGCGGACACAGTAGACATTGACCCGCGCGACGGGCTACGGTTTTCCCGTAGCCACGAAGTCGACGAGAGGTGGAGCAGAACGCCATCAGGATCGCCCGGGCGAGGACGTCATCCGCCCGGGTACCGCAGGCCCCGGATTGGAAGGTGGTCCCCGGTCACGCATCCGCGATCCCCGCAGCCCCGCCCTCCCGGGCGGAACCTGCGGACAACAAGTCCGGCACCACGCCGGTAGATGGTGTTGAAAGCTCGGGGCCCGGGTGCCGCACGGCACCCGGGCCCCCCGACGCGTCATACGAAAGAAGAGGTCTATGCCCCCTCGCAGTACCCACTCCGTCACCCCCCTGGAAGACGACGACTACCCCGCCTACACCATGGGCCGGGCCGCCGAGATGCTCGGCACCACCCCCGCTTTCCTCCGTGCCCTCGGCGAACACCGCCTCATCACGCCCCTGCGCTCCGAGGGCGGCCACCGCCGCTACTCCCGCTACCAACTGCGCATCGCCGCCCGCGCCCGCGAACTCGTGGACCAGGGCACCGCCATCGAGTCCGCCTGCCGCATCATCATTCTCGAGGACCAGCTCCAGGAAGCCCAGCGCATCAACGAGGAACTGCGGCGACGCCCCGCCGACGTGACGGACACGGCCGACGCCTGACACGTCACCCGCCCGTCCCTCACGCGTCCCGGCGCACGCGGTACGTCACGTGGGTGACCGAGTGCGTCGCCCGCGACTCCACCTGCTCGAGATCCAAGGGCGGTACGCCGTCGAACAACCGTGTGCCGGCGCCGAGCGTGAACGGCACGATGTGGAGTCGCAGCTCGTCGATCAGGCCCGCGGCGAGGTACTGGTTGACGGTGGTCGCGCCCCCTTGGACCGCCACCTCGCGCCCCCCGGCCGCCTTGCGAGCCCGCCGGAGCGCGGCTTCGATGCCGTCGGTGACGAAGTGGAACGTGGTGCCACCGTCCATCGGCTGCGGTGCGCGCGGATGGTGGGTGAGCACGAAGACCGGCGCGTGGTACGGCGGATCGTCACCCCACCAGCCGTTCCACTGCCGGTCCCACGCGCCGCGCACGGGGCCGAACATGTTGCGGCCCATGATGAAGGCGCCGACCGGCGTCAGCCGGTCGAGTTCGGCCTGCCGCTGCTCCGGGGTTTCGAACATCCAGCCGTGCAGCCTGTCGCCCCAGCCGTCGCCGGCGTCGTCGCCGAACGGGCGCTGCTCGCTCTGGCCGAGCCCGGCCGAGTACCCGTCGACGGAGATCGAGAGAGTGCAGGTGACCCTGCCGGAAGGTGTCGCCACTGTGCCCTCCTCCTGCCGGTGGCCTCCCGACACCTTCTCGGTGAGCCACCTGATCCGTTCGTCACAGGGGCAGACCGTCGCGGGCCCACGAACTCATCGCACGGCCCGTCACCGCCCCTTCGCCAGCTCCCGTACCGCCCGCTCCAGCCGCGTCCGCCGGGCCTTTGCCGTCGCGGCCTGGAGCAGCGGCAGCATCACGAGATAGCGGGCGGTACGGTCCAGCGCGTCGAACGCCGCCCGCGCCGCCGGATCCGCGGCCAGCGCCGCGGCGAGGTCGTCCGGGACGCCGGCTGTCGCCTGCGACGCGTACGCGCGGTCCCAGCGGCCGTCCTCCTGGGCCCGCCGGACCTCGGCCAGGCCGGGCTCCCGCATCCGGCCCGCCGCCGCCAACGCCGCGACCTTCTCGACGTTCACCCGCGACCACAGGCTCCTCGGTCGTCGCGGCCCGTACTTCTGCAGGTAGTACCGGTCGTCCAGGCCCCGGCGCTGCCCGGAGATCCAGCCCCAGCACAGCCCCACGTCGACCAGCTCGTCGTCCGTGACCGACGCGATCCCCGACGCCTTCTTGGCCACCTTGACCCAGACACCCTCGCGCCGGGTGTGGTGCTCGGCCAGCCAGTCCTCGAAGGCCGCCGCATCCGGGAACGCGACGACGTCCACCCCGTTGAAGTCCTCCATGCGGGCCAGGCTAGCCCGGCGGGAGCCGGGCGGGTCGGCCGACCGGAGCGGCGGACGCCTGTACCGGCCCGGTCAGCCGGTCAGCCGGTCGAGCCGCTCGCGGTGGACCTGCGTCAGCTCGACGTCCTGCGCGGCCAGGTTCTCCTCGAGGTGGTCGATCCGGGCCGTGCCGGGGATCGGCAGGACGACCGGCGAGCGGCCGAGGAGCCAGGCCAGTGCGACCTGGGTGGGCGTCGCACCGCACTCCGCCGCCACAGCGGCGATCTCGGTCCTCTCGCCCGCCGTTCCCGCCGCGACCGGTCGCCACGGCAGAAACGCGATGCCCGCCGCTTCGCAGGCCGCGAGGACGGGCTCGTGCTCGCGGTCGAGCAGGTTGTAGCGGTTCTGCACGCTGACCACGTCGATGATCTCTCGCGCCTGTTCGAGTTCGCCGACCGTGACCTCGGACAGCCCCAGCCGGCCGACCTTGCCCTCGGCCTGGAGCTCCGCCAGGGTGCCGAGCTGGTCGGCCATCGGCGTCTCGGGGTCGACGCGGTGCAGCTGCAGCAGCTCGATCCGCTCGACGCGCAGCCGGCGCAGGGCCTGGTCCACCTGATCGCGCAGGATCGCGGGCCGCCCGTCCAGCCGCCACGCGCCGTCGGGCCCCGTTCGCGCGACACCGACCTTGGTGGTGACCAGCAGCCCCTCCGGATAGGGATACAGGGCTTCCGCGAGGAGTTCCTCGTTGGCGCCGCCTCCGTACAGGTGGGCGGTGTCGACCAGCGTGACGCCCAGTTCGACAGCCCGCCGGACGACCGCGAGGGAGTGCTCGCGGTCCGCGCCGGGCTCGGTCGGCAGGCGCATGGCCCCGAAACCGAGCCGCCGGACTCCGAGGTCTCCGCCTATGTCGAACGCGGTCGATGCCATCCGCTCTCTCCGCCCCCTCGATGGAAGGGCCACGCTAGCAGCGCCGGTGACCGCGAAGCTGAGTCCCGTCCGTCCTGTCCATCCCGTCCCATCCGTCCCGTCGGAGCGGCGACACCGCGTGCGTGTCCTCACCTCGCTCCGCGGAACGTGTCGCGGTAGGCGCGCGGTGACACGCCCAGCGTCTCGCGGAAGTGCTGGCGCAGCGCGGTGCCCGTCCCGAAGCCGGCCTCCGCCGCGATGCGGTCCACGGGCTGGTCCGTGCGTTCCAGCAGCCTGCGGGCGTACTGGAGGCGCTGCTGGCCGAGCCACCGCATCGGAGGCAGTCCGGTCTCCTGACGGAACCGGCGGGTCAGCGTGCGCACGCTCGTCGACGCCCGGCACGCCAGATCATCCAGGGTCAGGGGCTCGCCGAGGTGCTCCAGCGCCCAGGCGCGCGCGGCGGCGGTCGAACTGCCGTCGGCCTGCGGCACGGGTCGCTCGATGTACTGGGCCTGGCCGCCCTCGCGGTGCGGAGGCACCACCGTCCCGCGTGCGACGGTGTTGGCGATGTCGGCTCCGTGGTCGCTCCGGATCATGTGCAGGCACAGATCGATCCCGGCGGCGACGCCCGCCGACGTCAGGACGCCCCGGTCGTCGGTGTACAGCACGTCCGGGTCCACCTCGATCTCCGGGTAGAGGGCGGCCAGCTCCGGGCAGGACTTCCAGTGCGTCGTGGCCCGCCGGCCCGCCAGCAGCCCGGCCGCCGCGAGCACGAACGACCCCGTGCAGATGGACGCCAGACGTGCTGATTCCGGGACGTGGGCGAGGGCCGCCCGTACCTGCGGGCTGAGCCACCCCCGCCGCTGGGGGCCGTAGTCCTCGACCGCGGCGGGCACCACCACCGTGTCCGCCGCACGCAACGCCTGCGGCCCGAGCGGCACATTGACGGTGAAGTCGGCGTCCGTGGGCACCTCGCCCGGTTCCACGGCACAGGTCACCACCGTGTACAACGGCTGCCCGTCCTCGTCCGCGGCGGTCCCGAACAGCCGGTGCACGATCCCCAGTTCCATGGGCAGCAGACCCGCGCGTACCAGGACCACCACGTTGTGCACACCCTCGTCGCTCACGGCCATGACCGGATTCTTTCACTACGTGTCCGGACGGCCAGTGGTTCGCCCGCCCGCCCCGTCGAAGGATGCGGGGCATGGACAACGCGATCACCCGTCACACGAAGGATTCCGGCCGCCGCGCCTGGTGGGTGGCAGCCGTCACCGGGGTGGCGGTCGTCGTCGCCGGCGCCTTCTCGACCATGCCGGGCATCCTCCAGGACCCCCTGCGGCAGGAGTTCCAGTGGTCGCGGGGCTCGATCGGCCTGGCGGCCTCGGTCAACATGATCCTGTACGGCGTCACCGCGCCCTTGGCGGCCGCCCTGATGGACCGGTTCGGCATCCGCCGCGTCGTCGTCGCCGCACTCGGCACCGTGTCCGCCGGTGCGGTGCTCACCGGCGTGATGGACGCCGCCTGGCAGTTCACGCTCTTCTGGGGGCTCCTCGTCGGCCTGGGCACCGGCGCGCTCTCGATGACCCTCGCCACCACCGTCACCCACCGCTGGTTCACCACCCGCCGCGGCCTGGTGACCGGCATCCTCGCCTCCGGCAGCGTCCTCGGCCAGATGGTCTTCCTGCCCGCCCTGTCGTGGACCGTCGCCCGCCACGACTGGCGGCCCGCGCTCATCAGCCTCGCCCTCGCCGCGCTGGCGGTCGCCCCACTGGCCCGGCTCGTCCTGCGCGACCACCCGGCCGACCTGGGCCAACGCCCCTACGGCAGCGACACGTTCGTCCCGCGTCCCGACCCCGTACCCGGCGCCGCCCGCCGCACGGTGACCGTGTTGCGCCAGGCGGCGGGCACCCGCCCCTTCTGGCTGCTCGCCGGCGCGTTCGCCATCTGCGGCGCGTCCACCAACGGCATCATGTGGACCCACTTCGCCCCGGCCGCGCACGACCACGGCATGCCGGTCACCACGGCCTCGACCCTGCTGGCGCTCATCGGCGTCTTCAACGTGGCCGGCACGATCGCCTCCGGCTGGCTCACCGACCGCGTGGACGCCCGCCGGATCCTCGCCGTCACCTTCCTGCTGAGGGGGCTGCTGATGGTCGGCCTGCCGCTGATCATGACCGCCACCGTCAGCGCGCCCATGCTGGTCTTCGTGGTCGTCTTCGGTCTGCTCGACCTGGCCACCGTGCCGCCGGTCATCGCCCTGTGCCGGACCTTCTACGGAGACGACAGCGCCATCGTTTTCGGCTGGACCAACGCGGCGCACCAGATCGGCGCCGCGTCGGCCTCCTTCCTCGGAGGCGTCGCCCGTGACGCGTTCGGCGGTTACGACCCGGTGTGGCTCGCCCTGGGCGCCGCGTGCGCCACCGCGGCACTGCTGTCCCTGGCCGTCCGCCCGCGTCCCGCCGGCCCGACCGGGGCGGGGCGCGAGAGGTACGCCTCCCCGGCCGCGCGGGGATGACGGCGAGGGCACGGCTCGGCCCGCGGATCCCCGCGAACGCCGGGGAAGACCGCCGGCGCCGGACCGGCAGGGGCGGGAGGCGACGGCCGCGCGGCGTTCACCAGCTGATGCCGGCCGCCACCGGCAGGTGGTCGCTGCCGGTGGCCGGCAGGACCCAGGAGCTTTCCGGCGTCACTCCGCGTACCAGGATCTGGTCGATCCGCGCCACCGGGAAGGCCGCCGGCCAGGTGAAGCCGAAGCCGTCCCCGGCCTCGCTCTGGGCCGACCGCAGCCGCGAGGTGACCGGGTCGAGCGCGCGGTCGTCCGTCGTGCCGTTCAGGTCCCCGAGCAGGACCACCCGCTCGTTCCGCTCGGCGGCGACGGCCTTGCCGAGCGCCCGCGCGTTACGGTCCCGGCTCTCCGTCCAGAAACCCCCTCGGGGCATCAGCCGTACCGACCCCAGGTGCGCCACGTACACCGCCAGCGGACCGCGGTCCGTCGCCACGGTGGTGCGCAGCGCCCGGTTGTCGGCCGGCGTGACGTCGTCCGGCTTGGTCTTTGCCAGCGGGCCGTAATCCATCTGGGTGTCGACCGGCCGGGTGTCCGACAGCGGCAGCCTGCTCCACACCCCGACCGTGCCCAGCACCGCGTGGAACGGGTACGTCTTCGCCAGCTCCTTCTCGTACGTGCCCCGGGCCCGCTCGGTCAGTTCCACCAGCGCCAGCACGTCCGCCCCACTGGCCGCCAGGTCGCGGGCGGTGCCGGAGGGGTCGGGGTTGGCGTCCGCGACGTTGTGCTGGGCCACGACGAGGTCGCCGCCGGAGCGGGACTTGTCGACGAGCAGCCCGCCGAAGAGGTTCAGCCACACCACGACCGGCAGCAGCGTCGCGACCACCGCGGCGGCGGAACGGCGCCACAGGGCCCAGGCCAGCAGGACGGGGACGAACAGGCCGAACCACGGCAGGAAGGTCTCCACCAGGCTGCCGAGGCTGCCGCGGTCCGTGATCCGCGCGTGCAGCAGCAGGAGCAGGCCGAGCAGCACCGTCAGCGCCGCCGGCACCCGGCCGCGCTTCCAGGGGCCGGGGCGGGAGACGGCGCGCATCGCCCGGCGCAGAGCCCCGCGCGCGGCACGGGAATCGGTGTCCCGCCGGCGGCCGGGGCCGCCCTGTCCGGTGCCCGCCGTGTCGTCCCGCGTCATCGTCCGGACGGTCTCGCTGCCGTTCACTGCTGCATCCTCGGGTCCTGGGTGGGCTCGGCGTACATGGTCGGGCAGCCGTCGTCGGCCGCTTCGGGGCGCAGTTCGTAGTGCCAGGGCTCGTTGCGGTAGATCTGGCACAGCCCGTACTCGGCGCCGTGCCGGGACAGCCAGGCCGTCGCATCGGACGGCCCGAGGTCGACCGCGTCCCCCGACACGTGAGGAGACGTCTCGGCGGTGGCCACCCAGCGAGCGGCCTCTTCCTCGGACCCGTACTCGGCGACCGCCTCCCGACGGAGCAGGTCCTGGTACGCCCGGGAACGCCAGCCGCTGTTGACGTGGAACGCGACGTGGTCGTCCGCCGCGGCCGTCGCGGCCCGGCGGAGGGCGTCGAGGAGGTCCTCGTCGAGTTCGGCCACCGCTGGTACCGCGTCGTCGAAGACGGTCACGCCGTCGGGGACGACACCGTCGGCCTCGCCGAGGCCACCGGTGGCCTCGCGCGGCTCGCCCCCGTGGTCGGGGCCCAGTGGCCGCGAGGGCGGTGCGTCCGAGGAGGACGGCGAGGACGGGGAGGACGGCGAGGGCGGGGAGGAGCGGGCGGAATCGGCGGACGACCGGGAGCCCGAGGGCTTCTGCGCGTGGGAGTCGCAGGCCGTGACGAGGACCGCCGTGACGGCTGTCAGGGCGGCGGCGAGGAGCCGGCGCGTCCGGTGGGTGGTTGATCGTGTGGTGGATGCGGGCCGATGCATGGAGCCAGTCAAGGCAGCATGGTGTTGCCGGCGCGTATGCGCTTTCCGATACGCCGGCGATATGCGCCGACTCCTAGCATGACGGCATGCGTGTGCTGATCGTCGAGGACGAACCCTTCATGGCGGAGGCCATCCGCGACGGCCTGCGGCTGGAGGCGATCGCGGCCGACATCGCGGGCGACGGTGACACCGCGCTGGGACTGCTGGGCGTCAACACCTACGACATCGCCGTCCTCGACCGCGACATCCCCGGCCCCTCCGGTGACGAGGTCGCCGAACGCATCGTCGCCTCCGGCAGCGGCATGCCGATCCTCATGCTCACCGCGGCCGACCGCCTCGACGACAAGGCCTCCGGGTTCGGTCTCGGCGCCGACGACTACCTCACCAAGCCCTTCGAGATGCGGGAGCTGGTGCTCAGGCTCAGGGCACTCGACCGCAGGCGCGCGCACACCAGACCCCCCGTGCGCGAGATCGCGGGCCTGCGCGTCGATCCGTTCCGCCGCGAGGTCTACCGGGACGGCCGCTACGTGGCGCTCACCCGTAAGCAGTTCGCGGTGCTCGACGTGCTCGTCGCCGCGGAAGGCGGTGTCGTCAGCGCCGAAGAGCTGCTGGAACGCGCGTGGGACGAGAACGCCGACCCGTTCACCAACGCCGTGCGCATCACCGTCTCGGCACTGCGCAAACGCCTCGGCGAACCGTGGATCATCGCCACCGTGCCGGGCGTCGGCTACCGCATCGAGGGCAGGGACCGTGGATAGGCGACCCGGGCTGAGCGCGCGCCTCAAGCTCACCCTCAGCTACGCCGGATTCCTCATGCTCGCGGGCGCCCTGCTGCTCGCCGCCATCGGAGTGTTCCTCCTGCGGCAGGGATGGCTGCGGACCAACCCGGAGGGGGCGTGGCGGGCCACCCCCGGCACCACCTTCGTGCTCGGATTCGCCCCGATGGCAGCCGCCGTCATGGGGTTCCTCCTCGTCTTCGGCCTCCTGGGCGGATGGTTCCTCGCCGGCCGCATGCTCGCCCCGCTCAACCTCATCACGCACGCCACCCGCACGGCCGCGAACGGATCGCTCTCCCACCGGATCCGGCTGCCGGGCCGTCAGGACGAGTTCCGCGAACTCGCCGACGCCTTCGACATGATGCTCGCGCGGCTCGAGGCGCACGTCGCCGAACAGCAGAGGTTCGCGGCCAACGCCTCGCACGAGCTACGCACCCCGCTGTCGGTCTCGAAGTCGCTGCTCGACGTGGCCCGCGCCGACCCGGGCCGCGCCACCGACCCGCTCATCGACCGCCTGCACGCCGTCAACACCCGGGCCATCGACCTCACCGAGGCACTGCTCCTGCTCAGCCGCGCCGACCGGCAGTCCTTCACCCGGGAACACGTCGACCTGTCCCTCATGGCGGAGGAAGCCGCCGAAACACTTCTCCCCCTCGCCGAGGGACAGGGCGTCACCCTCGAGACCGACGGCGACGTCGCTCCCACGATCGGATCGCCGGCGCTCCTGCTGCAACTGACCACGAACCTCGTGCACAACGCCGTCGTCCACAACCTGCCGGAACGGGGAAACGTGTGGGTGACCACCCGGGCCGGCCCCAGGACCGTGACGCTCACGGTCGAGAACACCGGCGACCGGATCGCCCCGGAACTGGCGGCGACCCTCACCGAACCGTTCCGGCGAGGCACCGAGCGCGTCCACACCGGCCACGCGGGCGTCGGTCTCGGCCTGGCGATCGTCAGGAGCATCACCCACGCACACGACGGAACACTCACCCTCACCCCGCGTCCCGCCGGCGGCCTGAGCGTCACCGTGGAACTGCCCGCCGCGTGTTCACCATGACGGACCTCGCGGGCGACGCCGACCGGCGCCGCACGTGGGAACTGCTCGCCGGTTCGCGATGACCGGGTGACCGCGCGTGCGGGGCGGCGGCACGGGAACCCGGTTTCGGCCAGAATCGTTCTTGCGCCCGCGCCGTCCAGCCGAGGAGTCATCGCTTGTCCGCCAGATCGACGGTCCCTCCGGGGCCCGGTGCCCAGCCGTCCCGCCCGGCAGTTTCCGAGCACGGCGAGTGGTGGGGTGGTGCCGGATGAGTGCCGTGGAAGCCTGGCTGGGCGTGCTGGCCGTGTTCGTACTGACCGCGGGCACCGGCTACTTCGTCGCCCAGGAGTTCGCGTACGTCTCCGCCGACCGGCTCGCCCTCGCGCGGGAAGCCGAAGCCGGGGACCGCGGGGCCGCCCGTGCGCTGAAGGTGCTGGCCCGGCTGTCCTTCATGCTCTCGGGCGCCCAGCTCGGCATCACGGTGACCGGTCTGGTCGTCGGTTTCATCGCCGAGCCGTCCGTCTCCGCACTGCTGAGGCCGGTCCTGTCCGGCCTCGGCATCCCCGACGGCGCGGTCACCGGCATCTCCGTCGTGCTCGCCTTCGTCCTGGCCACGGCCGTACAGATGGTGCTGGGCGAGCTGGCCCCCAAGAACCTCGCCATCGCCGTCCCGGAACGGCTGGCGAAATCACTGGCGACATCCACGCTGGCCTACCTGAGGGTCGTCGGCCCCGTGGTCCGCGTCTTCGACGGCGCGGCGAACGGGCTGCTGCGCAAGGCCGGTATCGAGCCGGTCGAGGAACTGCACCACGGAGCCACCCTGGAGGAGCTGGGCCACCTCATCGGTGAGTCCCACGAGCAGGGGCAGCTGCCGCGCGGCACCGCCGAGTTGATCGACCACGCCCTGGAGTTCTCCGAGCGGACGCTGCACGAGGTGATGGTGCCGCGCGTCGACGCGGTCTTCGTCCGCGAGGGCGCCACCGCGGCCGAGGCCATCGAACTGATCGGCAGGCACGGCCACTCGAACTACCCGGTGCTCGGCGACCACCCGGACGACGTCGCGGGGGTGCTGGGCGTACGGGAGCTGATGGGGCTGCCCGCCGGCCTGCTCGCCTCCACCACGGCCGGTGCCGCGGCCCGGGTGCCGCTGCTGCTGCCGGACACCCTGCCGCTGCCGGATGCCGTGGAGCGGATGCGGGAGCGCGACGACGAGTTCGCCGTCGTCCTCGACGAGCACGGCGGTGTGGCGGGCGTGGTCACCTACGAGGACGTCGCCGAGGAACTCGTGGGCGACATCGCCGACGAGTCGGACGAGGTCACCGAGGTCGCGGTCGCGGACGGCGACGGCTGGCTGGTGGACGCCGGGCGCCGGCTCGACGAGGTGGCCGAGGTCACCGGCATCGAGCTGCCCGAGGACGAGGACTACGACACCGTGGCCGGACTGGTCGTCGACCGGCTCGGCCGCTTCCCGGCCGTCGGCGACCACCTCACGGTCGCCCTTCCCGACGGCGACGAGGTGCTGATCGACGTACGCACCCTCGACCGGCACGTACCCGAACGGGTCCGCATCGAGCGGACGACCGAGAAGGCGCAGGCGCAGGCATGAGCTTCCCGATGGCGTTGTCCGTCACCGTCCTGCTGCTCATCGGCAGCGGGTTCTTCGTCGCCGCCGAGTTCGCGCTGGTCGCCGCCAAACGGCACCGCGTGGAGAAGGCCGTCGCCGACGGCCGGCGCGGTGCCAGGGCGGCACTGGCCGGCATGCGCGAACTGTCGCTGATGCTGGCCGGCGCCCAGCTCGGCATCACCGTGTGCACCCTGGGGCTCGGCTCGGTCTCCAAGCCCGCGATCTCCCACGAACTGGATCCCCTGCTGCACCGGCTCGGCCTGCCCACCGCGCTCAGCTACGGCATCGCCTTCGCGGTGGCGATGATCGTGGTCGTGTTCCTGCACATGGTCCTCGGCGAGATGGCACCCAAGTCCTGGGCCATCGCCCACCCGGAGCGCTCCGCGATGCTCCTCTCCCCGCCGTTCAGGGCCGTCGTGAAGGCGGTACGCCCGCTCATCAGGGTCCTCGACGCCCTCAGCAACGCCCTGGTCGGGCTGTGCCGGGTCACCCCGCGCGACGAACTGGCCTCCGTCCACAACCGCGAGCAGCTCACCCACCTGGTGGAGGAGTCCGAACGGCTCGGTCTGATCAGCGAGACCGACTCCGACCTGCTCACCCGCTCACTGACCGAGCCGGAGACCCCGGTACGCGACCTGCGCGTCCCGGCCGCCGACATCACCGCGGTCCACGCCGACGCCGACGCGGACCAGATCCTCGCCCGGGCCGCCGAAAGCGACCGCACCCGGCTCCTGGTCCGTGCGGCGGACGGGGAAGTGCTCGGTTCGGTGCACGCGCGGGACGTCCTGGTCGCCCGCGCCCGGGGCCGCGCCACCAGCGCCCGCGCCCTGGCACGGCCCGTGCCCGAACTCGCCGAGCAGACCACGGTGGCCGAAGCGATCGAGACGCTGCGCCGGCGCCGGGCCACCGTCGCGGTGGTCCGCGACGACACCGGCGCCCTCACCGGCACGGTGAGCCTCGACGACCTCCTCGCCCGCTACCTCCGGCCCCGGACGGTGTAGGCACCTCACCCCGCGCGCGGCCGACACCCGCCGAGCACGATCCCCCCGCGGTGGCGCGAACCCGTCCCTCCCCACGCGGGGGAGGCGCGGAGGAGGCGCTAAGCTGCAGGAGCCTCGTGGGGGAAGTCCGGTCGAAGTCCGGCGCTGACCCGCAACGGTAGGCGGCATCCCGCACAGGATTCCGCGAGCCCGATTACCCACGGTGGTGAAGCTCCTGTCAATCGCCGTGGACTGCGAGAGGTGCTGCGCACGGGGCCCAGCGCCCGGGCCCGCTCCTTCGAACACGCAGGCGCACGGCCCGAGGCGAAAGCGATCCGCCTGTGGCCACGCTCCGCGAACGAACACCCGCCGTGCGGCGCCGCGGCACCGGCGGCGGACCGCCGCCGGCCGGCCGCGTCCCGTTGCCCTGGCTCGTGACCGGCCTGTGCGCCGCCCTTCCCGTCTCCCTCGCCTGCGGAGCGGGCATCGGGGCGTCGGGCATCGCGTGGAGCGAGGTGCTCCACTACCTCTGGGCAGGACTGACCGGTGGCTCCATAGACCCGGACGAGGTCCCCTCCTACCTCATCGTCTGGGAACTCCGCTTCCCGCGCGCGGTGCTGGCCGCCGTCGTCGGCGCGGGACTGGCCGCCGTGGGCGTCGCCGTCCAGGCCATGGTCCGCAACGCGCTCGCCGACCCGTTCGTTCTCGGCATCTCCTCCGGTGCGGCCGTCGGCGCCAACGCCGTGCTCATCTTCGGCGCGTTGGGCGCACTGGGCATCTGGGCGCTGTCCACGGCGGCGTTCGTCTCCGCGCTCGCGGCCATGCTGCTCGTGTACGCGATCGCCCGCACCCCGCGCGGTCTGACACCGCTGCGGCTGGTGCTGACCGGTACCGCGATGTACTACGGCTTCTCGGCCGTGACCACGTTCATGGTGTTCGCCGCCGAGCACGGCGAAGCGGCCCGGTCCGCGATGATGTGGCTGCTGGGCAGCCTGGGCGGCGCGAGCTGGTCGTCCGTTCCGATCGCCGCCGGCGCGGTGCTGGCCGGCCTCCTCCACCTCGGCTGGTCGGCCCGGCGCCTGAACGCCCTGGCGATGGGCGACGAGACCGCCGCCGCGCTGGGCGTGGACCCCGGACGGCTGCGCAAGGAACTCTTCCTGACGACCGCCGCCGTCACCGGCGCGGTGGTCGCGGTCAGCGGGGCGATCGGTTTCGTGGGCCTGATGGTCCCGCACGCCGCCCGGATGCTGGTGGGCGCGGACCACCGTCGTCTGCTGGCCGTCGCCCCGCCCGCCGGCGCCGTGCTGCTGATCTGGGTCGACATCCTGTCGCGCGTGGTGCTCGCCCCGGCCGAACTGCCGCTGGGCGTCCTGACGGCCGCGATCGGCGTGCCCTGCTTCGTGCTGCTCATGCGCCGCCGTACCTACACCTTCGGAGGCGTGTGATGCGGGTCGAGACCGACGGGCTCACCGTGGAGATCTCCGGTGCGCGGGTGGTGGAGGACGTCACCCTGGGGGCGGGCAGCGGTCAGTTCGTGGGACTCGTCGGGCCCAACGGCAGCGGGAAGTCGACCGTGTTGCGGTGCGTCTACCGGGCCCTGCGCCCCACGTCCGGTGCCGTGCGGCTCGGCGGTGACGACCTGCGGGCCATGAGCGCGCGCGACAGCGCACGCCGTCTCGCGGCCCTGCCGCAGGAAGCGGCCGCGGAGTTCGACTTCACGGTGGCCGAGGTCGTGGCCATGGGCCGGCTGCCGCACCAGGGGGCGGTGGCCCGGGACACCGACGAGGACCGGCGTACCTGCGCCGCCGCGCTGGAAGCAGTCGGCGCCGGCCACCTGGCCGACCGCGGCTTCCTCACCCTCTCCGGCGGTGAGAAGCAACGCGTCCTGATCGCCCGCGCGCTCGCCCAGCAACCCCGGATCCTGGTGCTCGACGAACCCACCAACCACCTGGACATCGCCCAGCAACTCGAAGTCCTGGCCCTCGTCCGCGCCAGCGGGCTGACCGTGCTCGCCGCGCTGCACGACCTCAACCTCGCCGCGCTGCACTGCGACGTCCTCCACGTCATCGACGGCGGACGGATCGTCGCGTCCGGCGCCCCCCACGACGTACTGACGCCCTCACTGCTCGCCGACGTCTTCGGGGTCCGGGCCCACCGTGTCCCCCACCCCGAGACCGGTGCGGTGCAGCTGCTGTTCGACCGACTCGCCTCCCGGTAGACCGCCCCCACCGTCCGTATCCGAAGGAGCCACCGCCACCATGCCGCACCGCGCACGCCCCGCCGCCCTCGCCCTCGCCCTCGCCCTGGTCCTCGCCGTCACCGGCTGCGGGGCGGACGTCTCGTCGGGGGAGGGGAAGGGGGAGGGGACGGGGAAGACGGACGGCGCGGAGGCGTCCGGCGGCCACTATCCCGTCACGGTCGAGAACTGCGGCGAGAAGAAGACGTTCGAGCGAGCACCGCGGCGGGTGGTCACCAACGACGTGGGCATCACCGAGATCATGTTCGCCCTCGGGCTCGCGGACCACATGGCGGGATACGTCATGCCCGACGACAAGGGTGACCTCACGGCCGTGCCGTGGAAGGACGGTTACCGCGAGACCAAGTGGCTCTCCAAGCAGCGCATCAACAAGGAGCTGGTGCTCGACGCCCGTGCCGACCTGGTCTTCGCGGGCTGGAACTACGGCTTCGACGAAGGGTCGGGGTTCACACCCGCCGCGCTCCGACGCGTGGGCGTCGACTCGTATCTGCTCAGCGAGTCGTGCCGCAACGGGCGGGGCAAGGCCCGGGGCGTGATGCCGCCGCTCGACGCGCTGTACACGGACCTGCGCAACCTCGGGAAGGTCTTCGACGTCGAGGAGCGGGCCGAGAGCCTCATCACCTCGTTCCGCGAGCAGGTGGCCGATGCCCGGGCGAAGGCCCCGAAGGGCGGCGACCGGCCCAGGGTGTTCCTCTACGACAGCGGTCAGGACAAGCCGTTCACGTCCGGCGCCTACGCGGGCCCCCACGACATCATCACCAAGGCGGGCGGCGACCACATCATGAAGGACCTCGAGGACAGCTGGACCACGGTCGGCTGGGAGACGGTGGTCGCCCGCGACCCCGAGGTCATCGTGATCAACGACTACGGGGACACCACCGCCGAACAGAAGCGGGAGTTCCTCATGTCCTACGAGCCGCTCGCCGACGTCTCGGCCGTCAAGAACGACCGGATCGTCGTCCTCGACTACGCCGACCTCGTCGAGAGCCCCCGCAACCCGGCGGCCGTCAGTTCCCTCGCGGCGGACCTGAGGAGCCTCGGCTCCTGAACGTGCGTGTTCTTGGTCTTTACTGTGACGTGAATCACCGCGAGAGTGCTGAGTGGGGGATGCGGGAAGCTCTCGTACCACCCCATGAGGGCGGAGCCACGAATGCGAGGATGAGCCGCCATGACTGTCGGGTGGTGTCTGCGCACGACGAGGGCCGCGGTGTTCGCGGCCCTCTGCGTGCTGCTCGCCACCCTGGGGCACGTCCTGATGTCGGGGACCCCGGTGCCGTGGTGGGCGCTCGTCCCCGCGACGGCGGTGACCGGTGGCACGGCGTGGTGCCTGGCCGGCCGGGAGCGCGGGCCGCTGCTCGTCTCCTCGGTCGTCGTGGCCGCACAGACCGCACTGCACGAGTGGTTCTCCTACGCGCAGGAGCTGTCGGCGCCGGCCACGTCCGCCTCCGTCGGAGGCATGGCTGACGGCACCTCTTCCACGGGTCACATGGCCTCACCGGAACACCTGGGCCATGCGGGGCACTCCGTTCACTCCATGACTCAGGCGCCCTCCGTCACGGACGCGGCGGGGGCCCTGGAGCCCTTGGCGGGCGTGGGCCACACCATGGGCGGGATGTCGTCCTCGGGCATGCTGGCCGCCCACCTGCTGGCCGCGCTGCTCAGCGGCCTGTGGCTCGCGTACGGCGAACGCGCGGCCTTCCGTCTCCTGCGCGCCGTCGCCGGCTGGCTGGCCGCTCCCTTACGGCTGTGTCCGGTCCTTCCCGCGCCGCCGCACCGGCCGCGCCTTCTCGCCCGTCGTGGCCGCCTGGCGCGCAGGCCGCGTCGGCTGTTCCTCGTGTACGCGATCACTTCTCGGGGTCCGCCCCTGGGGACCGCTGTCGTCTGAGACAGCCGGCTCCCCGACACCGCCCCGGGCGCTCGACGCCCGGACGGCTCGGGCAACGGACGTACGCCGCCCCGCGCGGGTGCGCCCGCCACTCCCGCACCACCACCGGACCCGCCCCGCGTCTCGCGCGCTCGGACCCCGTGGTGGCCGCACGTCCGCGCGTCGGACGTCGGGACCTACGAGAAGGACACCAGGTGATCAGCCCTGCCCTGCCTGACCCGTGCGACAGACCGTCACGCGCCACGCGGATCCGCGACGAGAGGACATACGCGGACGAGTTGACGACCATGTGGGCGCTCGCCGCCCGCGGTGGTGACCAGGAGGCGGTCGAGAACCTCGTCCGCGCCCTCCACCGCGACGTACGCCGTTTCGTCACCCATCTCGGCGCCGATCCGCAGGCGGCCGACGACCTGGCCCAGGACACGTTCCTGCGGGCCCTCGGCAGCCTGCACCGCTTCGAGGGCCGTTCCTCCGCCCGCACCTGGTTGCTGTCCATCGCCCGCCGTGCGGTGATCGACAGCCACCGGTACGCGTCCGCCCGGCCCCGCCTCGCCGACACCGACGACTGGCAGGCCGTCGCCGAACGCGCGCAGGAGCGGGGTCTGCCGGGCTTCGACGACGGCATCGCCCTGACCGAGCTGCTGGACGCGCTGCCCGACGAGCGGCGTGAGGCGTTCGTCCTCACCCAACTGGTCGGGCTTCCCTACGCGGAGGCGGCGGCGCTCAGCGACTGCCCGGTCGGTACGGTCCGTTCCCGCGTCGCCAGGGCCCGCGCGGCCCTGGCGAGGTCCCTGGACGACGCCGAGCGAGCCGGACCCTCGGGTGCGGCCGCCTGACGCCGCGCACGTCACCGGCTTCCCGACCGGCGGGTTCGGCGCCGGTCAGGGCCGCACCGGCATCCAGGCGCGGGCGGCGCACACGAGGGCGTCGACGCCGGTGGTGAGGGTGGGTTCGAGGACGGGGGCGTAGTGCGGGGAGTGGTTGGAGGGCAAGTCGTGGGCGATGCGCACGACGTCCTCCAGCGTCTTGGCGGGGGCGAAGGCCTGGGGGTCGGCTCCGCCGAGGAGCCAGTACACGCAGGGTGCGTCCGCCTCGGTGGCGAGGATGCCGACGTCCTCGCTGCCGGTGACGGGTCCGGGGTCCACCACCAGCCCCGGACCGAGACCGGCGGTGAACGCCTCCCGGGTGCGGGTGCAGGCGTCCGGGTCGTTGATCACGGCGGGGAAGGACTCGGTGAGCGTGATGTCCGGCTCCCGCGGTGCCGCGGACGCCGTCGCTTCGGCCCGTACGATCCGTTCGACGGCGGCCAGGACCTCGTCCCGCACGTGGGCGTCGAAGGTGCGGACGCTGAGCCGGAGTTCGGCATGGTCGGCGACGACGTTGCCGCGGGTGCCGGCATGCAGGGCGCCGACCGTGACGACGG
Organism: Streptomyces sp. BK79; assembly: GCF_044142145.1. NCBI lineage: Bacteria > Bacillati > Actinomycetota > Actinomycetes > Kitasatosporales > Streptomycetaceae > Streptomyces > Streptomyces sp. BK79. Next base: position 192,576 of record NZ_JBHVOC010000005.1, read on the forward strand.
CGGTGGCGGAGCCGGCGATCTCGCGGGAGACGATGCCCTGCAGGCGCATCACCGTCGCCGCGGCCATGAGGACCGGGTCGACGGTCGTCTCGGGCCGTGACCCGTGACCGCCCTTTCCGTGCAGCACGACGGTCAGGGAGTCGGCGGCGGCGAAGGCCGGACCGGGATGCAGCCCGAGGAGCCCGGCCGGCACCGGGGCGACATGCTGCCCCAGGACCACGTCGGGCCGGCCGAAGCGGTCGTAGAGGCCGTCGTCGACCATGGCCCGGGCGCCGCCGGCGGTCTCCTCCGCCGGCTGGAAGACCAGCAGGGCGGTGCCCCGCCAGGCGGTCCGGTCCGCCGCCAGCTCGGCGGCCGCACCCAGGAGGCACGTGACATGCGTGTCGTGGCCGCAGGCATGCATCACGGGAACGGTCTCGCCGTCGCCGTCGGTCGCACGGGCCGTGCTCGCGTAGGGCAGACCGGTGCGTTCCCGCACCGGAAGGGCGTCCATGTCGGCGCGCAGGAGCGCGGTGGGGCCGTCGCCGTTGCGCAGGATCCCCACGACGCCGGTCCGGCCGACCCCGGTGGTGGTCGCGTAGCCCAGGGCGCGGAGCCGGTCGGCCACGATCGCCGCGGTGCGGGTCTCCTGGAAGGCGAGTTCGGGATGGGCGTGCAGGTCGCGGTAGACCGCGGCCAGCTCCGCCGCGGTGGTTGCTGCGGGCATCGTGTGGTCTCCGTTCCTCGGCCGCGTCGGGGCATCGACGGGTGAGCGGCACGGTCCATGTCACCACGCGGTCAGCCCCAGTCGCCGTTGATCCACGCGAGCAGGCGGGCGCGCTTCGTGTAGGAGCACGGAGTGTGGGCGGGGCCGGACGTGACCTGTGCCTCGGACCCGCCCCGGAGGTCGTACCCGTGGTCGACGGGGCCGTACTCGCCGTCCCGGTGGCCGTCCAGGCCGTCGGCCCAGTCGCCTGCCCGGTCGAGGAGACCGAAGTCGAGGTTCTCGAGGTACCGGCCGGCGTCCGCCGGTTCGACGGGTGCGGGGCGACCGTCCGCCCCGGCGACGGGCCGGTCCTCGAGGCAGCCGTCGGAGCGCACGGGCTGGCCCAGCCACCAGCCGGCCAGGAACACGGCGTAGAGAGCGGTGGCGGCGCCGAGGCGGCGAGGGGTCATCCAGGCGGGCATCCCGGGAGTGTCGCACGACGCGGGGCAGGCGCTCGCGTCGGCGGCCACCGCGCGCCGCACCGCCTGTCTACCGCCAGTCGCCCTCCAACCACGCCTGAAGGCGGGGGCGTTCGCTCGTGTCGTTGGTGCAGGAGACGGCGTAGGTGGTGAACGTCTGGGACAGCGTGACGTCGGTGACGGTGAGCGAGTCGTGGACAGGGCCACGGGTGAACGTGGGGGTGGGGGAGGGGGAGGTGCCGCGCTCCTCGGCGATCCGGTCGAGGGCCGCCTGATCGACGTGGCATGCGGGGCTGACGGGCTGCCCCAGGTACCAGCCCGCCACGAACACGCCGTAGACCGCGGCGGCGGCACCGAGACGGCGCGGGGTGACCCGGCGGGGGCCGGCCAGGCGTGGGGCGGGCGGTGTCGGGGTCATGCGCAAGGACCCTACCCCGCAGGCACGCACGCTCAGGCCGAGGCGTCACCGCCGGTGGCCGGCTCCACGGCCGCCACCCTCACCGCCCTTGCGTCCCAACTGGAAGGCACACGCCGGATTTTGAGCTGGTCCGGCAGGTGTGATCTGCCCGCGGTGGGCAACTGGATGGAGAGCGAAGGACCACAACACGCAGATCCACGACTCTCCGGGAGATATCATGTCGAGCTACAGCAGAACGGGCGCGCGGAACACCAGCAGGGCGAACGGGATGGCCATCGCCGGACTGGTCTGCGGAATCGTCGGCCTCCTGTTCCTGCCGATCGTCCTCGGCCCGCTGGCCATCATCTTCGGTGCCGTGTCACTGCGTCAGACCGGCTCGACCATGGCGAAGTGGGCCATCGGCCTCGGCGTGGTCGACATCCTGCTCATGATCCTGATGTTCGTGCTCGCCGCCAACAACGGTGGCAGCTTCACCTGGCACTTCGGCTGACCGAGCCCGTGGCGTTCCCGGCTGCCGGTCGACGACGCCCGGAACTCCGGCCCGGCCGGTCGTCCGCCGCCCCCGACCCCGGCCGAGGCGGGACACGGTCTACGCGGCGGTCCCATGACCGCTCTCCCGCGGATCCCCCGTGGGCCGTGTCAGCCCGTCATCCGCAGCCGCACGCCGGCTCGGCTCCGTGGTGTCCAGCTCCCAGTGGTACCGACACTCCTCGCACCGGACCTCCTCGGTGCCCGGCGCGGCCGGCAGGACCTCTCCGTTCGGACAGTCGCTCCCGTCCCCCCGCCCCGCACACGCCTGCTCCCTCGTACCCGCCATGCGGATGACCGTGCGTCGCGGTACCGGCGGACCGGGAGAGGGCTTGCGGGGGCGCACGGGAGCTCACCCTCGGCACCGCACCCCGGCACGCGACACCCACCTCACCAGTGCTCCCCAGGGGTCGCTCCGGGTTGAAGCCCTGCCGAGTGGGCAGACGCCGGGCCTACCAGCACAACCGATCAGGACCGGATGGCAGTGCATGACCGACACCGACATCACGCGTACCCACACCCACAGGGCTCCCGTCCTCGCCGAAGGCGACAGTTCCGCCGGCATCGCTCACGCTCGTGACGTCACCCGCGCCTTCGTCGACGGGCTGACCCCCGCGCCGGCCGCCGGGACGGCGGAGACCCTCGCCCTGGTGGTCTCCGAGCTGACCACCAACGCCCTGCGGTACGGCGGGGGCCGGTACACGCTCGAACTCACGGCCACCGCCGACGCGCTCCACGCTGCCGTCAGCGATCCCAGCCCCGCACCCCCGCGGGAACGGACCCCCGACCTCAACGGCGGCACCGGCGGCTTCGGATGGCCCATGGTCCGCCACCTCACCAGCATGGTCACCGTCACTCCGGGGCCCGGGCAGGGCAAGACCGTCCATGCCCGCCTGCGGCGACGGCCGAGGTTCGTCGACTCCTGACCCCGCGGCTCCCCGTGGGACCGGTCACTCATGAAGTTCCCCGGAACAGGCCGACCCCGGCGCTGCTTGCCCCCGCAATCTTCGGGTAGCAGCGTGTGAACGGGAACCCGTATCCGCCCGCACAACAGGTTACTGAGAGTGATGCATTCGTGACTGGTCTCGGCAGTTCGGGGGGCGACCTTGTGAAAGGCTCGGGGCATGCTCCCGAGGACGTCGCCCTGGAGATCGCCGACGCCGTCGAGTCCCTGACGAGCCTGTGGTCGCTGGCCGCTCAGGAGGCGGTGCTGCGCCTGTCCGTGCACCAGTTGCGGGCGTTGCGGGCACTCGAGGCGACACCCGACCTCAATCTCACCGGTCTGGCCGAACGGCTGGCCGTGGGGCTTCCCACCGCCAGTCGCCTGTGCGACCGGCTCGAAGCCGCCGGTCTGCTGGAACGCGCCCTTCACCCGCGCAAACGCCGAGAGGTGCAGCTCAGTCTCACCGTGCAGGGACATCGAGTGCTGGACGACGTCGCGGGACGCAGAGCGCACGCGCTGACCGCAGTGCTGGCCGGGATGGAACCCGCCGACCGCATCGCGTTGAGCCGCGGTATGGGAGCCTTCCTGGCGGCGCGGGGATCCGGTCCGCCCGGATGATCACCGCGTCGGGCCGGTGGGGTGGCAGAGCAGCAGGCACACGTCGTCGTCGCGTTCCGATTCGTGCAGCAAGGGCTTGAGCAGGCCTTCCGCCGCGGCGTCCAGATCGTGCGCCGGCGCCACCGCGCTCAGCGACCTGAGGGCCTGGGTGAGGCGGCCCACGCCGGCGTCGAGGCCCTCGGTCCGCCGCTCGACCAGCCCGTCGGTGTAGAGGGCCAGCGTCGAACCGGGCGGCAACTGCGCGGAGTGCTCCCGGTACTGGTGCGGCACGGGCACCCCGAGCATGGGACCCGGCGCGGCGTCCAGGACGCGCACGGTGCCGTCGGGCAGCCGTACGAGGGGCGGGGGATGCCCGGCCGACGCCCAGGTGATGCCCGGCTCTCCCGGCGTGAACCGGGCCAGTGCCGCGGTCGCGTACAGCTCGGGTTGCTGGTGGCGCAGCATGCCGTGCATCCGGGTGAGGATGCCGGCCGGGCCGTCACCGGTGACGGCGTAGGCGCGCAGCGCGGTGCGCAGTTGGCCCATCAGCACGGCGGCGTCGAGCCCGTGGCCGGTCACGTCCCCGATGACGGCGAGGAGGCTGCCGTCGGGCTGGCTGAAGGCGTCGTACCAGTCGCCACCGATGTTCAGCCCGCGGGTGGCGGGCAGATAGCGGGCGGCCAGGAGCAGCCCCGGTGTGGCGGGCAGGTCGGTGAGCTGCGCGCGTTGCAGGGCACGGGCGGTGTCCTCGTGCTGTTCGTAGCGGCGGGCGTGTTCGAGGGCGACGCCCGCGCGACGGGCGAGTTCGACCAGCATGATGCAGGTGTCCGGATCGAACGCGGGTCCCGGCGCGGTCAGGGTGAGCACACCCGTCACTTCCGGCCGCGGCGTGGTGAGGGGGATGGAGAGGATGGCCGTGTCCGGGGCCAGGGCCGAGGGCGGAAGGTCGTCGATGCCGGGCAGGGCGCTGGGACGAGCGGCGGCGAGCTGGGGACGGCCGGTTCGGGCGGCCGCCACGGCGGCGGCCGGGCGGGGGACGGCGGGACGGCCGCCGCGCCCCTGGTGGTCCTCGTCGAAGAACCAGGCATCGACGTGCGCGGCGTGGTCGGGTACGAGGAGGCCGGACAGGCGCCGCAGGATGTCGTCGGGACGCAGCGACGCGCTGACGGCGGCACTGGCGTCGACGAGGAAGGCGAGCAGACGACGGGCGTTCTCGGCCTGCGCGTGTGCCTGCCGTTCGGCGTCCAGCAGTTCCCGCTGGCGCAGCGCGGCGGCGTCGAGTTCGGCGTGGAGGGCCAGCACCCCCTGGTTCGTGTGATGCATCTCCTCCCGGTGGAAGCGGACGAGTTCCTGTAGTTCGTCCAGGCGCCGCAGGACCTCTCCGGCGTCCACGTCGGCGTCGACGAGCGCCTCGGCCAGCACGGTGCGGTCCGGACGGGCGGGCGGGGCCGGGCCGCCCTGCCGCGTGGAGGGGGAGCGTCAGCTGTCGGCCGGGCTCCAGCGGCGGCTCTCCCGCACGGCGCAGGACCAGCCGGAGCAGGCCGTCGGTGCCGGCGGCGGGCGGACGCAGATGGACCAGCAGTTCGTACCGTTCGTCACCGTCGAGCGCGTCGAGCCCGTCGAGACAGGGACGCAGTTGGGCGGTCAGCGCCGTCACACAGCGCAGACGTTCCAGGAGAGGGACGTCCGCGTCGGCCAGCAGACGCGCCACGGCTGTCCGGGCGCGTGCCGCGTCCGTGGCGGAGCCGATCGGCCAGGTGTCAGGGACGGTCATCGGGATCGGTGCGGTGGCCGTTCGCCAGTACGGCCACGCTGGTGTCGTCGCGCAGGGGGCGCGCGGCGCTACTGGCTTCGCGCAGGACCGCTGCCGCGATCACGGCCGGGTCACGGGTGAGGAGGTGGGGATCGGCGGGCGGCGTCCAGCGTCCCGGCAGGCCGTCACTGTGCAGGAGAAGCAGGCTGTCGGCCCGCCACGTCGTGTGCTGCAGCGGCAGGGGCGCCGGCAGGCGCGCCCCGACGATGCCCGGCTGGGACAGCAGCGGCCGCCAGGTGCCACCGGAATGCAGACGCGCGCCGACGTTGCCGACCCCGCAGTACGAGAACCCGCCGGTGGCCACGTCGGCCTGGCACACGATGACGGCCGCGCCCCGGGTGGAGCGCAGCGCTCCGTCGATGCTACGCATGATCTCGTCCGGCGGCCGGCCCGCGCTGTCCCGCAACTGAGCCACGGCGGCGGTGGCGGCCCGCGCGGCCCTGATGCCGTGGCCGAGCCCGTCGGCCAGCACGAGGGTCAGGCGGGAGCCCGAGCGCACGCAGCCGAAGGCGTCACCCGAATACGGGTCCTGGGCCAGCGAGACGTTGATGCCGCCGGCCCGCATGCCGTGTGCGGAGCGGGGCGTGCGGACCCGGGCGGCGGGTGCGGGACCGACGCGGGCGACGGCCACGGTGCCCTGTCCGCGCCGGCTGTGCAGGTCGAAGGCGTTCGATACGCGCAGGCAGGTCCCGAGGCCGGCGCCGAGCGAGGCCGGAACCGTCGAACTGCCGTCACGCAGCGCGGCTTCCACGTCGGGGATGCCCGGTCCGTGGTCGAGCGAGGTGACCTGCACCCACGACGAGGAGGGGACGTCGGTGACGTCCGGATCCTGAGCGAGATTGATCACGATGCGGCCGCCACCGGCGTGCTTGAGGAGGTTGGTGGCCAACTCGGTGGCCACCAACGCGCCCACGGCGGTGCGCTGGGAGTCGAGCCCGGCCTCGGCACACGCCTCCTCGGCCGCCACGCGCACGTCCCGGATGCGTGTGGTGTCGTGCACCGGAACATCCCAGACGCGGCTCACAGGGCACCGCTGCGGGGAGTCGGCAGTCCGGAGATCCACTCCGTGATGGTGACGGTGGTGCCCTCTCCGGGCCGGCTGTCCAGGGCGAACTCCTGCACCAGCCGTTTCGCCCCGCTCAGGCCCAGTCCGAGGCCACCGCCGCTGGTGTAACCGTCGGTCATCGCCAGGTCGATGTCGCGGATGCCGGGCCCCTCGTCGATGCAGGACAGCCGCAGTCCGCGGGACTGGCCGTCGTCCAGGACGGTCATCTCCATATATCCGCCGCCCCCGTGGACGAGGGTGTTGCGGGCCAGTTCACTGGCGGCGGTGACCAGTTTGGTCTGCTGGACCAGGCTGAAGCCGAGTTCGGCCGCGGCCTGACGCACCTCGTGCCGCGCCCAGGCGAGGTCGGCGTCGGAGCCGATGCTGACCTTGGTCGTCAGGCCGAGTCGGGCTTGCATGACGCGCCCTCCTGCGGATGTGGGGACGGGGCCGCCGAGGAGGCGTGTCCCAGCGAAGCCAGGGCGCTCTCGACATCCAGGGCGGTGGGCAGGCCGGGCAGGGTGAGCCCCAGCTCGACCAGCGTGATCGCGACGGCCGGCCGCATCCCGGTCAGTACCGTCCGGGCGGCCAGCAGGCGGGCGCCGGCGGCGATCTCGGCCAGGACGCGGCCGAGGAAGGAGTCGACGATCTCCACGCCGGAGATGTCGATGACGACCCCGTTCACCGGCCGCCGCGCGATGCGGTGGGTGATGTCGTCCTGGAGCTGCTCCGCCGCGCCGTCGTGCAGATCGCCCTGGAGGGTGACCAGCAGTATGTCTCCCAGCTCCAGGACCGGTACGGCGACCGCGGGGTGGTAGGTCACCGTCGGCCCACCGCGGCGGGTGAACGCGGGGAGACTTCGATGCCCAGCCGGCCCAGCGCGTAGGCGAGGGCGTCGGCCAGGCCGGCGCGCGTGGTGATGGGGCCGAGGTCGATCCCGAGGTGGACGATGGTCTGCGCGATCGCCGGGCGGATGCCCGAGACGATGCACTCGGCACCCATCAGCTGCGCGGCGGCCACGGTCTTCATCAGGTGCTGGGCGACCAGGGAGTCGACCGTGGGCACGCCGGTGATGTCCAGGATGGCGTACTGGGCGCGCTGGGCGACGATCGCCTCCAGCAGGCTCTCCATGACGACCTGGCTGCGGGCGCTGTCGAGCGTGCCGATCAGCGGAACCGCCACGACGCCGTCCCACAGCCGGATCACCGGGGTGGCCACTTCGAGCAGCTGTTCACGCTGCCGGGCGATGAGCTGTTCACCGGCACTGAGCGCCGTCTCCATCACCACCAGACGCAGGGTCCCCATCAGAACGGTCAGGGCCAGCACGGACTCCCGGGCCTCCGCCTCCGACGGATCGGAGAACTCCGCGAGGAGCAGCTCGGTGGCCGGGCCGCGCAGTGCGGCGACCTCCTCGGCGACCTGGGCGGGAGACGATCCGCTGCGGGCCCGGGAGGCGGCCGTCCGCCCCAGCTGGTCGCGCACCGCCTCGAAACCGGCCGCCGCGACGTCCTCCGGCCGGCCGGATGCGGCTACGGTGGCCAGCGCGTCCACCACGGCCTTGCTCGCCTCGACCGCCTCGTCACGGGAGAGAGTGAAGACCGTGCGGAACAAAGGGGCGTCCGCCCAGCGCTGGGCGAGCTGCTCCCGGCGCCGGCCGAGAAAGGCGCCCACCTGCCGCGTCGCCAGTTCCTGGGCCGCGTCCCGCTCCGACACTTGCATCGTCTCCCTTGCCTGCAGCCTTCGCGCCGCCGAGTGGTACGCGCTCCGGCAATAATTGCCGTACGGCAAACATTAGCCCCGGGGGAGCGGCACGAACAAGCGATCCCCGGTGCGAGCTTCACCACGGCGCGACGGTCACCGCCCCAGCCAGTCCAGGCAGACCACGAGGGCGTCGTCGTCCGGGATCCGCTGCCCCCGGTGTCCGGTGAGCTCCCGCAGGATGGCCCGGGGGACCTCGGCGGCCGGCAGCAGGCGCGTCGCCTGGATCGCGCGGGCCAAGGCCGCCTCCCCGTAGGTCTCGCCCTTCGGCGAGGCGACGGCGTAGACGCCGTCGCTGACGAAGACCAGGCGGTCGCCGGGCTCGGCCCGGAACTCCTGGGTCACGTAGTCGGTCTCCTCGAACATGCCCAGCGGCAGCTGCGCCTCCAGCTCGACGCGTTCCACGTTCCCCTCGCGCAGCCGGAACAGTTGCGGCGACCCGGCGTCCACCACCCTGGCCCGGCCGGTGGCGAGCTCGAAGTCGAACATCAGCACCGACAGATAGCAGTCGCCCCCGTACTGGGCGTACACGGCCTGGTCGGCCAGGGCCGCCTGGTCGGCGAGCGGCAGCCCCGCGCGCCGGGCGTTGCGCAGGGCGTTGATGGCCAGGTTCGTCAGGAGGGACGCCTCTATGCCCTCGCCCATGCCGTTGGTGACGTACAGCATCAGGTGCTCCGCCGTGGCGGACCAGTCGAAGTTGTCGCCGAAGATGGCGTACGCGGGCTCCAGCTGAGCGCCCAGCTCGTACTCGGGCCGGCTGCAGGACCGGCCGGGCAGGAGCTGCCACTGCATCTCGGCCGCCAGCGTGAGCCGGTCCTTGCGGCGCGCCTGGAGATAGAGGTCGGTGTCCCGCTCCGCCACGACGACCTCGCGCCCGAGCACCTCGGCGATCTCGGCCAGCTCCGTCAGGCAGTCGCGGACGTGGTCCCCGCCCGGCAGCGCGACCGACAGCACGCCGAGCCGGTCACCGCGCACGCTCACCGGCAGATGTGCTCGCACCAGGCCGCCGCCTCCCGGCGCGTCCTCCACGAACGGCTCCTGGGCGCCGAAGGCCCGTCCCTCGGGGCTGTTGTGCACCGACACCGGCTCCAGTGTGTGCGGCAGCACGGACACCGGCTGCAGCACCGTCAGCCCGTAATCGGCCATGAAGAGCTCGACGCCCTCCGCCGCGTACTGCTCGACCAGTACACGACGGACGGCGTCGAGCAAGTCATGCGGTGCCGCCGTACGGACAGCACGTTCAGCGGCGACAAATCTATTCATGATCGAAATTCCAATCATTTGTCCGGCATGCCGAGAATATGGCGAAATGTGATCAATGCGGAAAAAAGTGAGCTACTCAAGACGTCTGCAGCCGGGGGACGGGTCCTAGTACGCTGACATCTGTCCCAGCGTCTGCGAGAGTATGGCCGTGAGTACTATCCGCCCCCGCCCACAGCCCGACGAGGTCGCCCGTGTGACCTCAACGGCCGCGGAGCTACTGGAAGTGCTCTGGGGTCGCGCCTCGACGGCTCCCGCCTCGGCCTCCCAGCTGCGCGTGCTGCTCATCCTCGAACACCACGAGGGCATCAACCTGCGCACCCTGGCCGACTCCCTCGCCTCCACGCCGCCCTCGACCAGCCGGCTGTGCGACCGGCTGCAGGCCACCGGGTTCGTCGACCGCGTGGTGAGTCCGTCCGACCGTCGCGAGGTACGGCTGCGCCTCAGTGACCGGGGCCGGGCGTTCCTCGACGACCTGCGCCGGCGCAGGCAGCGTGAACTGCGGTCGGTGCTGGACGTCATGCCCGCGGCCAAGAGGGCGGCGCTGCTCGAGGGGCTGGAGGCGTTCTGTGACGCCGCGGCGGGCCGGATACACGACGAGGCCGACTCCGAGACACGGTCCGCCTGAAACGGACACGGCCGCACCGGGCCGCCCGGTCCCTCGCCATGGCGGCAGCCGGCGCACGGTGCGACGCCGGCCCATCGGAGCATCCCGGCCCCTCCCTCGTCCACTTCTGTCACGGATACTTTGTTGCCTCAAGGCTATAGTTGTCAAACGACAACAATCGTTCCTCCCTCTCTCGTTCAGTCACCTGATACCCGCTTCGGCGCCGTGCAAGGCCACCGCCGAACGGGCCGCGGACGTCGCGTCGGAGCGCGTTCGCGTCGACCGGGCCCGGGCGAGGGGACGCCGTCTCAGCTCAGTTGCTCGGCCAGTCCGACGATGATCCCCTCCGGGCCGCGGACGTAGCAGAGCAGATGGCTGTCCTCGAACCGGGCGATCTTCCCGAGGAGTTCGCCGCCGTGGGGACGCAGGCGGGCCACGGTGTCCTCGATGTCGTCGACCGCGAACATGACGCGGTGCGTGCCCAGGACGTTGTGCGGCCGGTCGCTCGGTCCGGCGCTGATCGCCGCGGGGCTGCGGTACTTCGACAGCTCGAGCCGGCCGTGACCGTCCGGGGTCCGGAGCATCGCGATGTCGCAGTGGACGCCGTCGAGTCCGGTGCACTGGTCGGCGAAGAGGCCGCCGGCCTCCGCCCTGCCCTCCAGCTCCATACCGAGTTCCTGGAAGAACCCGACGGCGGCGTCCATGTCCCCGACGACGATGCCGACGTTGTCCATCCGTTGAATCGCCATACCGGCTTCTCCTCTGCGACTGATGCGGGCGGTTATTGACCGGACGTTAGCCGAGTGATCTCCGGGTACTCGTCTCATCCCGCGGGCGCCGACGGGTCGGCCGCCGGGCGGGGCAGTGACGAACACGGCAGAGAGAGGTTTCACATGAGCACGGTGAAGGAAACGGTCGAGGTCGAGGTTCCTGTGCACACCGCGTACAACCAGTGGACCCAGTTCGAGGAGTTCCCGCAGTTCATGGAGGGGGTCGAAGAGGTCAGGCAGCTCGACGAGCGCCGCAACCACTGGACGACCAAGGTCAGCGGGGTGAAGCGCGAGTTCGACACCGAGATCGTCGACCAGCTTCCCGACGAGCGCATCACGTGGCGCACCACCACGGGCGACTCCAAGCAGAAGGGCACGGTCCGCTTCCAGCGCCTGGACGACACGCACACCCGGGTCGAGCTGGTCATGGAGGTCGACCCCACCGGTGCCGCCGAGAAGGCCGGCGACATGCTGGGAGTGATCGACCGGCGGGTCAAGGGTGACATGCAGCGTTTCAAGGAGTACATCGAGGGACGCGGCGGGGAGTCCGGAGCCTGGCGCGGGCGCATCAGGCCGGGTGAGTGACTCCCGTACCCGTGGTGCACCGCACCTCGGGAAGGACCCGGGCGACGACGCCACCAGGCAGGCACGGGGGGCCGGTCCGGCCCACGGCGAAGCGGCGACCCCCGGCCTCGGGCGTCGCCGCTTCGCCGTGCCGCCGGACGGGACGCGCGTGAGACGAAGGCGGGCGGGGTTCATGCCCTCGGTGGTGCCTCCGTCGTACGCGAGCGGAACGTGCGCCGGTAGGTGTCCGGCGGCACCCCCAGCGTGCGGTTGAAGTGGCGGCGCAGCGTCGTGGCCGTCCCCATGCCCGTCGACCGGGCGATCTTGTCGATGTCGTGGTCCGTCTTCTCCAGGAGTTCCTGCGCGTGGCGGATGCGCTGGGCCAGCAGCCACTGGAGAGGCGTGGTGCCGGTGGCGGCACGGAAGTGGCGGCTGAGGTGGCGGGAGCTCATCCCCGCCTGGCGGGCGAGGTCCTCCACCGACAGGGGCCGGTCGAGACGTTCGATGATCCAGGGGAACAGGGCGGTGAGCGGGTGGCCGTCCTGGTCGGGTACGGGAGTACTGACGAACTGGGCCTGGCCACCGGCGCGGTGCGGCGGGACGACCAGACGACGGGCGACCGTGTTGGCGACGGCCGAGCCGTGGTCGAGGCGGACGAGATGGAGACACAGGTCGAGGGCGGCGGCCTTGCCGGCGGACGTCAGCACGGAGCCGTTGTCGACGTAGAGGACGTCCGGGTCGACCTCGATCGCGGGATGACGGGTGGCGAGGACGTCGGTGTGGGCCCAGTGGGTGGTGGCGCGCAGGCCGTCCAGGAGGCCGGCGGCGGCGAGGACGAACGCGCCCGTGCACAGGGACACGACGCGGGCGCCCGCGTCGTGGGCGTCGCGCAGCGCGGCGAGGAGGTCCCCGGGCGGGGGCACGTCGACATCGGCCCAGCCGGGAACGATCACTGTGCCGGCGTGGCGCAACTGGTCGAGGCCGTGGTCCGGGGCGAGGCGGAAGTGGCCCAGGCGGACGGGGCGCGACGCGCACACCGCCAGGTCGTACCAGGGGACGGTGACGGCGGCGGGGGCGGAACCGAACACCTCGTGCGCCACGGCCAGTTCGAAGTGGAGCATGCCGTCCGTGACGGCCAGCGCGACAGAAGTCATGTCCGGAACTGTACGGGCCATGTCGTTGCGGACACTCACGGTTCGGTCCCCGGCGTCGCCAGAATGGATCTCGGTCGATCGGTTCACGAGACGGAGGACGTCATGGCGGCGGGACAGACGGTGGCGGTGTACGGGGCGTACGGGCACACCGGGCGGTTCGTGGTGGCCCAGCTGGTCGAGCGGGGGTTCGTGCCGGTCCTGGCGGGGCGCGACGCCCGCAAGCTGGCGGAACTGGCCGAACAGTACCCGGGACTTGAGGCGAGACCGGCAGCGGTGGACGACCCGGCCGCGCTCGACCGGGTGCTGGCGGGGGCCGCGGCCGTCGTCAACTGCGCCGGCCCCTTCGCCGTCACCGCGGCCCCGGTGATCGAGGCGTCCTTGCGCGCCCGTGTCCCGTACGTCGATGTCGCCGCCGAGATCGAGGCCAACGCCGACACCTTCGCGCACTTCGCCCGGCGGGCCCGCGAGACCGGTGCGGTGATCGTGCCGGCGATGGCCTTCTACGGCGGGCTCGGCGACCTGCTGGTCACCGCCGCGATGGGCGACTGGACGGAGGCCGACGAAGTGCACGTCGCCTACGGACTGAACAACTGGCACCCCACCCCGGGTACACGGATCGCCGGCCAGGTCTCCGCCGAGCGGCGCGGCGGGCGCCGGGTGCGGTTCACCCAGGGCCGGCTGGAGTACCACGGTGACGCCCTGCCCACGCTCGAGTGGCCGTTCCCCGAGCCGATGGGAGCGCGGCCCGTCGTCGGCGAGTTCACCATGGCCGACGTCGTCACGGTCTCCAGTCACCTGGCCGTCCCCGAGGTGCGCACCTACATGACGACGGAGGCGGCCGGCGGTGTGGCCGCGCCGCACACACCCGCGCCCACCGCCGTCGACGAGCACAGGCGTTCCGCACAGACCTTCCTCGTCGACGTCGTGGTGCGCCGCGGTGAGGCGGAGCGCGGCATGGTCGCCTCCGGGCAGGACATCTACGCCGTCACGGCACCCCTCGCGGTCGAGGCGGTCGCCCGTGTCCTCGACGGCCGGATCCGGGCCAAGGGAGTCGCCTCGGCCGGCGAGATCTTCGACGCCCACGACTTCCTCCGGTCGCTGGCCCCGCACATCACCGTGGCCCCGCGCGCCTAGCGGAAGCCGTGGTCGCTCCCTGGTGTACCGGGCCGCGTATGTAACAGGGGTGTCCTGGGCAGCGGCCGGTGGGAACGTCACCCCGGGCCCGGAAGGTCTTGCTGGTCAGAAACGCTCGCTCGGACCGACTCGGTCCGAGCGGCCGGCACCTCCCACCGAGACCGAGGACGAAACCATGCGCGTTCGCAAGCTCACCTTCGCTGCCCTGGCCGTCGCCGCCGGTCTCTCACTCGCGGCCTGCAACGGCGACGACGGCACGGCACGGAGCGACGGGGCACCCGCGTCCCCCGCCGGCCCCGCGTCTTCCGAGGGCAGCGGTTCGGGCTCGGGCGCGGGCGCATCGGAGCAGGGCGCCGGGGGCCAGGAGGACGGGGGCCAGGAGGACGGGAAGGACTCCGCCGGCCAGAACTCCGGCGGGCAGGGCACGGCCGGCGGAAGCGGCTCCGGGGCGAACGCCGAGGCCGGGAAGTGCCGAACCGGCGCTCTGAAGATCACCGCGTCGGACAGCACCATCGACGGCGACCCCCGGGGCTCGGTGGCGGTGACGTTCGTGAACGTCGGCGGCCGGGACTGCGCCCTGTCCGGATACGCGGGCGTCGACCTGAAGACCAGTGAAGGGGACCTGTCCGCCCGGCGCAGTGGCCAGGAGTCCAGCCATGTGGTCCTCAAAAGCGGCGAGTCGGTGTCCTTCGGCATCACCTACCCGGTCAACGACTCGGGCGGTTCCGGAGTCCGGGTCACCGGACTCGTGGTGACCCCGCCCGACGAGACGAAGTCGTTCTCCCTCGCGTGGCCGGGTGCCTCGTCCCTGCCCGTCACCGATGGCGCCGGCACCCCCGTCGAGGTGGGCCCCCTGGGCAGCGCCGGCCAGGGCGGGGCGAGCTGACCAACGTGGATGGGCTGTCGCCGCCTCCGGGAAACGGCCGGACCGCCGGCGGCCGCGCGACCTCCGACCGGCCGCCCGGCCCCCGACCGGCCGCCCGGCCCCCGACCGGCCGGGGGATCCCCGGCCGGTCGGGTCGACTTCGTCGCGCGTCGCACGCGGTCGCGTTACGGAAGCGTCGAGACCGCGACAGCGCGTGGCGCGGGTCAGACGATCGGCTGCTGCGCGTTCGCGGGGCGCTCGAGCCCCATCAGCTGGCGGCCGAGGAACGGAGCCTTCCAGGAACTCGTACCCCGGTAGAGGTAGTTGCCCTGAGGGCCGAAGGCAGCGAGGTCGTTGCGGCCGTCGCGGTCGGCGTCGTCGACGGCGACGAGGTGGGTGTACGCGTTCCACCCGGCGCCGATCCGGGTGCGGGACGCGAACGTGCCGTCGCCCTTGCCCAGGTAGAGCCAGAGCACCCCGTCCTTGTCCCGGGCGACCAGGTCGCCGGCGGTGGCGCCGCCGATGTTCCCGACGGCCGTCAGGTCGTTGTAGACGCCCCAGCCGCCGCCGACCTTCTTGCGTGCGGAGAACGGGGCGGTGGCGGTGCCGGTCCCGGAGTAGAGCCAGAGGACACCGGCCCGGTCGGTCGCCAGGAGGTCGTTCCTGCCGTCCCCGGTGAGGTCGGAGCCGCCCGCGATCCTGTCGTAGGTCTGCCAGCCGCCGCCGACCTTGACCCGGCCGGCGAAGCCGCCGCGGCCGTCGCCCTGGTACAGCCACAGGACACCGGAGGTGTCGCGGGCGACCAGGTCGCCGACCGGCGTTCCGGCGAGGTCACCGGTGGCCTCGATACGGTCGTAGACGTTCCAGCCGCCGCCGACGAGGGCCTTGGCCTCGCCCTCGCCGAGCTGCCCGGACGCGTTGGCACCCGCGTTGAAGTAGGTGTCGTGGCGCGAGAGTCTGCCCCCGGAGTCGCGCGTGAGGATGTCGGGCGTGCCGTTGTCGTTGAAGTCGTGCGGCCGGGCCGCGCGGGTGACCGTGAAGGTACCTTCGGCGCTGGTGGCCGGGCCGATGCCGTTGAGGGGCTCGGCCACGACCTCCCAGGTGTAGGCGCCGTTGGGAGCGGCCTCGTACCCGTCGCCGATCGCCCCGCCGTTCCAGTCCAGCGTCACGGACGGGGTGTCGGGGTGCCTTTCGGAGGCGACGACGGTCTTCCCGGTGCGGACGTGGCGCAGCGTGATCCGCACGTCCACGGTGGTCCGGGAGAAGTCCCAGCGCAGCGACGGCGAGCCACCGTTCGCGTCGAGGTCGACGACCGCGGGGACGGTGTTGCCGGTGATCTCGACGTTCGTGGGTGCTCCGGCGCTCGCCACCTGGGTGACGACGGGGGCCCCGCCGTCCCCGGCGGTGATCTTGAACAGGCCCTCGCCGTCGGCGACGGTGCCCCCGCGCACGTACAGGCCGTCGGGGGCGGCGGCGGACGAGGTCAGGTGGTCGAGCAGTTTCACCGAGGCACCGGTGGCCGGGTGGTACGCGGTGACGGCGTGCAAGGGGTTCTCTTCGCCGGACGAGAGGCCTCCGGCCTCGCCGTACACGACCCAGCCGCCGACCAGGCCGACGTGGAGGTCACTGGCGTGGGCCTGGGCGACCGGGAGCCTGTCGACGACGTCCGAGGCGCGGTCCAGGACGTACACCGAAGGGGTCGCGGTGTCGTCACCCTCGGTCCAGACGACGTGGGTTTCGGAGACGGCGATGTCACCCCCGGCGGAACCGGGGGTCCGGTCGTGAACCTCGTGGACCGAGGCGGTCGCGAGGTCGACCAGGGCCCACTTCTCGCGGCCACCGTCGGTGAAGGTGAGCAGGGCGTCCTCGGGAGTGCCGGGGAGGACCGCGACGTCCTTCGCGCCGGCCGGCAGGCCGGTGACGGTCCGCGCGCCCGTGTCCTCGGTGTGCTGACGCAGCTTCACGGCTCCGTCGGCCTCGGCGGTCGTGAAGATCGCGTTCGCCGCCGAACCCGCGTAGCGCGGCTCACCGGCCAGATCCCCGACGAAGACGTCGAACGACGACAGGGTCTTGAGGTTCCGCTGCTGGACGCCCCAACGGCCCGCGAAGACGAGGTAGTCCGCCGTCCGCGTCGAGCGGAGGTAGGTCCGGTGTGCGTACCCCGTCCCGGCGCCGTCCGCGTACCGCGTGAAGCGCTTGTCGACGGAGCCGTCGGCGAGGGTCACGAAGCCGGTCAGACCGGCGTCGACCAGCTTCGCGCCCTTGAGGAAGGGCATGAGTGCGGCGTCGGAGGCCGCCGAGTCCGCCGCCACGGCCGCGTGGGCGGGCGCGGCCGGTGCGGACAGGACGCCCACGCCGGGAGTGACGGTGATGACAGTGGTGACGGCGACTATCAGCCGACGTCGGGTCGATCGGGCCAGGGGCACGTGAGATTCCTTCTGGATGTATCAGGCGCACCATGCGCCTCACGGCCTATGACTCACCAAGGAGCGAATGGTTGTACGAAGGTGTGGGCCGGGACCCGCGGGTATGGACTCCGGGCGGCGACGCGGTGCCGCGTGGGCTCAGGCGAGGGCGGTGACCAGCAGGGCGAACGCGGCGATGATCACGGCGACACGGACGTGGTGGAACCGGTCCCAGCGGTTCATCTGCTGCTTCCAGTCGGCGGGCCGGTTCTCGGGGGTCCACGTCTTGCCCCGGTTGTTGATCGGGACCAGCAGCAGGAGCGACATGATCACGCTGAGGAGCAGCAGCGCGCCGGCGGTGACGGCGAGGCCGGCTCCGGGGCGGTCCCGTCCGGCGACGGCCCAGACGGTGACGAGGGCCAGCGAGGTGATGTACCAGACCGGCATCACGGCGCCGAGCATCCGGCCTCCGTGGGCGCGGCCGAGCTGGCCGCTGTCCTCGGGCAGTGCGTTGAGGATCGGGTTGACGACGAAGGCGACGGAGAACTCCACCCCCCCCATCACGCCGACGACCACGGTGGTGAAGACCTCGAGTGCGTTGAGCATGAGTGATCCCCCTCTTCAAGACACCTAGCGTTGCTAGATGATGTGGCAACGCTAGCCCTACCGCCGCTCGATTGTCTAGCGGTGCTAGCATCGGGTCATGTCGGTACAGGAACGCAAGGAGCGCGAACGGGCGAGCCGCGAGCGCCTCATCGTGGCGTCGGCCCGCGAACTCGCCGAGCAGCAGGGCTGGGACGCGGTGACCACCCGCCGGCTCGCCGAGCGCATCGAGTACAGCCAGCCCGTCCTCTACAGCCACTTCCGCGGCAAGCGCGAGATCATCGGCGCCGTCGCCCTCGAAGGTGCCGCCGAGATGGCCGCGGCACTGCGGGCCGCGACCTCGGCCGCGGACGGTCCCCGCGCCCGGGTCACCGCCCTCGCCCGCACCTACCTCGACTTCGCGGCACGCAACCCGGCGGTCTACGACGCCATGTTCCAGCTCGACGGCGGCCTGCCGTTCGCGGACGAGGACACCCCGGAGCCTCTGAAGGACGCGTTCGCCGCCCTGCTGGAGAGCCTCGGCGAGGTCGCCGGCGACGGCGTCCACCCGGGGCTGTTCACCGAGGTGTTCTGGGCGGCCCTGCACGGGCTGGCGACCCTGACCCGGGCGGAACGCCTCCCGCCGGAGGACGCCGAGCGGAGGACGGAACTGCTGCTGGACCGGCTCATCGTGCTCTGACGTGCCGTCCCGGCGGGCGTGCGGACGGGCCGGGCCGCGCTCGGCACGCGGAACCGGCCGAGCCGGAGCCCTTGGCCGTCCCGGCCTCGCCGGTAGGCTGCGGCGGTGCGCACGGTTGAGCTGCTGTTGGACGAGACGGCGGAGCAGGTGGTCCGGGAGGCCTGGCGGCGGCTCGCGGACGCGGGACTGCCCAGCCAGGCGCGCCACCCCTCACCGACCAACAGTCCGCACCTGACGCTGGCCGCCTGCACCGAGCTGACCGCCCCGATCCGCTGGGAACTCGCCGAGGTGGCCGCCGCCCTGCCGTTGCCGGTGCGGTTCACCGGCGTGGTCCGCTTCGAGCGGCCCACCTCGGTGCTGGCCTGGGCGCTGGACCGCGACTCGGTGCTGGCGGACCTCCAGCGCCGGGTGTGGGAGGCGGTGGCCTCGGACAGCCCGCCCGAGGCACTCAGCCCGTTCCACGAACCCGGCCGTTGGAGCCCGCACATCACCCTCGGCCGTACCCGGCGCGCGGGTGCCTTCGCCGGCCGGCGGATCCCCGAACTGCTGCCGACGCCCCCGCTGTCGGTCCAGCTCGTCACCCTGCGCAGCTACGACACCGAGACCGGCGTCCTGGAAGTGCTGAAGCCCCGCGCCTGAGAGGCATCCGCCGGCATCCCGGCCCCGGCCGGCGCAACCGACTTGCGGATGACACGTTTGTTCGGGCGAGAGCGGTGTACACGATGAATTGATTCATCTCTTACACGACTCTTACACGACGAAGCGGAGACGCTCATGGGCATCATTGCGTGGATCGTCATCGGCCTGCTCGCCGGCGCCATCGCCAAGGCGCTGATGCCGGGCAAGGACCCCGGCGGCATCATCATCACCATGCTCATCGGTATCGCCGGAGGTCTGCTCGGCGGCTGGCTCGGCAAGGTGATCTTCGGCGTCGACTCCATCGACGGGTTCTTCGAACTCTCCACCTGGATCGCCGCCATCGTCGGCTCGGTCATCCTGCTCGCCCTCTACCGCCTCGTCGTCGGCAACCGGCGCTCGCACCGTCACGCGTGACCGGCCGGCGCTCACGACCCGGCCTCCGACGGCTCCCTCCCCGCGCGCGGGGAGGGAGCCGTCGGGCTGTGCGGGCGCCCGCCGGGCCGCCGCCGTGCGCAGGCCGCCCGAGGCCTCAGTCGGCGACGATGCCCCGGACACGGAGGTCGTCCTGGAAGCCCGGGCCCAGGAACTCGGAGCCCAGGACCCGCCGGAGGTTCGGAAGCTTCGCGAGGTCGTCGAGCGAGGCGATGTCGAACAGGTCGTCCTCGCCGTCCCATACGGGGGCGCACTCCTGGTAGATCCGGTTCCCGCCGTCCATGCACAACTCCTCGACTTCCGCCAGGAGTTCGTTGCTGATCTCCAAGGACTCGAAGTGGTCGCGCGCCTCGGGCACCACCTTGTACTCCAGCCCGTGCTGGTAGGCGTACTCCCAGGGGTCGTCGCCGAGACCCCGCTCCCGCAGCAGATCGGCGAGCCGGAACTGCGGAGTGAGCTTCTCGTCGATGTACATGAGCTGCTCGATGACGACGAGTTTGAAGTTGAAGTCCTTGAACTGGGTCATGCGCACAATCTAAGCGGCGGCTGACGGGCGCAGACGCCGCCCGGTCCCGGCCAGGTCCCCTCTCATGGCCGGTCGAGTGTCGCCGCGAGGGCCGGGGCGAGCAGGTCGGCGATCTCCTCGGGGGAGGGGTGGGTGAGGGCGGGGATCCGCAGGATGTACCGGCCCAGCGCCAGGCCGAGGAGCTGTGAGGTCACCAGTGCCGCCCGGGCGGGCGCCGCGTGCGGGCCGACGACCGGGGCGAGTGCCGGGCCCACCTGGCTCGCGAAGATCTCACGCATGCGCGCGGCCGCGTGGTCGGCCGTCACCGCGGAGCGGAGCAGCACCAGCAGGGTGTCACCGGCCGGGGCCTGCTCCCAGCGGTCGAGGAAGGTCAGGACGAGTGCGCGCGGAAGCTGCTCGCGGGGCACGGCCGTGAGGTCGGGCAGGTGCAGGTCGACGGTGAGCGCGGCTTCGAAGAGGCGGTCCTTGCTGCCGTAGTAGCGCATCACCATCGACGGGTCGATGTTCGCGTCCGCGGCGACGGCGCGGATGGTGGTGCGGTCGTAGCCCTGTTCCGCGAAACGCCGCCTGGCCGCGTCCAGGATCGCCGCCCTCGTGCGGCCCGAGCGTCGCGCCGTGCCGGCGTTCGCCTGCGTCGTCTCCTTGCCCCGCGTCATGCCAACAACTGTAGGCCAACGAGTGTTGACATGCCATCGCCGCGGGGCCATTCTCGATGTCAACGGTTGTTGGCCAACAGCTGTTGGCACCGGAATCGGAGGCATCGCCATGAACGCCACCGCACAGCCCGCCGCACTCCCCGCCCGTACCGCAGTGGCGATCGTCGGGGCCGGTCCCACCGGCCTGGCTCTCGCGCTCACCCTCGCCGCCGAGGGCGTCGACTTCGTGCTGCTGGACCGGCTCGCCGAGGGTGCCAACACCTCCCGCGCCGCGGTCGTCCACGCCCGCACCCTCGAGGTGCTCGACGAGCTGGGCGCGGCCGCCCCGCTGGTCGAGCAGGGGCTGAAGGTCGAGCGGTTCGCGGTCCGCGACGGAGCCAGGAAACTGCTCACCGTCCCCTTCGGCGGGCTGCCGACCGCGTACCCGTACACCCTGATGATCGAGCAGTACAGGACCGAGGCCGTGCTGCTCGCCCGTCTGCGGGCGCTCGGCGGCGACGTGCACCGGCCGTACGAGGTCGAGTCCCTCGCGCAGGACGCGGACGGCGTCACCCTCACCCTCGCCGGAGGGCAGACCCTGCGCGCCGACTACGCCGTCGGCGCCGACGGGATGCACAGCTCGGTGCGCGAGGCGGCCGGGATCGGCTTCAGCGGCAGCGCGTACGAGGAGTCCTTCGTGCTCGCCGACGTCGAGATGGACTGGGCGCCGGGGCCCGAGGAGGTCTCGCTGACCTTCGGCACGGACGGTCTCACCGTCGTCGCGCCGCTGCCCGGCGGCCACTACCGCGTCGTCGCCACCGTCGCCGACGCCCCGGCGGATCCGGGACTGGGCTTCGTGCGGCGACTGCTCGACGAGCGCCTGCCGGGTCAGGCACGGGCGCACCGGGTGGTCTGGTCGTCGCGGTTCCGCATCCACCACCGGGTGGCGGACGCCTACCGCGCGGGCCGGCTGCTGCTCGCCGGGGACGCCGCGCATGTGCACAGCCCGGCCGGCGGGCAGGGCATGAACACCGGCATCCAGGACGGCGTCGCCCTCGGGCGCGCCCTCGCGGCGGCGCGGGTCGAGGAGTACGAGGGGCGACGCCGGCCGGTCGCGACGGAGGTGGTCGCGTTCACCGACCGGATGACCAAGGTCGCCACCACTCGCAACCCCGTTCTGCGGGCCGTCCGCAACGCGGTGCTCCCGCGGATCGGGCGGATCCCGGCCGTCCGCGCCAGGCTGGCGCGCCGGCTCGCCGAGCTGGACTACCGGTGACCCCCTCGGCCCGGTCCGCAGGGGCCGGGCCGGCCGCCGGTGCGCACGGGAAGTGTGACGCAGGTCACGCGTTGCGACTGAGCTGCGAGAATCGGCCACTTCTGCGATAACCGAATATCGGACGGCCACTGCCCGCCCTTTGGGAGATGCGGGTAGTGGGCACTCTTCCCCTGGGTAGTGCAGGTGAACGCTCGTCATCGACCTGCAAATGAATGGTGGAGTGAGCGGAGGTGGTCCGAGTCATCGAACAGCCACCACGGAAACCGCAGGACTTAACGTCTTGTTCATGACTCAGCTGGACGTACGGCTGGATGCCTCCGACGGTGACGGAGCCTCCTCCGAAGGCATGCGCGCGAAGGGCCTGAACGGGAATTCCGTGGGCCTCATGGGCAGTGCGGTGATCGGCGTGTCCACCGTGGCCCCGGTCTACTGCCTCACCTCAACGCTCGGCTCGACCGCCGGCGAGGTGGGTGTGCAGATGCCCGCGGTGTTCCTCGCCGGCTTCCTGCCCATGCTGCTCGTCGCCTTCGCCTACCGCGAGCTGAACAAGGCCATGCCCGACTGCGGCACGTCCTTCACCTGGACGGTGCAGGCGTTCGGCCCCCGTGTGGGATGGATGTGCGGCTGGGGCCTGGTGATCGCCACGATCATCGTGCTGTCGAATCTGGCGGGAGTGGCGACCTCGTACTTCTGGTTGCTCGCGGGAGAGGTCACCGGAAGTACCGCGGTGGCCGACCTCGACGGCAACAAGGCCGTGCACATCGTGACCTGCCTCGCGCTGATCGCACTCGCCACGGTGATCAGCTATCGCGGGATGACGGCGACCAAGGGCCTGCAGTACGCCTTGGTGGCGCTGCAGCTCGTGGTGCTGGCCGTCTTCGTGGCGATGGCCTTCTCCAAGGCCGGAAGCGCCGACCTGCCGACCTCCGCCGACTTCTCCTGGTCCTGGCTGAACCCGTTCGCCGTCCAGTCGTTCGCCGCCTTCACCGCGGGGCTCTCGCTGTCGATCTTCATGTACTGGGGCTGGGACGCCTGTCTGACGGCCAACGAGGAGACCAGCGGCAGCAGCCGCACCCCGGGCCGGGCGGCACTCGTCGCCATGGTCGTGCTCGTCGGTTCCTACCTGGCCACCGGCGTCGCCGCGCAGATGGTCGTGGGCTCCGGTGACGAGGGACTCGGCCTGGCCAACCCCGACACGTCGGACAACGTCTTCGCCGCCCTCGCCGGTCCCGTCATGGGCCCGGGCCTCGGCGTCCTGCTCTTCGTCGCGGTCCTCGCCTCGGCGGCGGCGAGCCTGCAGACGACGTTCATCCCGGTCGCCCGCACGGTCCTGGCCATGTCGACGTACGAGGCCCTGCCCGCCTCCTACGCCCGGGTCCACCCGCGTTTTCGCACCCCGGGCCGGGCCACGGTCACCGCGGGCGTCGCCACGGGCGTCTTCTACACGGTGATGACCCTGGTCAGTGAGCACGTACTGGTCGACACGATCTACGCGCTCGGCCTGATGATCTGCTTCTACTACGCGCTGACGGCCTTCGCCTGCGCCTGGTACTTCCGCGCCGACCTCCTGAAGTCCGGTCGCGACCTGATGTTCAAGGGACTGTTCCCGCTCGTCGGCGGCGTCCTGCTCGCGGCCGTCTTCGTCAAGACACTGGTCGACATGTGGGACCCCGCCTACGGCAGCGGATCGTCCGTCCTCGGAGTCGGATCGGTCTTCGTGATCGGCGTCGGACTGCTCGCGCTCGGCGTGCTCATCATGTGCGTCATGCGTCGACGCAGCCCCGCCTTCTTCCGCGGCGAGGTCCTCACCCGCTCGACACCCGCCCTGATCGCGGAGGACTGATCCCCCGAGACACACCCCGGCGCAGGGCGCCCGCAGGCGCCCCCCGCCCAGGGGGAGCAGGGGGCGCTTCAGCAGGGGCCGGGCGAACCGGGGGAGTCGGGGGAGGGCGGGGCTCGGGGTGTCAGAGCAGGTCTCGTGGCACCGTCTCGTTCCAGGTGCGGGAGAAGACTCGTCGGCCGCTCTCGTAGCCGTCCAGGGTGGCGTCGACGAAGAAGCGGTCCTCGTCGCACGTGAGACGGGTGTGCGTGACCACGCGCACGTCCCAGTCGTCGCGCCGGAAGCCCATGGTCCACGTCGACTCGCCGCTCACGGACGTGAAGTCGTCCGCGACGGAGGCATAGCGTTCGTACGCCCGCCGGCCGACGTCCAGGCCGATCTCCTCGAAGCGGACCGTGCCCCGGTCCTTCACCGTCTCCAGTTCGGCGTGGTAGTTGACCAGGTCCCGCTTCACGTCCCACCGCTCCTCCGGAGGAGCGAGCGTCGTGGTGGCGATGGGCGGGGTGCCCTCCGGTTCACCGAACGGTGCCGCCTGGGCGTCGTCGGCCTTCTCCGGGGGCCGGACCGGGAGGGTGAGGCTGCTGGAGCCCTCGTGGACGCTGAGCATCGCCGGCTTCGGCGGCGGCCAGGCCAGTGGCCAGTAGGAGGACGACAGGGAGAGGCGGATGCGATGGCCCGGCGGGAAACTCTGCGCCACTCCGTTGAGGTGGACCGTGGCGCGGTACCGACGGCCGGGCACGAGCGGCTCGGGCTGTTCCGCACTGTCCAGCCGGGTGAGGTTCAGGAGGCCGTACGTCACCCGGGTCGCCGCTCCGTCCGGACTGACGTCGGACAGGCGCGCGGCCACCATGGCCACCGGTTCGTCGACCGACAGATCGAGGTCGAGGGTCGGCGAACCGAGGATCTCCACCCGTTCGTCGAGCGGCGCGGTCTCGAAGACGAGGGAGCCGCCGTCCTCCTCGCGCTGGTCGTAGGGCAGGTCGGGGGGCGCGTTGTACGAGGCCCACTTGCCCGCGAACTGTCCGACGGACAACGGTGACCGCACGGTCAGGACGTCACCGCCCTCCCCTCCCGCCGCCTGCTCGCCGGGAGGCGCGATCCGCCGCCCAAGGAGCGGATGCGTGACCGGGCGGACGTGCGGCGACGGCCAGCGCGGTTCCGCCACCCAGCGCCCCGGCCGTTCCTCGTACGACGTGGACGGCGGGACGCTGTCCTGCATCCACGTCCGCAGCATCGGACCGTCCATGACGCCGTTGTCGACGCCCTTGAGCCAGTGGTCCCACCAGCGCACGACTTCCTGGAGGTAGCCGATCGCGGGCCCCGGCTCACCGAGGTGGGGGAACTTGTGCGACCAGGGGCCGATGAGCCCCTTCCTGGGCACGTCCAGATGGGCGAGCAGCCGGGTGACCGCGTTGGAGTAGCCGTCCGCCCAGCCGCTGGAGGCGAGTACCGGGCAGCGTACGTCCTGGTAGTTCTCGGCGACCGAGGCGTGCCGCCAGTAGTCGTCGCGGCGCTGGTGCCGCAGCCACTCCAGGACCCAGGGCCGCGCGTTCTCGAGGCGTTCGTGCCACATGTCGCGCCAGCGGTCGCCGACCACCGCCGGGTCGGGGGGACACGTGGCGTAGGCGAACATGGTGCCCGCCTCGGCCAGGTTGTCCGACAGCATGGCACCGCCCATGTAGTGCATGTCGTCGGCGTGCCGGTCGTCGGTGAAGGACGCGATGACGATGGCCTTCAGGCTCGGTGGCCGCCGGGCCGCCACCTGGAGGGCCGCGAACGCGCCCCATGACAGGCCCATCATCCCCGTCGTGCCGTCGCACCAGGGCTGGTCGGCGAGCCAGGCCAGCACCTCCTCGGCGTCACGCTGCTCGATCTCCAGGTACTCGTCGCGCAGCACCCCCTCCGACTCGCCGGTGCCCCGCAGGTCGACGCGGACACACGCGTAGCCGTGCCCGGCCATGTAGGGGTGGTGGACGGAGTCGCGTTCGGAGGTGAGATCGCGCTTGCGGTAGGGGATGTACTCCAGCACCGCCGGCACGGGTTCCTGGTCCGACGACGTGGGCCGCCAGACGCGCGCCGACAGACGGACGCCGTCCGACATGGGGATGACGACGTGTTCCTCTTCCTTGGTCGTGTACGGCAGATGGGTCACGTGTCGCATGGTCGGCGCTCCTTAACCCCGCGCTCCTTCGGCCGGCTCGGCGAAGGTGAGGCCCAGGGCGGCGACGCACTGGTCGTACTTCCTGCGCAGCTCCTCCTCGTCGTCGCCACCGGTGAAGATGTGCGCGAGTTCGTAGCTGTAACTGTCCTGCTGGGAAAGGTCGGAGAGCCGCTGGCCGGCCTCGGGCAGGACCTCGATCCGTACGCCCGGAATCTCGCTCTCGATCCGGGCGATGTCCTCGGCGGAGGGAACGCTGCGCACCACTCCGTCCGTGAACCACCGGTAGTACCACTTCGCCGCCATCGCGTACGGGCCCTGGCGGTGCGGCATGCGGGGGTCCTGTCCCAGGGCGAGGGCGAGCATGGGGTGGTGGTTGGGGACACCGTCCACGTACTGGAACAGCTCGGCGTGCGACTGCGAGTGGCGCGGGTTGATCTCCAGCAGGCCGATGTCCTGGCTGCCGGGGTCGTAGAAGTACTCCACGCTGAACGTCGCGTTGTCGAAGCCGATCTGGCGCATCACCCGCTCGGTGACCTCGTGCAGCCGCGTGATGACCTGCGGAGGCAGCATGGAGGGGTACTGGTGACGCAGGAAGCACGGTGAGTCCGGGTAGTCGATGGAGTCCAGCGTGCCGTAGACGGTCACGTCCCCGTCGTGCACGTAACCCTCCACCGCGACCTGCACACCCGACAGCGACTCCTCGGCGAGACACACCCGGCCACCGACACCGTCCATCTCCGGCGGCAGGTCCACCTGCCCGAGGACGTGCTCGAAGGGGCGCCCGATACGGGAGATGCCCTCGCGTATCTCCGCGACGGCCGTACGGAACTCCTTCTCGTTCCCGACCCCGAAGGCGAGTTCGGACGAGTAGGACAACGCGGGCTTGAGCCACATCGGAAACCGCATGCCGTCCGGGAGGCGCGGCGGATCCGCCTCCAGGTCGACGCGGCCGAAGCGGGGATGACGGTCCGTCACCTTACGCTGTTCGAGCCTGCTCCAGTACTTGTGCTCGCACTTGACCACCGACTCGAGGCTCGTGGTCCGGGCGCCGTACCGTTCGCCGAGGATCGGGACGAGGGTGCTGACCGGGAAATCCCAGTACCCGACGATCGCGTCGATGCTTCCGTCGAAGGCGTCCAGCACCCGCTGTGCCTTCTCCACCACCGTCGGCAGCGACACCTCCCCGCCCTGAAGCTCCTCCACCGTCAACAGACCGTGGAAGCGCAGCTCGTCGGCCCCCGGTACGGCCTGGAGCGTGGGCAGGTTGGCCTCGTCGAGACCGACCACGAAGACGTTCTTGACATTGTCGCCAGACACGGCTCTCCTCTCTCTTCCCAAGATCGACGGGGTACCCCTGCACGGCGCGGGCAACACCACCCCGTCGGTTCCGGAGGTCCTCGTCGGTGCCGCGTCCCGGGGCGCTCCGTGGTCGGTGTCGGTGCACGATGCCCCGACGCGCGCTCAGCAGTCGAACACCGACCAGCAGATGTCGTTCCGCAAGCGCTGGTCGTCGAGTACCAGCTCGCGAACGGCCTCCGGAAGCCGGTCACGCTGCCACCGGCACTCGAGTCGCCCCGCGGTCTCGCCCTCGCCTTCGGGCGCGGCAGCGCGTGCGGCCTTGATCGCATAGGCGGCCGCCCCGAGTTCGTGGGCGGCGACGTGTGCGACGACCGCGGCCTGGCCGGCGGCATACGCCGCGTGCCGTGCCGCGCCGCGCAGGTCTCGGGCCGCGCCCATCGCATGACCGCCCGCCGCGCGGGCCTCCATCATTTTGACCTCGCCACGCGTCCATGCGCGGGCCTGCTCGATCGCCCGGCGCGGCCGCGTGTCCCCGGGCTGAGCCGACTCGAACAGGTCGAGGACGTGCTCCGCGCAAGCCGCCGCCCAGAGGGCGAGGAGATGGTGATCGGAATCGGTGAGGGTTCCACCGCGCCGGATCGTCACGAAGCGAGGGTCTCTGACCTTCGGGAGGATCATGGCCGGCGTTCCTTCCTGTTGGCGTGCGGCCCATACTCGCGGACGCGCCCCGCCGAGGGCCACGCGGTCGGCGACCAGGCCCCCTCAGGCCGCCGTCAGCGCCGCCAGGGCACGGTCCATCGCGGCGTTGAACTCCTCCGGCGCCAAAGGCAGCCGGGACTTGACGTCCCGGCTCCACTGGTCGGCGAGGACCTCGGCCCGGCCCGCCTCGACACCGTCGAGTGCCGCGTCGGCCAGGTCCGACGGCGCGATCTTGGCCACCGGCCAGCCCGCGGCCATGTCGGTGTCGGCCAGACCGAGGTGCACCGCTGTCACGAGCGTGCCCTGCTCGGCGAGCTCCAGGCGGACGCCGTTGGTCATGGCCCAGGCGGCGGCCTTGGTCAGGTGGTAGGCGCCCGCGCCCTTGCCCCCGAACCACGACATGGCGGAGAGCACGTTGACGATCGCGCCCCCGCCGTTCTCGGCGAGCGCCGGCGCGAACTCCCGGATCATTCCCAGGTGGCCGAACACATTGGTCTCCAGCTCGTGCCGGACCGCGTCCAGCGAACCGGTCACCAGGTCGGTCCCCGTCTGGATCCCCGCGTTGTTGACGAGCAGCGAGACGTCCGGGGCGGCCTCGGCGGCGGCCCTCACGGATGCGGGATCCGCGATGTCGAGAGGGAGCACGTCGACGCCGGGCAGGTTCACGGTCTCGGGCCGGCGAGCCGTCGCGTAGACCTTGCGGGCGCCCCGTTCGAGCAGGCGCTGGGCGAAGGCGCGGCCCAGGCCGCGGTTGGCTCCGGTGACGAGGGCGACCGAGTTGTTGATGTCCATGCCCGGTACGCTAAAACCTGACGTCTACGTCAGAGGCAAGTGCCGATCATCAGGGCCGGCGTGAGAGGAATCACCATGACCGTCACAGAGGCCCCGGCCGAGCGGCTGATCCGCATCGGCGAGGTGGCGCGGGGCGCCGGCGTCTCGGTACGCGCCGTGCGCTACTACGAGCAGCAGGGGCTGCTCGTGCCGCGGCGCAGCCCGTCCGGCCAGCGCCTCTACCGGCAGGATGCCGTCGCCCTGGTCCGTTTCTTCCAGCAGATGTTCGCCGCCGGCCTGACCAGCCGAAGGATCGCGGAACTCCTTCCGTGCTGGGACTCCGGGCACACCGACGCCGAGCAACGAGCCATGCTGCGCGCCGAGCGGGACCGCATCCAGGCCAGGGTCGATGACTTGCAGGCCGCCCTGGACCGCCTCGACCAGGTCATCGCGATCACGGACACGCACCCGTAGGCGCGGATGCGGGCGCCGGCCCGGCCGGTGGGGCGGGCCGAGCGTCGTCCGAGCCGGCAGCCACGCGGGACCGCCGGCTAGCGACGGTGGCGATCCTCCCCCTTCGGGTGTGACACGGCCGCGTAGAGCATGGCCACCGCGAGGCACAGAGTCATGCACGTGGTGAACGAGGTGGCGCCCCAGACCCAGACCTCGGCGGTCTTTCCGCCGAGCCCTTTCCGTATGAAGCCGGCCACCAGACCGACGACCGCGGACAGCAGGAAGCAGACGACCACAGACCAGGCGAACTGAATACGAGTCACGGCACCTGACCCATTTCGGGTAGGGCAGTCTGATTCACGCGTGATGCGGCCGGAGCACACCGGACGGGGCGCCAGGGAACCAGACCGCGGGCACTCAACGGTCAGCAGAGGCCAGGGCCTCGCAAGGGCCGGGAACCTCCCTGAGCGGTCGCACGGCGACAGCTCGTGTACGCCGGCTCCGCGCCGGCGCTGTTCCGGTTGCAGCGTCCTCCGACCCGCAGGAGCGGGCTTCTTCTTCATCGGTGTCGGTGGCGGCTGACTCGGCTCGCGAGTGAAGCCTTGCCACCACCGTTACCCGCTGTCGGGAGGCGTATGCCCGGCGGCACTCTCCTTCAGGAGGATCGGCGCCGCGGCCGGCGTACGAGCCACCGCCAGGGCGGGCGGTGCCGGCGGATCTCCCGGCGCACCTGGCCGGCCTTCTCCGGCGCGCCCGTCTCCTCGTGGAACCGCGCCAGGTGTTCGAGGACGCGGATCACGGCCTTGCGGTACGAGCCGGGGTCTGCGGCCTCCGTCATCAGGTCCTCGTACACCCCGACCGCACGGCGCAACCGGTCCTCGACCCCCGAGTCCCGCCCCATCGCCCGCCGTCGGAGGGCAAGTTCGACGAGCGCCTTCGCGTAGTCGGGGAGGTCCCTGTCCCAGCCGTCGTCCTCGGCCAGCCGCTGACCGGCGGCGTCCCGAGGGCTGCCGTGTGGCTCGGCGAAGGGGGTGAAGTGTGCTGGCGCGTGGTCGATGGGCAGGTCGGGGCGCCAGGCGGTGAGGATCTGGGCGCTGCACTCGAACAGGCCCGGCGGCAGCGCGTCCAGCGGCCACCACTTCCAGTCCCCGACCCGCTCGCCCGGCTGGTCGGCGGGCTCGCCGCGCCAGCGCGTGACGAGCGCACCGAACGTGATGCGGACGACGCCGTCAGCCCGGTCCAGGAGCATGCCCAGCAGCCGCACGTCGGCCGGGTCCGCGTGCAGGCCGGTCTCCTCGGCCAGTTCGCGCACGACCGCCTCCTCCAACGACTCACCCGGCTCCACCGTGCCGCCGGGCAGTTCCACGGTTCCCCGCCGGTGGCGGCCGAGCAGGAGGCCGCGCGGTCCCACCAGCACCGCGCCGACCCCGGCCGCCGCGTGTGCGACGGGCGGCCGGGACGTACGGGGACGAGAGGTGACCCGGGCCGGCCGTTGGACCTGGAAGAGCCGGTACGAGGCGTGGTTGCCCTCCTCGGGTGCGTCCAGCGCGGTGACCTCCTCGACGCGCAACCCGTTCCGCTCGAGCAGGCCCGTCCAGAGATCCGTGGTGAGGACCCACATGTGTACGGTCAGTTCGCCGCCGCCGCCGGCCAGGCGCAGGATCTCCGGGCGGTACCGCACCTTCGAGGAAGGACCGTCCCCCGACGAGTTGGTGTGCAGCACGGTGAAACACAGCCGTCCACCGGGCCTGAGGGCAGCGGCCAGGGCGGGCAGCAGCCGGTGTGGGTCGATGAAGTGGACGGCGGACAGGGAGTAGATCACGTCGTACGGCTCCGCGGCGCGCAGATACCCGACGGCGTCGGCCTGGACCAGCCGCAGGCCCGGCAGGTCGCCGTAGCGTGCCCGTGCCCGCTCGATCTGAGTGGCGGAGAGGTCGACGGCGTCCACGACGGCGTGATGGGTACGGGCGAGGTGCGCGGCGTGCCGCCCCGGGCCGCAGCCCAGGTCGAGCACGCGCAGGCCCGCCAGGACGCCGAGGACGGCATCCCCCGGCCCCGTACCCGCCGGGCCCCAGGCGATCTCGTCCACCTCGGGCACGGGCGTGGCCCGGTCGAGGTGGTGCGCCCCGTAGGTGTGCCACATCGCGGCGTTGGCCTGCTCGGCATCGGCCGTACCAGGTGCGTCGGGTGCCGTCATCGTGTCCCCCCCCTCGGGCTCGCCGCCGAGCCGCCTCGTCACATCGTCCCGCTCGTCACCAGAGGGTGTCCCGTCCGGTTCGCGCCGGGCACCGCTGAACCCCATCGTCGAGCAGAGCGGAGCCGGGCGGCGAGTTGTCCGTGAACGCCCCCGGAATTGTCCGTGATCGGTAACGGACGCATCCCGCCGCCACCGTCTCCCGTCCTGCCATGTGGTCCCCATGGGACCGGGGAACGGCGAGGAACTACGCGAAGGCGGGGCGGACATGGCGCGGCACGGTGGCGGACGGGCCTGGTACGGCAAGGTGGTCGGGTCGGCGCTCGGGGTGACCGTGCTCGCCGTCGGCGCCTCGGTGTGGACCGCGCAGGCCGACCCCGTGGGCGGCGCGACACCGAGGGCGACCGCGACGGCCACGCCGGGCGGTGACGTCGAGCCGGTCGACGTGACCATCGCGCACGCCTCGGACAAGGGAGCGCGCGGCGTCAACATCACCATCGACGACGGTCCGGACCCCGCCTGGACCCCCCAGGTGCTCGACCTCCTGCGCGACCACGGGGTGAAGGCCACCTTCTGCGTGACGGGTACCCAGGCCCAGGCCCACCCGGACCTCGTGAAGGCCGTGGTCGCGGCCGGGCACCGGCTGTGCGACCACACGGTGTCGCACGACACCGCCATGGACAAGAAGTCCGAGGCGTACCAGACCAAGGAGATCCTCGACGCCGAGCGCATGATCACCGAGGCGTCCGGGGGAGTACGCCCGATGTACTACCGGGCCCCCGGCGGCGCCTTCACCCCCCACAGCCGCACACTGGCCGCCTCCCGGGGCATGCGACCCCTCGGCTGGAACGTGGACACCAAGGACTTCGAACGGCCGGGCGCCGACGCCATCGTCGCCACCGTCCAGCGGGAGCTGCACAACGGACCGACGATCCTCTTCCACGACGCGGGAGGCGACCGCGACCAGACCGTCGAAGCCCTGCGCCGGGTCCTGCCGTGGCTCAAGGAGCAGGGGTACTCCTTCGGCTTCCCGGTGCGCTGAGCCGCGCGACTCAGTAGTTGCGCCACTCGTCCAGGACGTAGTCGAGCACGGCGGGGTCCATCAGAGTGCTGGCCCGTACGTCGGTGCGGCGGCGGTCGACGGGGAACACGGTCGCGGCCCTGAGGACCGCGTCGTCCAGGTACCGCAACTTCGGTACGTCCGCGGCGAGTGTCAGCGGCGGGGGTTCGGCGCCCCGGCCGGCCAGGACGAACCCCCAGTTGCCGAAACTCGGCACGTCGACCTGGAACTTCGTCGTCGCGTAGCCCGCCGTCTCGATCGTCTTCGCGATCGACCAGTACGTCTTCGGGGCGAAGAACGGCGATCCGCTCTGCACCATCACCTTGCCCTGCGGCCCCAGGACCCGGCCGAGCAGATGGTAGAACTCCACCGAGTACAGCTTGGCCAGCGACGCCGAGTCCGGATCGGGGAAGTCGATGATCACCGCGTCGTACCGCTGCCCGGCCTCGCGCAGCCAGTTGAAGGCGTCGGCGTTCACCACCTCCACCCGGGGGTCGTCCAGCGCGCCCCCGTTGAGCGTGCGCAGCGGTTCGTAGGTCCGCGCCAAGCGGGTCATGGCCGGGTCCAGTTCGACCAGGGTGACGTGCCGGACGTCCTCGTAGCGGAGCACCTCCCGCAGCGCGAGCCCGTCGCCGCCCCCCATGACCAGCACGTTCGAGCGCCGGCCGGACAGCGCGGGGTGGACGAGGGACTCGTGGTAGCGGTACTCGTCGACGGAGCTGAACTGCAGATCGCCGTTGAGGAACAGCCGGATGTCGGGGTTCCCGGTGAAGGCGGTGGCCCGGGTGATCACGATGTCCTGGTAGGGGGTGGTCTCGGCGTGCACGATGGGGTCCCCGTACATGTGCTGACGCGCGGTGACCTCCAGGTCGTCGGCGAGCACGTACGTCCCCCCGAGTACCGCGAGCACGGCGGCCACCCCCGCCAGCAGGCCGGCCCGCACCGTGCGGCGGAGCTCGCGGCGGAAGATGAACACCACGACGATGACGCCGGCGACCGCGTTGACCACGCCGACCACCAGCGCGCCCTTCAACTGGCCGAAGGTCGGCAGCAGGAGCAGCGGGAAGCACAGGCCGCCGACGAGGGCACCGATGTAGTCGACGGCGAACATGTCGGCGACGGCGCTGCTGGCCTCCTGCCGGCGGATCCGCTGCAGGAGGGTCATCAGCAGCGGGATCTCGGCGCCGATCAGCAGGCCGACCACCAGGGACACCACGATCATCGCGGGCATGTAGAGCTGCAGCCAGGCGAAGGCGGCGTACAGCACCAGGACGGACAGGCCGCCGACCAGTGCCAGGACACCTTCCAGTACCGCGAACGCGACGACCGCGCGGCGGCGCAGCGGCTTGGCGGCCAGTGAGCCCAGGCCCATGGCGAACACCATCACGGAGATGACCACGGAGGTCTGCAGCACCGAGTTGCCGATGAGGTAGCTGCCCAGCGCGGTCAGCGCCAGTTCGTAGACGAGGCCGCAGGCGGCGCAGAGGAAGACGGCGAGCAGCAGAAGGAACCGCGCCCCCCGGGGTGGCCGGCTTTCCGGGGGGCGGGCGGGAGCAGCCGCGGTGTCGCGGTCGTCCAGAGTGGTGGAGCTCATGGGGGGGGTTCCTAGGAGAGGGCCGCGCCGACCATGAAGGCGGTGCCCAGGTACATGCCGGCCTGGACCCAGGCGGCGGGGTGCGGGCGGTCGCCCTCGTCCTCCAGCGCGACGGCGCCCATCTGACCCGGTGTGAGCATGCCGACCACGATGCCGACCAGCGTCATCACCAGCACGCCGGCCAGGCCGTAGAGGAGTGTGCTCAGCAGACCCTGGCCCAGGCCCCGTTCCGACTCGCTCGCCCGGATGGCCTCCATGATGACCAGGCCCACCGCGACGGACTGGCTGCCCAGCAGCACGGCCGCCCCGCGGTTGCGGTCCCGCCACACCACGTGGAAGAGCTTGCCGGGTGTGACGAGGTCGAGGGCGACGAAGCCGACGGCCATCACGGCGAGGCCCACGACTCCGTAGAGCAGTGCCTGGCCGGCCGACTCGAAGATCTCGGTCACTGGGGTGCCTTTCTGGAGAGCGTTGGGGTGGGGAGGTGGTGCCACGCTGAGCGCGCCGGTGTCACTTGCCTTCGCCGGGGCCGCCACCGCGATAGCTCTGGCTGTTCGGGTTGGGCCAGTTCACGAGGTGCTGCTGGTGCCGCCGGTACCCGTTGCGGTAGTCCTCGATCTCGATCATGCTGCCGCCCCGGTACGGCGAGACGGTCACCATGTCGTCGCCGTAGCGCAGGAAACGCTTGCCGCCGCCGGAGGACCGGTCGAGGGCCTTGCGGTGGTCGTGGATCGCGTCGGCGACCCGGGCCGGGGAGCTGTTCTTGTCGAGCCACCGGGACCCGCGGGAATCGGTGTACGTGTCGCGGATCCAGGAGCGCGGGACGCCGTCGTCCCCGTCCCCGTCGCTCGAGCAGGCCGAGAGCAGCACCGTGACCAGCGCGGCGGCCACCGCTCCGCGGACGAATCGGACACTGTTCATCGGGCCTCCAGCGTGGTGTGCGTCGATACGATCTGCCCGTCCTGCGGGTAGGTGTGCCAAGTGCGCCAGGACAGTCGGGTGGGCAAGGCTTTGCCGGACGCCTCGACGGCTTCGTCGGACGCCTCGACGACCACCGCCGTCACGGCCTCCGGCGAACCCGGGAAGACTCCGCACAGGCTGTGCTCCGCGTCGGCCGCCCGGCCGAGGACGTCCGCCACCTGTGCGCTGAACTCGAACGGGTCCAGGCGCGCCGTGGTGGCGCTGAAGTCGTAGGTGCAGTCGCCCTGTTGCCGGGTGAGCCTGGGCGGCAGGCCCCGGGCGGCACCCGGCAGGCACGCCACCGTCTCCCGCACGGGCCCGACGAAGACCTGGTGCGAGGCGCCGAGCAGCCTCATGCGTACGCGCACTCCCCCCACCAGCACCTCTCGTTCGGCGAGCGCCGGCCGTTCGGTCAGGTCCAGTGAGAAACAGAGCTGGTCCGCGGCCGTGTCCAGGTAGGGCGCTTGCAGAGAGAGCAGAGACAAAGCGTGCACGCGGCCCCCCGGTCCGATATTGCTACGAGCGGCGCTGAGTATGGCACGAGTCCCGAGGGCCTGAAGGGGCTGGGGTGCTCTCGCGGGTACGCGCCCACTTGTCGTAGGCCGCGTTCCGTGCCAATCCGGACAGGGGGGCGGGTTCGAGGGTCAGCGCCAGGCCTGTCGTTCCCTGCGACGCGGGTCGGTGACCTGTGTCCACTCGGCGTCGATGCGCATGGTGGCCCTGCGTCCGGTGTCGTACGGGTCCCAGCCGGGGCTGCCCGTCGTGGCGAAACGGACCCAGGTCGCGTGCACGTGGGCGGCGAGACCCGCGGGAGGCTCGTCCGGGCCGAGCAGGGCGGTGCGGCCGAGCAGTTGGGGGAGGTGCGCGAGATCGAACACGAAGGGCAGCTCCATCGCGTGGGTGGCGCCCAGCTCACCGTCCAGAGCCCGGGAGCGCCAGGCGAACTCGTAGGCGTAGGTGGCGGAACGGTGATGTGAGGCGTGCGCCTCGGCCAGGGCCCAGCTGCCCGCGCCGAACAGCGCGTCGCCCATGAGGGCGGAGCGCAGCTCGCCGAAGGACGCCTCGGGGCGTGCCGTGCGGTAGGTCTCGACGAGACGTGCCGGATCCGGGTGCGAGCGCGCCGCCACGTCGTCGACGTCCTCGGCGGTCGAGGTGGAGTACGCGTCCACGGGCACCAGGTAGAGGTTCCCCTCCTCGGTGTTGGTCCCGATGAGCAGGTCGACGCCGGTGCCGACGCCGAGGCCGGCGGCGACGGCTGCGGCGGGCTGGGTGTCGAGGACCAGGCTGAAGGGACTGAGGCCGATGAGCGGGTCGTGGTGGGTCTCGGTCCGCAGGTCGATGCCCGCGAGCCGGGAGGCGGCCTCGACCAGACGGTCGTCGGAGATCTCCGCGAAGGCGTCGACGTGGGGCTCGACGCCCAGCCACGCGGCCGCCGCCCGGGTGACGCGGGCGGCCTGCTCGGTGGTGAACGCGCCGAGTCCGCTGCCGCTCTGGACGATCGCCCGGCGGAAGAGGCCCGAGGCCTGCGGGGTGGCGAGGACGCCGCCGACGATGGTCGCCCCGGCCGACTGGCCGAAGAGGGTGACCTGGTGCGGGTCACCGCCGAAGGCGGCGATGTTCTCCTTCACCCAGCGCAGCGCGGCGACGACGTCGAGCAGACCGCGGTTGGCGGGCGCGCCGGGCAGGTCGAGGAAGCCGGCGACGCCCAGGCGGTAGTTGAGGGTGACCAGGACGACGCCGTCGCGGGCGAAGGCGGAGCCGTCGTAGAGGGCGGACCGCGTCGATCCGGCGACGAAGCCGCCGCCGTGCACGAACACCATGACGGGCAGGCCGCCGTCGGTGGCGGCGGGCGCGAAGACGTTGACGGTGAGGTAGTCGGCACCGGGGATCCAGCCGGTGCCGAAGTACGGAGACATGTCGATACCGCCGAGCTTGCGCTCGGACTGTGGCGCGGTGGGACCCGGCTCGGTGGCGTCCCGTACACCGTCCCACGGCTCGTGCGGCCGCGGCGGGGCGAACCGGCCGGCGCCGTGGGGTGCGGCGGCGTAGGGGATGTTCAGGAAGGCGCTGGTGCCGGCCTGGCGCAGGCCGCGGATCGCTCCCTGGGCCGTGGTCACGATGGGGTCCGGGCGGTGGTTCACGGTGATGCCTTTCGGGAGGTCTCAGGCCTGCTCGGTGTACGGGGTGAAGGGAGCCCAGCCCTTGACGGCGAACTTGTCTCCCTCCCGCACCACTTCGGCGGCACCGTGGCCGCCCAGGTGCGCGGGGATCACGAGCGCGTTGTTGTCGGCGGCCCAGCCGAGCACCTTGCGGCGGGTGGCGCGGGCGCCCGCGGGGTCCTCGCAGAAGCAGCTGTTGGCATCCGGTTCGAGGATCTGCACCGGGCTGTGCAGCATGTCGCCGACGAACACGGCGCGGTCCGTTCCGGAGGCGAGGGTCAGTACGGAGGAGCCGGGGGTGTGTCCGGGAGCGGCGTCCAGGCGCAGGCCGGCGTCGATCTGGTGGCTGTTCTCCCACAGCAGCGTCTGACCGGCCCGGTGCACCGGGGCCACGCTGTCCTCGAAGACGTTCTGGTTGCCGCGGCCGAGCCGCGGCTTGTGCCCGTTCTCCGGGTTCCAGAAGTCGAAGTCGTCCTTCGGCAGCAGATAGGTGGCGTTGGGGAACGTGGGCACCCATCGCCGGCCGTCGAGGTAGGTGTTCCAGCCGACGTGGTCGACGTGGAGATGAGTGTTGATCACGATGTCCACGTCCTCGGGCTCGACTCCGGCCCGGGCGAGCTGGGACAGGAAGTCCGTCCGGAGGTGGCTCCAGACCGGCGAGTACGGGCGCTCCTTGTGGTTGCCCACACCGGTGTCGACGAGGATGGTCCTGCCCTCGCTGCGCAGCAGCCAGGTCTGGATCGCGGAATGCACGTGGCCGGTCCCGGAATCCAGGAAATGCGGGGACAGCCAGGAGCGTTCGTCGTCCCACACATCCCGCGGGATGTCCGGGAAGAAAGTGTCGGGCGTCATGTCGACGGAGCCGAAGAATTCCCATACCCGTGTGACGCTGACGTCGCCGAGTGTGATCTGGTCCATGAGGCACCTTCGTGCGTTCGGGAGAATTTCCTGAACCGTACGAACGCCCCCGGCGGCCCGGGTATCCGTCACCTGACTGCACCTGTGCGCACAGCCCGGGCGCGGGGCGCGGGGCGCGGACGCTTGTAGCCTGGGCGGGCAAGGCAGGGCGGCTCCGTTCGTGAGCCAGGACGCGTGGAGACCCCGTGGACGAGCACAGCGGCGACCTCGCGGTCACGAGACCGGAGCCGGAGCCGGGGGAGCCGCTCGTCGGCCGGGACGCGGAGCTGGAACGCCTCTCGCGCACGGTGGAGTCGGCGTCGGCCGGTCCGGTGCTGATGCTCGTCGGCGGCATGGGCATCGGCAAGAGCGCGCTGCTGGACCGTGCGGTGCGCCGGGCCGGGGCGAGCGGTGCGCGCGTCCTGCGCGCCGAGGGCAGCGAGACGGAGTCGAAGCTGACGTTCTCCGCCCTGCACCAGTTGCTGCGGCCGCTGCGGACGGAGGTGGACGCACTGCCGCCGAGGCAGCGCACCGCGATCCAGGACGCCTTCGGCACCGGAGCGGCCACGCCCCGGCAGGCGGGCGAACCCGATCTGCTGCTGGTCGGGGTCGCCGTGCTGAGCCTGCTCTCCGCCCTGGGCGACCGACAGCCGGTACTCGTGGTGCTCGACGACGCGCAGTGGTTCGACCGTGCCTCCCTGGACACACTGTCCTTCGTCGCCAGGCGGCTGGAAGGCGAACCGGTCACGATGCTGATCGCGGCCCGTGACGGTGACCACCTCCCGGGATTCGACCGGCACGTGCCCACGCTCACCCTCGAACCGCTCGGCGACGCCGCGGCGGCCCGGCTGCTGGACCTCCAGCCCGCGACTCCCACCGGCCACACCAGGACACGCGTCCTCGACCAGGCGGGCGGCAACCCCCTGGCACTGGTGGAACTCGCCAGGGCGGCCACCGCCCACGGCGCGGCCACAAGGACGCCGTCCGCGGGGCCGCTCCCTCTTCCCGCTCGGCTGGAGCGGATCTTCGCCGCTCGCCTCGACGGCCTCCCCGCCGACACGACGCGGTCCCTGCTGCTCCTGGCCGCCATGGACAGCGTCGACGTCCCGATCGCCGTATCGGCCGGGCTGCCGAACGCCGAGGGCGACCCCTGGCTGCCGGCCGAGCGGGCCGGGCTGGTCGTACGGACCGGCCGGGACCCGCGGTTCCGGCACCCACTGGTCCGGTCGGCCGTCTATCACGCCGCGCCCACGCGAGCGCGCCGCGAGGCGCATCTCGTGCTCTCCGAGCTGCTGCGGGACGAGCCGGACCGGCGTGCCTGGCATCTGGCCGCCGCCTGCCCGGGCCCGGACGCGGCGGTGTCGGCGGAACTGCGGCGGACCGCTGACCGGGCCCGGGCAGGCGGCGGCCACGCGGCGGCGGCCATGGCCCTGCAGCGCGCGGCGGAACTCGCACCGCGGCGCGAGGACAGTGCCCGGCTGCTGGTCGACGCCGCTTCAGCGGCCGTGCTCACCGGCGACCTCCGCTGGGTCGAGGAACTGACCGCCGCCGCCCGCGCGCGCACCGACGACCCGTCGCTGCTGGCGTCCGCCGCCGTGCGGGCCGGCCGGCTGGCGACCCTGACCGTGCGCCACACCACGGTCTTCTCCCGGCTGACCGACGCCGCCGAAGCATGGGCGGCCTCGCAGCCCGCCACCGCGCTGGACCTCCTGACCGGCGCCGCCGTGGTGCGCTTCTACTCCGGAGAGCACACCCATCGCCGCCGCATCGAGAAGATCCTGGAGCGCC
Organism: Streptomyces sp. BK79; assembly: GCF_044142145.1. Classification (NCBI taxonomy): domain Bacteria; kingdom Bacillati; phylum Actinomycetota; class Actinomycetes; order Kitasatosporales; family Streptomycetaceae; genus Streptomyces; species Streptomyces sp. BK79. The sequence goes on from NZ_JBHVOC010000005.1 coordinate 232,266, forward strand.
TTCCCGAGGACGCCACGACCGCGGGCCTGCGCACCTGGGTGAGGGCCGTGTCGGACCCCTTCGGCGACAGGGACACCTTCCTCTCCCTGCTCCCGCGGGCGGCCGCCGAGGCGAAAGCCCGGCCGGAGCGGCTCACCGCCGTCGGGATCATGGCGTGGCTGCTGGACGAAACCCCGCAGGCCGTCCGCACCTTCGACGAGGCCTTCGACCGCTGGCAGGCACAAGGGACGCTGCCGGAAGGGCTGAGCGGCGCGGTGGCCTGGGCCTACGTGGAACGCGGACGGTGGGACCTGGCCCGGGAGGCCTGCGCCCGCACCACCGCGGTCGCCCGGACGGCCGGCCTCGACCATGCCGTGGCCTGTGCGGCCACCGTGGACGCCACGGTGCTGGCCTACCAGGGTGACACGGCGGCGGCCCGCGCCCGGGCCGACGAGGCGCTCGCCCTGATCGACCCGCTGGAAAGCCGCTCGGTCGTGGTCTACGCCCGCCGGGCGCTCGGCGCCGCGGCGGCAGCGGAAGGAGAGTACGAGACCGCCTACGACCACCTTCGGGCCGTTTTCCGGGGAGACGGGGCGCCCGTGCACTACCACGCCTCCTATCCGGCCCTCGCCGATCTGGCCGCCGCCGCCGTGCGCTGCGGCCGCCGCGAGGACGCGGCCGGGATCGTCGAGCGTGCCGCACACACCCTCGCTGACCGCGCCTCACCTCGCCTGGGCGCACTCATCAGCCGGGCCCGTGGCCTGCTGGCGGATCCCGAGGACGCGGAACCGCACTTCCGGGCGGCCCTCGCCGACCCGAGGCTCGAGCACTGGCCCTTCGAACGCGCGCAGACCCTGCTCGACCTCGCCGAGTGGCTGCGGCGCCGTCGGCGCATCGCTCAGGCGCGGGCGCCACTCACCGAGGTCCTGGAGACCTTCCGCCGTCTGGGCGCGCACCCGTGGATCGAACGGGCCCGGGCCGAAGCGCGCGCCGCCGGCCTCGACGTCACGGCCACGGCCCCCGACGCGCTCGCCGAACTCTCCCCGCAACAACAGCAGATCATCAGGCTCGCCGCCCGCGGGCTGACCAACCGCGAGATCGGCGAGAAGCTCTTCCTCTCCCCGCGCACGGTCAGCTCGCACCTCTACCGCAGCTTCCCCAAGCTCGGCGTCACCGCCCGCGCCCAGCTGCGTGACCTCATCGGCAGCGCCGTCGCGTAGGCCGGCCACCGGGAACGAGGACGCCCGGAGCCCAAGTGCCAGCACAAGGGGCCGGACACGGCTGTTACAAGAGGCCACTTGTGCCAGGAATGCGCAACTTCGACACGGCTCGTTGAGGCGGTTACCGTCCCCTGCTCCGTACGCAAGCCACCGAACCGGGTCCACGCCGGGTGGCTCCGACCAGGGAGAGACGCATGCCCCATCTCGCGCTGTACACATTCGGCGTCCTGAAGTCACCTCTCGCCGATCCCGCGCCCCTCACGCGCGCGTTCTACGACGTGGGTGAGACCGTCTACCGGCAGATCGGCCGGCATCCCGGACACCTCGCGCACGCCGAAGCGGCGGACGGTGACCGGGGCGCGCTCTTCGACGCGGACTGGGGCGCCTGGGGGGAGTTCGCCGTGCCGACCTGGTACGGCAAGGGCCGGACGCCGGAAACCACCGCCCTGGCCGCGTCCCTCTCCCTGTGGACCGACCTGCGCTCCGCCTTCGACGCCGTCCACACCGGCCCGCACCGCGGGGCACTGAGCAGGCGCTACGACTGGTTCGAGAGGACAGGCCGGCCGAACCACGTGTTCTGGTGGGTCTGCGACGGCGTGACGCCCACCTGGCGGGAGGGGGTCGCCAGGCTGGAGCACCTCGACGACCACGGCTCCGCCCCGCACGCCTTCACCTTCCGCGACTCCTTCGCCCCGGAAGTTACCTGTGCGTTCCGCACGTCGGAGACATGACAGCGGTGACTGTCCCGGACGTGGTGGTGCGTGACAGCGTCTTCCTCGGCACCGACCGGCGAAGGGAGCAGTCGTGAACAAGGGCTACGCCGTCTACTGCGACGCGGACCCGCACTTCTACGACGCGCCGCATCGCACCGCCCCCGGGAGCGCGACGGCGGGCACCCGGTACGCGGCGGCCACGCTGCCCGTGCCGGAGGGCTGGCAGCGTGCCGAGAGCGGCGACTGGCTCGCCCTGCGCCCCGTGGACGCCGTCCTGCCGGCGCAGGGGTGGAAGATCCACGTCTCCGCCGGTCTGGACAACGCCGAGTCGGTCCTGGAGCGGGTGAGAGCGTACTGCCTCGCACACGGCGTCGCCTTCAAGTTCGTCCCGAGCCGTTACCTGCTGCACCAGCGCAACGCCAAGTACGCCGACCGGGCGGGCAGCGGCAAGTTCATCACCGTGTACCCGGCGGACGAGGAGCAGTTCGAGCGCCTCGCGGGTGAACTGACCGCCCTGCTGGACGGCGAACCGGGACCGCACATCCTGAGCGACCTCCGGCTCGGTGACGGACCGGTGCACGTACGCTACGGCAGCTTCACCCGCCGCAACTGCTACGACGCCGACGGCGAACTGCGGCCGGCCATCGCCGACCCCGACGGCGTCCTCGTCCCCGACTTCCGGGGCCCGGTGTTCCGGGTGCCGGAGTGGGTGAGCGTGCCGGCGTTCCTGCGGCCCCATCTCGACGCGCGGGCGACGGTCACGCTGGCCGGTATCCCGTACACCGTCGAGCAGGCGCTCCACTTCTCCAACGGCGGGGGCGTCTACCGGGCCCGCGACACCCGCAGCGGAGAGACGGTGGTCCTGAAGGAGGCCCGCCCGTACGCCGGTCTGGCGGCCGACGGGGCCGACGCGGTGACCCGGCTGCGGCGCGAACAGCGGGCTCTGGAGCGGCTGGCGGGGCTGCCCTGCACGCCCGAGGTGCGGGACGCCTTCACGGTGGGGGAGCACCACTTCCTGGTCCTGGAGCACCTCGACGGCAAGCCCCTCAACACCTTCTTCGCCCGGCGCCACCCGCTCATCGAGGCCGACCCCGGCGACCGGCGGCTCGCCGAGTACACCGAGTGGGCACTCGACGTGCACGCCCAGGTCGAGCGGGCGGTCGCCGACGTCCACGGGCGGGGTGTGGTCTTCAACGACTTGCACCTGTTCAACATCATGATCCGTGAGGACGGACGGGTGGCCCTGCTGGACTTCGAGGCCGCCCATCACGTCGACGAACCGGGCCGGCAGACCGTCGCCCACCCCGCGTTCGTGGCGCCGCCCGGCCGGCGGGGTCCGGCCGTGGACCGGTACGCGCTGGCCTGTCTGCGCCTGGCCCTCTTCCTGCCGCTGACCAGTCTGCTGGCGCTGGACCGGCGCAAGGCGGAGCACCTCGCCGACGTGGTGGCCCGGCAGTTCCCGGTCCCGCGGGCCTTCCTGGACGCGGCGGTCGCCGAGATCACCGGCGTACCGGAGACGGCCGGCGTACCGGAGACGACCGGTGGACCGGAGACGGCCGACGCGCCCGGGACGGCCGACGCGCCCCGGATCGCTGACGCACCTGCGCACGCGCCGGCCGCATCCCGCCGCGGGCACCGCTTCGTGCCCGTCGAGCCGGGCGACTGGCCGCGCAGCCGCGCGTCGATGGCCGCGGCCATCCGCGCGTCGGCGACGCCTTCCCGCGACGACCGGCTCTTCCCGGGCGACATCGCCCAGTTCGCGACCGCGGGCGGCGGCCTGACGTTCGGGCACGGCGCGGCCGGCGTGCTGTACGCCCTCGCCGAGAGCGGTGCCGGGCGGGACGAGGACGCGGAGAACTGGCTGCTGGAGCGGACGAAACAGCCGCCGTCGGGGATGCCGCTGGGCTTCCACGACGGGATCGCCGGCACCGCATGGGTCCTGGACCACCTCGGCCACCGGGCGCAGGCCCTCGACCTGACCCGGCTGCTCCTGGAGCACCCTCTGGAGGAGCTGGGCCCGGACCTGCACGGCGGCACGGCGGGCGTGGGCCTGGCACTGGACTCCCTGGCCGCCTCCACCGGCGACCCGGCCCTGCGCGCCGCCGCCCTGCGGTGTGCCGAACTGAGCGCCCGGGGCCTGTCGGCCGACACCCGCCCGGCCCGCGCCGGTCTGCTGCACGGTGCCACGGGCAGCGCCCTGCTCTTCCTGCGCCTGTACGAATCCACCGGCGACACCGGCCTCCTGGACCTGGCCGCCACCGCGCTGCGCCAGGACCTCGCACGCTGCGTCCGCGGCGCGGGCGGCGCCCTCCAGGTGGACGAGGGCTGGCGCACGATGCCGTACCTGGGAGCCGGCAGCGTCGGCATCGGCATGGTGCTCGACGACTACCTGGCGCACCGCGCCGACGAGCGGTTCGAGCAGGCGAGGGCCGAGATCGTGCGCGCGGCGCAGGCCATGTTCTACGCCCAGCCCGGCCTGTACCGGGGCGTCGCCGGCATGGTCCTGTACCTCGGCCGGACGACCACCCCGGGACCCGGCACCGGTCCCGAGGCCGTCCGGCGCCAAGTCGACGCGCTGACCTGGCACGCCATGTCCTACCGCGGCGAACTCGCCTTCCCCGGCGAGCAGATGATGCGCCTGTCGATGGACCTGTCCACCGGCACGGCCGGCTGCCTGCTGGCCCTCGCGTCCGTATGCGGCGACCGGCCCGCCGGCCTGCCGTTCCTCCCCCCGCCGCGGCCCGAGCCGCGGCCCACGAGCCGGTCCCGTCCGGGGCCGTGAGTAAAGACACCCGTTGTCGTACGAAGGGATGAGCACATGAACCTGTTCGACCTGCAGTCCATGGAGACCCCGAAGGAAGAGGCGATGGGGGACGTCGAGACGGGCAGCCGCGCCAGCCTGCTGCTCTGCGGCGACAGCAGCCTCAGCGTCACGACCTGTAACTGACGCGCGAGGAGGCCCGCCGCGGGGGACCGCGGCGGGCCGCCCCGTTTCTTCCGGTACCAGCGGCCCCGGCCCCGCCGCGGGCGGCACGCACACGAGGGGAGGCGCTGGTGGGTACGACCCCGGCCCGGCGACCGCGGCGGGAACGGGCGCGGTCCGACTCCACCCGCGCGGATCCCGGGCGCCTGCCCGAACTGCTGGTCCTGCTCTGCTCGGTGGCGGCCGCGGCGGTCACCGTCGCGCAGCCCCTGGTCCTCGGCCGCGCCCTCGATCTGCTCCTGAGCGACGGCTCCGCCGGTCCCTGGCTGACGGCGAGCGTGGCGCTGCTCGTCGGCGAGGTGCTCCTGGACGGTCTGACCGCGCTGCTCGCCGGTCGTTGCACCGCCGACTGGACGGCGTCGATCCGCTCCCGGGCCCTCACCGGCCTGCTGCGCGCCGCACCGGACCGGACCCGCTCGTACTCCCCAGGGGACGTCGCGACGCGGCTGACGCTCAACGCCTCCGACGCCGGGGGCGCCCCGGCCGCGAGGGCCTCACTGGCGGCCTCGCTGATCACCCCGGCCGGCGCGCTCGTCGCGCTGGCCTTCATCGACGTGTGGGTCGCCGGGTGTGTGCTGGCCGGTCTGCCCGCCCTGGTCCTGGTGCTGCGCACGTTCGCCCGTGACACCGGAACGTCGGTCCGCGCCTACCAGCGGGTGCAGTCGGACATCGCCGGCCGCCTGCTGGAGACCCTGCGGGGCGCGGAGACCATCGCCGCCGCCGGGACGGCCGCCCGGGAACGAGAGCGGGTGCTCCGCCCACTGACCGAACTCACCGCGCTCGGCCGCCGCATGTGGGTCCTGCACGGGCGGGCGCTGGCCATCGGCGGTGTGCTCGTCCCGCTGCTGACGGTGGCCGCCCTGGCCGTCGGCGGGCTCCGGCTCGGGGCGGGCGCGCTGAGCGTCGGCGAACTGCTGGCGGTGAGCCGGTACGCGCAGCTGACCGCGGGCTTCGGCAGCGCGGCCACACTGCTCGGAGCGCTCGTCCGGGGCCGGTCGGCCAGGGAGCGCACCGCGACACTGGAACGGCTGCCCGCCCTGCCCTACGGAACCCGGACCCTGCCCCCGGACGGGCCGGGCACCCTGGAACTGCGCGGGGTGCGCGTGCTGCGGGAGGGGACGGAGGTCCTGCGGGCGGAGGACGTCGTCGTGCCGGGCGGGACGACCGCCGCGGTCGTGGGCCGCAGCGGCGCCGGCAAGTCCGTACTGGCCGCCGTGGCGGGCCGGTTGATCGACCCGGACGAGGGGCGGGTGCTGCTGGACGGCACACCCCTGGACTCCCTGACCCGTGCGGGCCTGCGCACCGAGGTCGGCTTCGCCTTCGCGCGTCCGGTCCTGGCGGAGGGCACGGTGGCGGACGCGGTCGCGGCCGGGGCGCGCGTGGCGGCGCCGCGCCGGGTGCGGGAAGCCGTCCGCGTCGCGGGTGCCGACGCCTTCGTACGGCGCCTTCCGCAGACGTACGACACCCCGCTCGACGACGTCGCCCTCTCCGGCGGCGAACACCAGCGGCTGGGACTGGCCCGGGCCTTCGCCCACGCCGGGCGGCTGCTCGTGATGGACGACGCGACCTCCAGCCTCGACACGGCCACGGAGCACGCCGTGGACCGGGCGATGCGCCGCTCGCTCAGGAACGCCACCCGCCTCGTCGTGGCCCACCGCCCGTCGGTCGCGGCACGGGCGGATCTGGTGATCTGGCTGGAGGAGGGGCGGGTCCGAGCGGTGGGACCCCATCAGCGGCTGTGGGAACAGGAGCCGTACCGGGCGGTGTTCGCCACCGGCGCGGGATCCCGCGCCGGATCCGGGGGCGGGGCGACGAACGGCGGTACGGGGACCGGCGGCACGGAGACCGGCGGCGGCAGCGGGCGGCTCCGCGGCGGGGGCGGCGGTGACGTCCACCGCGATCGGTCGGACGGCCGTGACGGCCGTGACGGCCCTCGCGGGGATCGCGCTCCCTCCCTCCCCGGCGAGGTGCGGCCATGACCCTCCTGGCCGGCCGCGCGACACGGCCCCGGCCCGGGCCCGGGGACGGCACGCTGCGCCGGGTCGGACCGCACGCCCGGCGATTCCTCACCCGACGCAAGGCCGTCCTCGCCCGGCTCGGGGCGTGGTCGGTGGCGGAGTCGGCGCAGACCTTCCTGATCGGGTACGGCGTCGCCCAGGCCGTCGACCGGGGATTCCTCGCCGGCGACACGGCCGAAGGGCTCGGCTGGCTCACGGTGGCCGCCGTCGCCGTACTGCTCGGGGCGCCGGTGATCAAGGGTGTCTTCGCCCAACTCGCCGGGCTGACCGAGCCGTTGCGGGACAGCCTCGTACGGCGGGCGGTCGACCAGTCGATGACGGGCGCGCTGGCCCGCCCCGGCGGCCGGGACCGCGCCGCGGTCTCACGCCTGACCAACCAGGTCGAGATCGTGCGGGACAGCTTCGCCGGGCTCGTGCTCACCCTGCGCTCGTTCGTGTTCACCGCCGCCGGTGCGCTGGCGGGCCTGTTCTCGCTGGACCCGGCGTTGCTGGTGGTGGTCGGGCCCCCCCTCGCCGGGGGCCTGGCCCTGTTCCTGCTCACGCTGCGGCCCATGGCCGGGGCACAGCGGAGAGCCCTCACCGCCGACGAGGCGCTGGGCGATCACGCGGCGCGGACCCGGGAGGAACTGCGCGACATCACCGCGTGCGGCACGGAGCCGGAGACGGCCAGGCGAGGGGAACGGCTCGTCGCGGACGCCGCCGCCACCTCGCGCGCCCTCGCGCGCTGGGCGGCGGTGCGCACCCTGGCCCTCGGCGTCGCGGGGCACCTGCCGGTCCTGCTCCTGCTGGTGAGCGTGCCGTGGCTGCGCGCCGAGGGAGTGACGACGGGTGCCCTGCTGGGCGCCTTCACCTACCTCGCCCAGGCCCTGCTGCCCGCGCTGCACACCCTCATGACGGCGATCGGCGCCGCGGGGACCCGGCTGCTGGTGGTCCTGGACCGCTTCCTGGCGGCGGAGCCGTCCTCGGCCCCCCAGGCCACGTCCCCGCCCGCCCCCGCCGTCGGCGCCGGGCCGGGACCGAAGCCGCCGCCGGGTCCGCCGCCCGCCCTCGCACTTCGAGCGGTGACGCTCTCCTACGGGGCACGGGCCGAGCCGGTGCTCGACGCGCTCGACCTGCGGGTCGAGGACGGCGAGCACCTGGCCGTCGTAGGCCCCAGCGGCATCGGCAAGTCGACCCTCACCCGGCTCGTCGCCGGGACGCTGGCACCGAGCGACGGGACCGTGGAGGTGGCCGGTACCCCGGTCACCGGCCGCGGCCCGGCCGAACTGTCCGCGCTGCGCGTCCTGCTGCCGCAACAGGCGTACGTCTTCACCGGCACCGTGCGCGACAACCTCACCTACCTGCGGCCCGAGGCCTCCACGGTCCAGGTCGGGGCCGCCGTACGCGCACTTGGCGCCGACCGTCTGCTGGCGCGTCTGGGCGGGCTCGACGCGCAACTGCGGCCGGACGACCTCTCCCAGGGCGAGCGTCAGCTCATCGTGCTGGTCCGGGCCCACCTGTCGCCGGCGCCGCTGCTCCTGCTGGACGAGGCGACCTGCCATCTCGACGCGGCGGCCGAGGCGCGGGCCGAGAAGGCGCTCGCCCGGCGTCCGGGGACGCTGCTCGTCGTGGCCCACCGCATGTCGTCCGCGCTCCGCGCCGACCGGATCCTGGTGCTGGACGGGGTCGGCGCGGCGTGCGGCACCCACGCCGAACTCCTCGACCGTTCACCGCTCTACCGGGATCTGGTGGGTCACTGGGGCGAGACCCACGGGTGACCTCACATCCAGCCGGCGTTCTGGACGATGCGGATCGCGTCCACCCGGTTGCGCGCGCCGACCTTCCGGATCGCGCTGGCCATGTAGTTGCGGACGGTCCCCCGGGACAGGTGCAGCACGCCGGCGATCTCGGCGATGGACGCTCCCTGCGCCGCGTGCGAGACGACACTCAGCTCCCGGGCCGTCAGGGGCGTCCGTGAGGCGTCCATCAGAGCGACGGCGAGTCTCTCGTCCAGGAACCGCTCCCCTTTGGCGGCGGCGTGCACGGCGGCGATCAGCCGCTGGGACGGGGCGTCCTTGCCGACGAAACCGAGCGCCCCGGCCTCGAACGCCCGGCGCAGCACGCCCGGCCGGTCCGGGGCCGTGAGAACGACCAGCCGAGCGTCCCGGCAGCACTCCAGGAACGGGGCCCGGCAGACCTCTCCCGGCCCCTTGAGACAGTTCCCGTCCACCACGCACACGTCCGCCGGTAAGTCGTCCCGGTCGATGCCCTCGCCCCGGGACGACGTGGACGACACGTCGAACCCGTCGGCGGACTGCAGCAGGTGCACCAATGCCGAACGCAACAGCAGGGCATCGTGCACCACGAGAACACGGACCATGTGCAACCCCCAAGGTCTCCCGGCCGTCCTCGCGGACCACCGGGCTCGTCCCCCATTTCCCTCAGCCGTGTGCCCAAAGGACCCTGCGGAAAAGCCCGGACGGGTTCCGGCGGGGGAGGAACCGACCTCAATGCGCCGTTCTCAGCGGCACCGGAAGCCGGAACGACGACGAGCGGTCGGCCGGAACACGCCCCCGTCCGACAGGAACCGCCGGTGACGAAACGGGACGAGTAGGTGGTGCGGCGACGCGCGATCCGTCGCCGCCCAGGACGGCGCAGGCCGAAAACACCCCAAGTGAAGGTGACCCGAACAACCCGCCTCCCTGTGGGTGACTCTTGCGGCGGGCTGGACCGGTCGCGTCGCCGCCGACGAGTCCGCAGAAGGCCGGTGTGGCGAGCGCGCGGGGTCCGTCGGGGGAGGCCCGGACGACGGGTCTCCCGCCCCGCCGACGCTATCGGTGCGCTCGGAACCAGCTCGCCGCGACGATGGTGAGCCGCGGGCAAAGTCTCACCGGCCATGAGCAGCCACCCCGTGAACCACGCCGTCATCGAACGTGCCACCCAGCACATCTACGCGGTTCCTGAAGCCTCCGGCGCAGAGGGCGAGGAGAAGGACACGATCAGATCAGTTCCCCGTCCCGGGCGACCACCCGGCCGCCGTGCACGACCATGTCGCGCCGGGGCATGTCGACCACGACCTGGGGAAGGCACTCGGCACGCACCAGCACGAAGTCCGCCGGTGATCCCGGTGTCAGGTCGGCGCGGGCCAGGCCCATGACGTCGGCGCCCCCGTGCGCCCCCACCGTGTAGCAGGAGGCCAGTTCCTCGTCGAGCCGCACGTCCGTGATCCAGCCCAGCAGGTGGGCCCGGTGCAGCATGTCGGCGTTCCCGAACGGGCTCCACGCGTCGCGCACGCCGTCCGAGCCCAGCCCCACCCGGACGCCGTGCTCGCGCAGCACGGCCACCGGGAGCACCAGCGACTCGTTCGGCGCGACCGTCGTCAGGGCGATGTCCAGCTCGGCCAGCTCCCGCGCCATGGACCGCAGGGCGCCCTCGGCGAGGAACGGCAGGCAGAAGACGTGGCTGACCGTCACCCGGCCGCGCAGGGACAGGGCCCGGGTCCGCTCGATGATGCCGCGCAGCACCCGGGTGCCCTTCTCGTCACGGTCGTGCAGGTGGATGTCCACGCCGACGCCGTACCGGTCGGCCAGGTCGAAGACCAGGTCGAGCTGCTCCTCCGGCGCCCCGTCGAAGCTGATCGGGTCGATGCCGCCGATCAGGTCGACCAGGCCCTGGCGCGCCGCGGACGTCAGGAGTTCGGCCGTGCCGGGCGCGCGCACGACACCGTGCTGCGGGAAGGCCACGATCTGCACGTCCAGCGCTCCGGCGAGGCGGTCGCGCGCCTCGGCCACCCCTTCGACGCCGGCCAGACCGTAGGCGGGTGCCACGTCCGCGTGGGCGCGCATGGCGCGGGTCCCGCGGGTGACGGCGTGCCGCATCAGGCCGTACGCCCGCTCGCCCACCGGGCGCCGCTGGGTGCGGTACAGCTCGACGTCCTGCGCGCAGTAGTCGGCGATGCCGCTCGCGGGCTCGCGCGTCACCCACCGGCCGCCCCAACTGGTCTTGTCGGGGTGGATGTGCGCGTCCACCAGAGCCGGCAGCGCCATCCGGCCGTCGGCGTCCACGACGGAGGCGCCACGGGGCGCGGGCCGGTCGGAGATCCGCCCGTCCACGACGGTCAGGTCCACCGTCTGCCGGGCGTCGGGCAGCCGTACGTCGCGGAACACGACGGCCTCGCGCGGGTGAGGGCCGGCCCCGGGACCGGGTGCCGCCTGGGCCGCCGCCGGCGTGAAGGCGGCGGCGCCACCGAGCGAGGCGGCACCCGCGAGGACGTTGCGACGGGAGAGGGGTGGGGGTGTCATGCCGGGCTCCTGAGGGGTGTCGGGGGGGCGTGTGGAGCGGGGGAGCGGCGGTCAGAGGGGCACGCCCGCGCGCACCACCCGCGCGGGGGCCGAGAGCAGCGAAAGGTCGGCCAGCGGGTCGCCGTCGAGCAGGATCAGGTCGCCCGCGTGGCCCGGGGTGAGGCGGCCCGCGGTGCCCTCCAGACCGAGCAGTCGCGCGGCCCCGGTGGTGGCGGTGCGCAGGGCGTCGAGCGGGGACAGACCGGCCGCGTGCATCAACTCGACCTCGGCGCCGACAGGGTCGACCGTGCCGCCGGAGGAGTCGGTGCCGGCCGCCAGCGGCACGCCCAGGTCGTGCGCCGCCCGTACCGCCCGCTTCAGGATCGGCAGGTAGGTCCTGCCGCGTTCGGCCAGGACCGGGTCCTCGGAGGCGGCGAGTCCCGAGACGGCCGTCAGGGTCGGCGTGAACCACGTGCCCCGGCGGCGCATCTCGTGCAGGGTGCGCTCACCGACGAACACCCCGTGCTCCAGGGACCTGACGCCCGCCGTGACCGCGTCGTGGCAGCCCTTCTCGCTGTAGCTGTGGCACAGCACGCCCTTCCCTCCGCGGCGTGCGGCGGCCACCACCTCGCTGAGCTGGGCATGCGAGTAGACCTGGGCCAGCGGGTCCTGGTCGGGCAGCCCGGCCCGCTCGTTGACCCGTGTCTTGATGACGTCGGCGCCCCGCGTCAGGTTGGTCCGCACGACGTGGCGCAGGGCGTCGGCGGAGCGGACCCCGTCCTTCAGGGCGGCCAGCGAGGTCAGCTCCGGGTCGGCGAGGAGCGTGTCGCCCAGATCGGGGGTGACGAAGACGCCGGCCGCCCGCAGCCGGGGTGCCAGGCCGGGGGACCGGCGGGCCAACTCCCGTACGGCGATGTCCTGGTAGAAGTTCGTGGACCCGCTGCGGGCACTGGTGGCGCCCTTGGCGACGGCGTCACGTGCCTCGGCCGCGGTGTTGAGGTGGATGTGCGCGTCGATCAGGCCGGGCAGCACCCAGCGGCCGTGGGCGTCCAGGCGGGGGACGCCGGCCGGGACGCCGGTCCGGCTGCGGGGACCGGCGGCGCGCACCCTGCCGTCGCGGATCACGACGACGGCGTCCTCGGTGACGTCACCGGTGGCCGGGTCGAGGAGCGTGCCACCCTCGACGACCAGGTCGGCGGTGCGCGCCGGCCGCCGCCCGGCCGTCGGGATCGCCTGCGCGGGAGAGGCCGCCGTGAGGGCGGCCGCCGTGCCCGCGAGGGCGGCGGACGCGGCGAGCACACCGCGACGGGTCAGCCGGCTGGACGGAGGCTCGGAGGGCTCGACGCACATGACGGACTCCTGGGACGGGGGAACGGTGGCGGAACGGAAGACCCGCCTGGCGAGAATTTGTATACCAAAGGAGAGGCGCGCGACAAGGAGTGGCGCACACCGGGGTAATCGCCGGTGTGCCATCGCGACGAAAACCGGAATAACGGCCGGAATAGAGGGTGATGCCCCAGTTCCCGCACTCGGCATCAGGCTCCGTCGGCCGGGCTGCTAAACACCCTCGGTATACAAAGTGTCTCCCTGGGGGGTGGTGTCCCCGAACAGGGAACGCAGCGCCACCGCGCGGCTGTCGCGCACGTGCAGCAGGGTGCCGGCCGCTGCCGCCTCCTCGTCGCCCGCGGCGATGTGGCGGAAGATCTCCGCGTGCTGGTGGCGCATGTGGGCGGACTCCGCGCGCATGCCGAAGAGCAACTGCAGCTGCCAGCCGAGCTGCTCCATGGTCCGGGCCAACAGCGGATTGCCGGCCAGCGCCACGATGCGGTCGTGGAACTCCGTGTGCGCCGCCACCTCGCGGGCGCCCTCGTCCTCGCCGGCGGCCTCCTCGGCGCGGGCCAGCGAGGCGCGCAACGCCTCGAGCTCCGACAGCTCCGGCATCCCCGCCTGCGTGCCGTCCGCCGCCGCGACCCGCCGGGCCGCCAACCGCGACGCCTGGACGGCCAACGGCTCCCACACCTCGTACAGGTACCGGACGTCCGAGCGCTCCAGGCTGCGCACCCGCACCCCGCTGTGCGGCGACAGTTCGAGCAGGCCTTCCGCCACCAGCGCCCGCAGCGCCTCGCGCACCGGCACCCGGGACATGCTCAGTTCCTCGGCGACCTCCCGCTCCACCAGCCGTGACCCCATGGGGTACCGCCGGTCCACGATGCGCCGGCGCACCGCCTCCCGGGCCTGCGCGCTCAGCGACGCCCGGGGCTGCTCCCCCTGTGCCGTGCCCGCTGCCATGTCCGTCCGCCCCTCGCCCTCGTGTCCGCAGCGAGGATACGTCCCGGACCGCACGCCCACCGCGATACGCCCCCGTCCTCAGCTGTAGGGCCCCCACCGGCGTTGCAGGGTGTCGTACGTGTACCGGGGCAGGCCCTCGATGCCGCTGGTGCGGAACGGGCGGCCTTCGTCGTCGATGCGTACGGTGCCCTTTTGGCCCTGGGAGGACCAGTCCAGCTCCAGGTACCAGCGGCAGTCGCACGAGCTGGTCCCGGCCGTGACCAGCAGCACCTCGGGGTCCTTCGCCGAGACGCGGTAGGGCATGCGCACGGCCGGGATCGGCGTGCCGGAGTCGCTCCCGGCGACCGCGCGGGCGAGGGGGCGGTCCTTGTCCAGGTCCACGGCGAAGTACCGGGGCGTGATCGAGCCGCCGCAGCCCTGGTCCATGGCGTAGGCGTTGCCCTCGGCCGGTGCCGTACGCCCGACCACGCGCACGCGCAGCGCCTCCAGCACGACGGCCGTGTCGCTGCGCCCCTGCACCGACAGCTGTACGAGCGTCTCGCCGCCGTGCACCGCGCTCTGCGTCGCCGCCCAGGGCGCCGCGTCCTGCGGGGCAGGGGGAGGGGGTACCTGGCCGGGTGGCTTGGCGATGACGTAGTCGTGGCCGCACCCCAGCTTCCAGGCCTGGGAGTTGACGGACCAGGTGAGCGGCAGCCCGGCGGGCTGTTCACGGCGGGTCGGGGCGGGTGTCGCGCGGGGCGGGTGAGAGGTGCCCGGTTTCTCCTTCGGGGGCGCGGAGCCCGAGGGCCGTTCGGAGGCGGTGGAGTCGCTCGGGCCGGGCGAGGCGCTCCGTCGCTCGGGCGCCCCGGCCTCCGCCCTGCCGGAGGCCGTACCGGACGCCGTCGGACCGGTGTCCCGGGCAGCACCGTCGGCGGGCGCCCGCCGCCCGTCCGGCAGCGCGGACAGAGCCCCGAGCGTCGCGAGCACGGCACAGACGGAGGCCAGCCCGGCCACGAGACGTCTACGGCGGTACCACGCGCGGCGCGCGGGTGGAAGCGGCGGCGTCGGTGCGGGCGCGGGCGGTGGCGCGCTCCGCGCCGCCCCCGCCGTACGCGGCCGGTGGCGGGCCGCCACTGCCTGGAGCCAGCGGCGGTGGAGTTCCAGACGTTGCTCCGCGGTCGCCCCGCACAGGGCCGCGAAGCGTTCCACGGGGGCGAAGTCGAGCGGCACCGCCTCGCCCGCGCAGTAGCGGTGCAGCGTCGAGGTGTTCATGCCCAGCCGGCGGGCCAGCGAGCCGTAGCTGCGGTCCGTGCCTTCCTTCAGCGCCCGCAGCAGCGCCGCGAACCCGGCCACCTCGTCGATGCCGTCGCCGTCGTCCTGTGCCGACACGGGTCCCCCGTCCTCGTACGACCCCACCCGGCCCGGGACGGTGTCCCAGGCACCCATGTACCTGCACGTCAGACGGCCTGGGATGGTTCCACCGGGTCCGATGGGCCGTCGGCTGTTGCGCCCGGCTGCCGTGACCACGGATGCTCTTGGTGCCGCACCGACCAGGCCGGGCCGACCAGCCGGCCGCGCCGCGGCAGCCACGTCCACGCACGCATCCACGGGGGAACACCCATGCCCATGCGCCACCGCACGAGCGCACTCACCGCACTCACCGTCGCCGCCCTCGCGGCGGGCTCGGTCCTCACGGCACCGGCCGCCGGCGCCGCCCCGAAGGCCGCCGCGCCCACGTTCCTGTCGGCGTCCCAGCTGCCACCGCACCCGACGTCGTCGTGGACCGCCGGGCCGGTCACCGACGGGTTCCCGGAGTCACTCGGCCTCTGCGTGAGCACGGAGGGCGTGCCCTCCTACGCCTACCGGCACCGGGAGTTCCGGACCGACCTGGACACGAGCGCCGTCCAGTTGACCGTCGTGACGGGCACGGCCGCCCAGGCCAAGGCCCTGGCGAAGCACTACGACGACCTGATCCGCACCTGCGCCGACCGCGTCGAGGAGTCCTCGCCCGACGTCGAGGCCGAGGGCCGGGACTACGGCAGGCTGCCGGTCGAGGAGGGCGCCCGCGTCCGGGGCCTGCACACCGAGACGTCCTGGGGCGCCACCGACATCGCCCTGCTGTCCGTCGGGCGGGACGGCAGGACCGTCACCGTCGTGCGGTGGGGGCAGATGGGCGACTTCGACGACGCGCCCGTGGCCGCCTTCAGGAAGACCACGACCACGGCCGTCGACAAGCTGTACTGACCGGGCGGCCGGGCGAACCGGGCGGAAAGAGCTGGGGCCGTCCTCCCGCCTCGGGGGTCGGGAGGACGGCCCCGTATTGGCGGGAGGACGGCCCCGTATGTCGTGCGCGGCCGTCCCGGCGGCGCCGTCCGGGAACGCGGGCGTCCTACGGCAGCGCGGGCCGCTCTACGGGCCGTCGGCGATCTTTTCCGCGATGCGTCCGAGGGCCTCGAGTTCCGCGGGGTCCAGCCGGTCGACGAGGTGCCGTCGCACGGAGGCGACATGGGTCGGGGCGGCTTCCCGGAGCGCGTCCCACCCCGTCGCGGTGAGGACCAGGAAGCAGCCTCTCCCGTCGGCCGGGTCCGGTGCGCGCCGGATGAGTCCGCGCACCTCCATGCGGGTGGCATGGCGGGACAGACGGCTTCGCGACCACCCCATCTTGGCGGCCTGATCGCGCAGCGTGCTGGTGCCGTCGGTGCGCTCGGACAGGGTGCTGAGCACCTCGTAGTCCGGCTCGGACAACCCGTGTGCGGCCAGGTCCTGCGCGGTGCGGGTCTGCACCGCGGTCACCATGCGGAGGTACGCCCGCCAGGCGCGCTCCTCGTCGGCCGCGAGCCAACGGACCGGAGGGTCCGTCTCCTTGGGATCCGTCTCTTTCGTTGACATGTAATCAATCTACCGGCTACTTTCGTTTCCATGACAACGAAACGGCTTCGCATCGTCGTACTGGTCTGCAGCACACGTCCCGGCGCCCTCGGCCCCGCCGTCGGCCGGTGGCTGACCGAGACGCTCGCGACGAGCGCCGGCCTGCTCGGCGCGGACCTCGTGCCTGTGGCCGTCGGTGATCTGGGCCTGCCCTTCCTGGACGAGGAGGAGCACCCGTCGACCGGCGTCCACGAGCACGAGCACACCCGCCGCTGGAGCCGGATCGTCGACGGCGCGGACGGCTTCGTCTTCGTGACGCCCGAGTACAACTACGGAATGCCCGCGACCCTGAAGAACGCGCTCGACTACCTGGGCCCGGAATGGGCCTGGAAGCCGGCCGGCTTCGTCAGCTACGGACACACCTCGGCCGGCACCCGCGCGGTCCAGCACGCCAAGCAGGTCGTGACCACCCTGCGCCTCGTCCCCCTGGGAGCGACCGTGGCGATAGGATCGCCGACGCGATGCGGGAGGAGCGTTTCGCCCCCGCGGCGCGTCATGCCGCCGCGGCCGAAGGGCTGCTGTCGGAACTGGTATGGGTCTCACGGGCCCTGGCCCCACTGCGTGAACACGGGCACGAGGACACCGTGGCGGGCCCGCTCCCCGGCTCGTACGCGCGGCGTCTGGGCCCGGACGACGCCCCCGAGGTGACGGTGCTGCAGCGCTGCTGCTGGATGGAGGAGGCGCTCGCCAACGACACCCTGGCGATCCCGGCGCTCCACGAGTCCCTGGACGAGGTGCGCGCCTGGCTGGCCGCCTGGCATACGACGGGACTGTGGCGGGACGGGCGGCTGCTCGGAATCGTCCGCACGCGTCGCGACGGCGCCGACCTGCACGTCGGGCGGCTCGCCGTCGCCCCCGACCTGCGGGGCCGGGGTGTGGGCCGGTGGCTGCTGGACCAGGCCGAGTCCGCCGGGAGGGGCTGCCGGCGTTTCGTCCTGTCCACCGGTGCCGCGAGCCACCGCAACCTCACCCTCTACCGCCGGCAGGGCTACGCCCCGCTTCCCGACGCGTCGGGCGACGGTGTGGTGAACCTGGCGAAAGCCGTCCCCGCCTGAGCGCCGGCCGATCAGGTGCGTGGGCCGGCGCCGTGCAGCAGGGTGTCGATGATGCGGGTGGCGAGGGCGTCCGGGTCGGCGTCGTCCGCGTTGCCGTGCAGGGACTCCCCGATGAGCGCGTAGTAGACCCGGCGCACCCAGTCGAGGTCGGCCGCCTCGTCGATGAGCTTGTCGTCCTGGGCCCGCTTCAGTACGGCGAGGCAACTGCGGCCGATGTCCTGGTGGAGGAGGGCCGCCTCGCCGTCCGGGTCGGCCGGCAGCTCCAGGGCGAACGCCCAGGCGCTCTTGACCTGCAGCACGTTGGCCGTGATCCGGTGCATCGCCACCAGCGGCGGCGCGGTGTCCGGCCTGCCGTCGTCGACCGCCCGGGCGAGCTGGCGGGCGGCGGAGGACGCCAACGCCTCGATCAGCGCCTGCCGGTTGGCGAACCGCCGGTGGATGGTCGTGCGGGCCACGCCCGCGGCTGCCGCGATCTGCTCCATGGAAGCGCCGGGATCTTCGGCGAGCACCCGCTCGGCCGCTTCCAGGATGGCGCGCACGCTGCGTTCCGCGTCCGCCCGCAGTGATCGTCCCGTCGTCTCACCCATGACGCCTCCTGCTGGTCCGATTGTCCGAGGAGATCATACGTCCGTGACGCGCTGATCCATCTAAATGCATCATCACTGTTGCGATTAAGGAGGTTGTTGATACATAGTCATCCCAGTTGCTCTCGACTCAAGGAGAAGCTCGTGAACAGCACCGCCCTCATCACCGGAGCGTCGTCCGGCCTCGGCGCGGAGTTCGCCGCACAGCTCGCCGCCCAGGGGCACGACGTGATCCTGGTGGCGCGCACCGGCGACCGGCTCGCCGCCCTCGCCGAGCGCCTGATCACCGCACACGGCGTCCAGGCACACGTGCTGGTCCAGGACCTCGCCGTGCCGGACGCGGCCCGCCGCATCGCCGACCGGCTGACCGCCCGGGGTCTGAGCGTCGACCTGCTGGTCAACAACGCCGGCTTCGGCACCTGCGGCCGCTTCGAGGAGATACCCGGGGCCCGCGACCACGACCAGCTGATGGTCAACGTCGTCGCACTCGTCGACCTCACCCACGAACTCCTGCCCGGCATGCTGGAACGCGGCCGGGGCTCGGTCGTCAACGTCGCGTCCAACGCCGCCTTCCAGCCCTCCCCGTACTTCGCCGTCTACGGTGCGGCCAAGGCCTTCGTGCTGAACTTCGGCCTCGCCCTGCGCCAGGAGTACCGCCGACGTGGCATCCGCGTGCTCACTCTGTGCCCCGGCCCGGTCGAGACCGCCTTCTTCGACACCATCGGCACCCGCCGGGCGGCTGTCACCGGCTCCATGACCACCCCGGAGCCGGTGGTGCGCGCGGCGCTGCGCGCGCTGGAGCGTGACCGCGGCTACGTCGCCCCCGGACTCGGCAACGCTCTGGGCGCACACCTGACACCCCGTCGCCCCCGGACCCTGGTGGCGGCCGTCGCCGAACGCGTCACCCGCAAGGTCCTGGCCGCCTCGCCGGCCCCCTCCTCGTCGCCGGAGCACGTCGCATGAGAGCCGCAGCCCCCGTCGGCGCCGCCTCGGCGCCGACCGCGCGGGCCTCTTCGCCGGCCTCGTGCCGGTGGGCGCACTGCTCACCGCCGTGGCACTCGGTCTCGGCCGGCCGGGCCCCCGGCCGGCCGGGTCCGTCAGGCGTCGTCGGCGACCATCAAAGACCGCCGGGGCGGGGGCGTTCCGCGCTTTTTCACTCGATCGCGTAGAACAAACGACCATATGACTGCGAGGCCCCTGGCCGCTGGTTAGCGTGCGTGTTCGGTCGGCCCGCCTGGGCCGGTCCGGGGTGAGGCGGGACCAGGGGAGGTTCTCGGGGATGACGGACGAGTCTTCGGTTCAGGGCGGCGGACCGTCGCGGCGCAGGCTGCTCGCCTCGGCCGTCGCCGCGGCCGGCGGGGCCTGGCTGTTGCGCGGAGTGGTCCGGCCGGGCAGCGCCTACGCCGGCGTGCCGTCGCCGCCCGGCTTCCCGCCCGGGCTCGACGTCTACCGGCGCGTCTATGAGAACTGGTCCGGTGAGATCCGTGCCGACCAGTTGTGGACGTGCGCACCCCGCACCCCGCAGGACCTGCTCGACGTCGTGAACTGGGCCTACGGTGCCGGCTGGACGGTACGGGCGCAGGGCATGCGGCACGGCTGGGCTCCGCTCACGGTGGCCGACGACACCCCCGCCGCGACGCGGGTCGTACTGATGGACACCACCGCCCACCTCACCGGGATGTCGCTGGACCGGCGGGACGCCGACGGCTCGGCCCTGGTCCGGGTCCAGGCAGGGGCCCTGCTGGAGCGGCTCCTCGCGTTCGCCGGCACGCACGGATACGGGGTCGTCGCCGCGCCGGCACCCGGGGAACTGTCGGTCGGCGGCGCGCTGGCCATCGGCGCGCACGGCACGGCCGTCCCCGCCACCGGCGAGCACCCGTCACCCGGCCACGGGTACGGCTCGCTGAGCAACCTGGTCACCGAGCTGACCGTGGTCGTCTGGGACGACGACGCCGGGCGGTACGTCCTGCGGACGGTCGGGCGGGCCGAGCCCGACTGCGACGCGCTCCTCACCCACCTCGGCCGCTCGCTCGTCACCGAGGCCGTGCTGCGCATGGGCACCGACCACAACCTGCGCTGCCGGTCCTTCCTGCACATCCCCGCCACCGAACTGTTCGCCGCCCCCGGCGCCCCGGCCGGCACCAGGACCCTGGCCGGCTTCGTCGACAGGACCGGCCGGGCGGAGGCGATCTGGTTCGCGTTCACGGACAAGCCCTGGCTGAAGGTCTGGAGCGTCACCCCCGACCGGCCGTTCGCCTCCCGGGCGGTCGACGGGCCGTACAACTACCCGTTCTCCGACTCGCTTCCCGAGCCGGTGGCCCGGCTAGCCGGGACGCTCGTCTCGGGAGCCTGGGCGAGCGCCCCGCTCTTCGGGCAGGTCCAGTACCTGCTGGCCAAGGTCGCCCTGACCGGTGACATCACCGACGTCCTGCTGTCGGGAACCCTCGTGCGGGACGTACTGACCGGCGACGTGCTCACCCACCTGCTGGCCGGCGGGCTGCGCTCGGACCTGTGGGGAGCCTCCCGCAACCTGCTGGAGTACGTGCGGCCCACGACACTGCGCGAGACGGCCAACGGCTACGCCGTCCTCACCCGCCGGGCCGATCTGCAGTGGGTGGTCAGCCGGTTCGCCGACTTCTACCGCGAGCTGCTCGCCGAGTACGCGGCACGCGGCGAGTACCCGGTCAACGGGCAGGTGGAGATCCGGGTGACCGGACTGGAGGATCCGTCCGTGTGCGGCGTCCCCGGCGCCCGGCCACCGCTGCTGTCCGCCCTGCGGCCGCGCCCGGACCGGCCGGAGGCCGACACCGCCGTGTGGATCGACATCCTCTCCTTGCCGACGACACCCGCTCTGCACCGCTTCTACCGGGAGATCGAGCAGTTCCTCCTGGCCCTGGACGGGGACCGGGCGACCGTACGGGTGGAGTGGTCGAAGGGCTGGGGCTACACCGACACCGCCGCGTGGTCCGACCCGGACGTCCTCACGCGGGCCGTTCCCGCCGCCCTGCGCGCCGGGGGCGGACCGGGCTGGGACGAGGCGGTCGCGATCCTGGACCGGCTCGATCCCCATCACGTGGTCTCCAGCCCCTTCCTCGACGCGCTGCTGCGCTGAACAGGCGGGTGGGGCGGGAGAGAGCGCGACGACATCGCCGTCGGGCACACCGGTGCGGTGGGCAACGGACCGACACCGTCGCCCACCGCACGACATCGCCGGTTCAGCTGTACGGGATCACGACCACGGACTTGTCCGTGCTCGTCTGGAGCTGTGTGGCGCCGTTGCCGATGGCGCTCCAGACCTCGAGGCGTACGGTGCCGCCCCTGAGGTCGCCCAGGGTGCCCGTGGACGCCTTGAGGCCGCGCGCCTGCGTGTACTCCTCCCAGCCGTTGACCGGGTCGGTGGCGAAGTAGTTGTAGGTCTCGGTCCGGTCGAAGGAGCCGTCGCCGGTGAGGTCGTAGCTGATCCGGGCCTGTTGTCCGAGGCCGACCGCGGTGCCGGCGTCCACCTGGAGCCGGAAGGCGGTCCCCGCCCCCGGGGTGAGCGTGCCGCTGACGCCGCGGACCTCGTAGACGAGGGGCCGGTACGGGGTGCCGTCGTGGTTGGCGCCGCCTCCGGAGGGGATCGTGTCGCTGCCCGGCGTGCCGCCGGTCGCCGTGGTCAGGACGCCACCGCCGCGGAGCTGGAAGGTGTTCCCGGCCGGCGGGTCGGGGTCGGGATCCCCGGAACCGCTCCCGGTGCCGCTCGCGGTGGAACGAGCCGGTACGGAGAGGCTCTTGCCGTCCGAGAAGGTGACGGTTCGAGCCGACGATCCGTGGTTGTGGGCGACGTACGTGCGGGTCGTCCCCTTGGTGAAGACGGCGGAGGTGGGGATGTCACCGGTCACGGTGGCGTCCGGGGCACCGACGGCGTCGAGGGTGTTGATCCAGTGGTAGGTGTGCGCCTTGGACTCCCCCTGCTCCGGGGTGTAGCCGGCGTTGCCCGCGTCCCACTTGGCCTTGGCGGCGGCCGGGTCGGCGAAGGACTCGAACTCCCAGAGGATGTCGCGCCATTCGACGGCCGGACCGCCGTTCTCCCGTTCCATCTCGGCGATGTTGCGCCGGACGGCGGCCTTCTCGCCGCCCAGGTGGAGGGATCCGCCGGTCACGGGCAGGACGTTGATGCCGTGGATCTCCTCGGGGTTGGCGGTCCACCACGTGGCGTAGGCGGCGCCGCTTCCCCACACCATCCCGGCCGTGCCGTGACCGAAGGACGAGGGGAACACCTGCTCGTCGGCGTCGAACCAGTACTGGGCGATCGACTCCGACTCGGTGGTCAGCAGGTAGGTGCCGAGGTCACGCAGTGAGGTGTCGCCCGTGGCGGAGCCCCACAGGACGAGGGCCGCGCTGAGGTTGGTGGACTCGGAGGAGGACTCCTGGTTGTTGCCGGCGGCGAAACCCTGGTGGCCGGAGGCCCAGCTGTGGCCCGCGTAGACGTCGAAGCCGCGCAGGAAGGGGAAGGCGCCGTCGGTGCGGCTGGGGTTGGCGGCGTCCCGCACCAGGGTCTTGACCATGCCGCCCCAGGCGGAGTCGGCGGCCCATGCCTGGTCGTACTGGGCGACGATCGCCGCCGCGTAGACGTAGTAGCTGTAGTGGAAGTGGTGGTCGTTGAGTTCGGTGTCGCTGCCGTAGGAGGCCGGGTAACCCGTGAGGGTCTTCCAGTCCCTGTCGTAGCTGAACTCGTTCGCGCCGCCCGCCGTGAACCACTCCTGGAGCTTGCCCTTGAGCAGCCCGAGCAGCCGGTCGCGGGTGCCGGTCTCACCTGCCTGCTCGGCCAGCGGGACGAGTTGGGCGAGACGGCCGAGGGCCTTTCCGGTCCAGTAGGTGTCCGAGGCGCCGGAGAAGGGGTCGGCCGCGTTCACCACCTCGTTCAGGTATCCGCGCAGCCGGGCGGTGTCCACGCCGTTCGACTTGGGCAGCGCGGGCAGCACCGCGGACGCCTTCTGGCTGGTGGTGAAGGAGGCCGATTCGCGGACCTTCATGGTGCCGCGCGGTGAGACGTAGGTGTAGGAGGTCAGGGGATCCGTGGTGTTCAGCCACTGGTGGCGGTAGAGCGCCTGGAGCGTGCCGCGCTCGGTGCCTTCCTGCGCCTCGGTGGTGAGCGTGTAGGTGGCCCTGACGGTGCCGCCGGTGTAGTTCCAGGCGACCTTGGAGTCGGTGACGAAGCTGTAGGCGTACTTCCGGAAGGTCGCCAGCGCGTCGGTGGACGGCAGCACGGCCACGGAGAAGTAGTCCTTGGAGCCGAGACCGGCGGTGACGGTGGTCCCGGCGACGTTCCAGTCGCTGCCCGTCGGCGCGAAGAGGGCGTAGTGGTGCCCGGCGACGGTGATGCCGAGGACGTTGCCCTGGTCGGCGAAGACGGTGGGCGTGCCGGCGGTGGTGATCTGGGCGTTGCCGCCGGAGCCCTTGGCGTACACGAACGGGGAGCCGTGGCCGATGGTGGTGCGCAGGGTGCGGGCGCCGTCGGACCAGTAGGGGGTGACCGTCCAGTCGGACCAGTTGTCGGCCTTGGTGTCGGGAGAGTTGAGGCCGGCCAGTCCGATGGTGAGGTCGCGTTTGTGGGCGTACTCGTACTGGCGGCCGTCCCCGACGATCGCGGGGGAGGTCGGGTAGCCGACGTCGAGCCCGCCGGCCGTGGCCTGGTAGGTGAGGGGGTGCCCGTACATGGGGGTCGAGTACGGGTTGTCGCCGTAGCGCTGGAAGGCGAGGGAGGACCACCAGTCGTTGGTGGGGACGGGGCGGTTCCGGGCGGTGGCGGTCACCTTGGGGGTGACGGGTGTTCCTGTGTTGGTGGTGGGGCCCGACGTGCCGGGGGGCCGGGTGTCGGAGTAGCTGCCGGAACCGACGGGAACGGTCGCGGCGGCCGCCGGGGCGGCGGCCGGGCCCAGGCCGACGACGGCGAGGGCTGAGGTGAGCAGCAGGGCTGCTGCCGGTCTGGTGCGGGGGGATGGCATGGGGCACCTCGAGTCTTCACAGGAGAAGAGTCTGAGAGCGCTCTCAGATGGCGGGAACGTAAAGCCTCAGTAATGCACATGTCAATACTTTGAACGGGCCCGGTCGCCGACGCCCGCCCGCGGCCGTCGTGCCTTCACCTCTTGACGATGCGAGCGGGAGAGGGACAGGTCACGCGAGTGCGGGCGGGGTGCGGGGGAGCGCCCGCCGCTCAGTCGCCCGGCCGGTACCTGCGCTCGACGTGACCCGCCAGCTCGTCGGGATGGAAGTAGACCCGCCGCAGGTCGCCGCTCGCGTATCGCTCGACCTGGTCGGCGAAGTGCGGCGAGTCGGGGTGGCCGCTGACGCCGCCCGCCGTCACCGCCCAGGCGCGCACCCGGGGCCCGAACTCCACCACCGCGACGAAGCTGTTGCCGCTGGTGCCGTAGTACCGCTTCGTCCCCGGGTAGCTCCTGGCCCCGAACGAGGCCAGCGAGCCCCAGCGCGACGACGCGAAGGGGACCGGGACGCTCGGCTTGTCGTCGCTGAACTCCTGGACGATCGCGCCGTCGTTGCGCTGGTAGCGGTTGATGTCGCCCCAGGGCACCTCCTGGCTGCCGAAGTCCCGCTCCAGCCGGGCCACCGCCGTTTCCAGGGCGTCGAGGCGCTGGGTGTCGGTGGCGCGCTCGGCCATGTAGTCCCAGCCGGACAGCCCGGCGTCCGCCGCCGCCCGGGCGGTCATCGCCCACAGGTCCTCGCCCCAGAACACGGCCACCGACATGGCGGTGGACCCGGCGGACCACCGGGTGTCCCAGTCACGCAGCAGGGCGATCGGGGCGGTCAGCCGCTTCCTGCGCGCGCTGCCCCGGGGCAGCGCGTCCCAGGCGGCGACGAGGCCGGGGACCAGCCGGGCGAACGCGGTGAGGTACGGGTCGAAAGCCGCGTCGATCAAGGTCCGGGGCGTGAAGTCCCTGCGCGCGCTCAGCACCCGGATCGCCTGCGGTCCGCGCGGGTTCTCGCCGAACCGGTCGAAGTACCGCGGGTAGTCGGCCGCGTCGGGGCTGTCGTCCCCCGCCGCGGTCCAGGGCCAGTTGTTGGTGTTGAACGCCCAGCCGTTCTTCGGGTTCACGGCCTGGGGCATGCTCGCCAGGCTGTGCAGGCCGTTCCAGTCGGTCGCCGGGTCACTGCCGTCGACGGTCTTCAGGTAGTCGAAGCGGTCGTCACGCTCCGGCATGAACTGCGGCATGAGGAAGGCGATGGCGCCCTTGGAGTCGGCGAAGAGGGTGTTGTTGGAGCTGTTCGCCTTGAGTTCCGCGACGCCGATGTACTCGTCGTAGTCCCGCGTCTTGGTACGCAGGTAGCTCTGCTTCAGCGCGTCGACGGGCTTGTTCATGAGCGCGCACGCGATCCACCTGCCGTCCTCCTCGCGGACGATCGGGCCGTGGTGCGTGGCGTAGGTCGTGAACCGGCGCTTGTCCTGGCGGCCGTCCTCGGCGCGTACCGAGAGGGTGATCCGCTTGGTGGTCACGGGGCGCAGCTCGTCGCCGTACCGGTAGTAGAGCTTGCCGTCGTCGCCGGTCACGATCGTCTCGGCGAAGTTGTCGATGTTGTCGACGCCGCTGGAGGTGTGCATCCAGCCGGTGTCGGCGTTGAAGCCCTGGTAGATGAAGAACTGACCCCAGGTGGCGGCGCCGTAGGCGTCGAGTCCCTGCTCGCTCGTCACATGCTGTTCGGCGCGGAAGAAGAAGCTGGTGTGCGGGTTGATGAGGAGCAGCGCGTGGCCGTCGCGGGTGTGGCTCGGTGCGATCGCCATGCCGTTCGAGCCGGTGGGTTCCCGGAACGTCAGACCGCGTTCCTCGTCGGTCATGGGCAGGTCCCTCCCGCCGTAGAAGGCTTCGAGCCGGTTGAGCGGGATGGACTCGATGTCGCCGCCGATGCTGCCCTCGGAGAAGCTGAGCGGCATCCAGGGCTCGAAGCGGCGGATGACCCGGGGGCGCACCTCGGGATGGGTGGCGAGGTAGTGGTTCAGTCCGTCCGCCCACGCCTGGGTCAGTGCCCGCAGCCAGGCGGGGCAGCGCGCGTGCGCCTTCTTCAGCTCCGCGTGGTCGAGGTAGAGCCGCTGGCGCAGGTCCTGCCATATCGCGCTCTCGCCCTCGGCCTCGGCCAGGCGGCCGAGGGCGACCAGGTAGTTGGTCTCGACGCGGTTGAAGTCGTCCTCGGCCTGGGCGTACATCATGCCGAAGACGGCGTCGGCGTCGCTCTCGCCCCTGACGTGCGCGACGCCCCAGTCGTCCCGGGTGATCGTCACGCGCGCCGCGTGTCCGCGCCGGCGTGCGGCAGCCGGCGCGGAGTCCGCCGCGACCGCGGTCGCGGCGGACGGGGCCGCGGCGGCGACGGCGAGCCCGGCCGCCGTGCCGAGGACGCGGCGTCGGCTCACTCCGGTGAACTGTGCGTGATCCATGAGCTGCCCCATCTTCTCGCAAGCCTCAACGGACCGTGGCCCGAGGGAAGACGGAGACCTGAGGCACCCTGTGTCCGGTGACCGACACCACCGTGGCGCCGGCCGGCCTCACGGCACCGCGCCCCGCGCGCACACGGCATCGCCGAGCAGGCGACGTACGTGTACAGGTGTCACCGCCCGGTGATCAGTTACAGGGACAGTCCTATCCGGGTGACCGCTCACTGACAAGACCGCGCTCGTCGCCCCCGGCTCGGCTGCCCCGCCGGTGCCCGGTCGCAGCCAGGGGGAGTGGTTCAGGCGTTGTAGCCGCCGTGGGCGTCCAGCACCGCGCCCGTGACGTACGACGCGGCGGGGCTCGCCAGGAAGGCGATGGCCGCGGCGATCTCGTCCGGGTGCCCCACGCGCTGCAGGGACAGCGAGCTGACCAGGGTCTCGAGGACCTCGGGTGTCGGCGGTTGCATGCCGCCCTCCATCAGTCCGGCCTCCACGACGTTGGCCGTGATGTTCCGGGGCCCGAGGTCGCGTGCGACGCCCATGGTGTACCTCTCGATCCCTGACTTGGTCGCCGAGTAGTCGGCGAGGCCGAGGGTGCCGACCCGGGAGCCCAGTCCGGAACTGACCGTGATGACGCGGCCGCCCGTGCGCAGCACCCGGGAGGCGGCGCGGATGACGGCGATCACGCCGAGGTAGTTGGTGGCGTGCATCCGGTCCAGTGCGGCGGTGTCGGCGTCCGGGTCGTCCACCGTGCCGGCCACGGAGATCGCCGCGTTGTTGACGAGGATGTCCAGGCCGCCGAAGTGCGCGACCACGTCGTCGATCAGTGCCGGAGCCCGGCTGGTGTCCGCCTGGTCGGACTGGAAGGCGACGGCCTTCCCTCCCTCGCCCCGCACCTCGTCGACGACGGCCTGCGCCTGCTTCGCGGAGCTGACGTAGGTGAAGGCGACGTCTGCGCCCTGCTCGGCCAGCAGCCGTACGGTCGCGGCTCCCAGCCCGCGCGACCCTCCGGTGACCAGGGCGACCTTGCCCATGAGTGGCTTGCTCATTCTTCTCTCCTCGTTGATCGACCCTCTGATGAATACGTCCAGCAGTCGCAACAGTATTGGTTACGACAGCCTTGTCGCAACCTTTGTTGTTACGACAAGGCTGTCGTAACATGAAGCGTTGCGGCCGGGAGGAGGAGCGGAGTCCATGAGCGCCAACAGCAGACTGACCATCGCCGCCCACGCGCTGGCCTGGATCGGTCTCTACCAACGCCAGGGCCATGAGGTCGCCACCTCCGAGCAGATCGCTGCCAGCGCGAACACCAACCCCGTGGTGATCAGACGGCTGCTCGGCGAGCTGCGCAGGGCCGGGCTCGTGGAGTCCCGGCGAGGCGTGGGCGCGGGCTGGTCGCTGGCGCGCGAGCTGGACGCGATGACCCTGCTCGACGTGTACGAGGCGGTGGAACCCGGCCCGCTGTTCGCGATGCACCGCACCACCCCGGACCAGGAATGCGTGGTGGGTCACGGCATCCAGCCGGCGATGCAGTGCATCTACGAGGGCATCGAGGAGACCCTGAGGAACGAGCTGTCCCGCGTCACGCTCGAGAACGTGCTCCGGGACGTCCTCGCGGCACCCCGCCGACCCGCGTCGGTCGCCGCGGCGGGGAAGACGGGCGGGTGAGAAATGCGGTTGCGCCGGCTCCCCGGCGGCAGGCAGGGTGCGGTGGTGTCCGGAAGAGAGATCGATCGAACTCCCCGTCGTGACCCGAGGAGTCCCTGTGCACCCTTCTGAAGCCCCGGCCATCAGGGAGATCCCCGTGGCGGACAAGGATGCCGGGCCCTACGGCATCGCGACCGGACCTGACGGTGCGCTGTGGCTCACCTTCGTGCACAGCGGCCGCGTCGCGCGTCTCACCCTCGACGGCGAACTCGACGCACACCCCCTGGACTCGCCCGCATGCCGCCCTACGGTCATCGCCCCCGGGCCCGACGGAGCACTGTGGTTCGCCCGCTCCCAGGACCACCGGATCGGCCGCGTCACGACCGGCGGCGCGACGGAGTCCTTCCCCGTACCGACGCCCGACAGCGGCCCCTTCGGCATCACGGCCGGCCCCGACGGTGCGATGTGGTTCACGGAGATGAACGCCGACCGTATCGGCCGCATCACCTGCGACGGAGAGATCACCGAGTTCGCCCTTCCCCGTACGGGCGCCTTTCCCTCGATGATCACCGCGGGCCCTGACGGTGCCCTGTGGTTCACCCTCAACCAGGCGAACGCGATCGGCCGCATCACGGTCCACGGGGACATCGTCATACACCCGCTCCCCGCCCCCGGCGCCGCACCCGTGGGCATCACCAGCGACGGCACCGCCCTGTGGTTCGTCGAGATCGCGGCGGGCCAGGTCGGCAGGATCTCGGTGGACGGTGCGATCAAGGAGTTCCCGCTCCCCGACCGCACCGCCAAACCCCACGCCATCGTCGCGTCCGCCGCCGGGGAATGCTGGTTCACCGAATGGGGAGCCAACCGCGTCGGCCGCATCACCGACAGCGGCGAGATCGCCGAGTACGGCCTGCCGTCACCGTCGTCCGAGCCGCACGGCATCACCGTGGGCTCCG
The DNA here is from genome assembly GCF_044142145.1 of Streptomyces sp. BK79. Lineage (NCBI taxonomy): Bacteria > Bacillati > Actinomycetota > Actinomycetes > Kitasatosporales > Streptomycetaceae > Streptomyces > Streptomyces sp. BK79. The sequence continues at coordinate 261,295 of NZ_JBHVOC010000005.1, forward strand.
ACGGCGCGCTGTGGGTGGCCCTGGAGACGGGCGCGGTCGCGCGGCTGGAACCGTAGCCCGGGACGGAGTACCGCGTGCCGTGCCCGGGCGGCACCGGTGGCGTGTCAGCCGTGTCGGGCGAAGGCTTCGCGGACGCCGGCCAGGTCCGCTTCCTTCTCCTTCTCGTCCGTGTACTCACCGTCTTCGTCCCGCATCGCCACGAGGGTCTCCGGGGTGAAGTCCCGGCCGAAGCCGTAGACGTCCAGGCAGTAGTCGAAGCCGGACTCGCCGAAGAGGTCGACGTCCTCGCGCCGGCAGTACTCCGCCAGACCGTCGGACACGTGCCAGCGCGTGCCGTCGTACCAGAAGACACCGCCCGCGTAGTGGATCGTCCGGCCCGTCGCGGAGTCCGTGAGGTTCAGCGACTCGTAGTTCTCGGGGCGGTCGCGGACCAGGGCGACGAGAGACGCGGGAACGCCTTCGTAGAAGGACTCCTGCAGGGCGAAGTCATCCTCCGCGTACAGGTTCAGCGCCGACTCGTGGTCGAAGGTCAGCAGGAGCACGCGGCCGTCTTCCGTGAAGTACCAGACCGCGGACTGGCCGCCGCCGTCGTTCCAGGCCAGCCGGTGGGCGCCGGTCACCGCCACCGGTTCGACGCCGGTGAGGTCGTCCACGACGGCCGCGCGGCGCCGCACTTCCGGGAGGGGTGTCGCCGCCAGGGCATCCCATATCGCGTTACTCATGGCCGCAGGGTATCCACCGCCTACGACAAGGCCGTCACGAGACCACCGCGCCGCCCCCGACGCCCCCGCACGATGACACACACCGGACACACGGCGGCCGCCGAAGCCGATGATCCGCAGGGATGAGTACGCGTACTCAAGCGGGGCGAGCGGCACGGCCGGAGACTCTCCCCATGACGCAAAACCGCTTCTCCACCCAGGTGTTCGCCCGCCACCGCCACGGCCTCGCGACCGTCTCCCTCGCCGCTCTCACCTCCCTGGCACTCACCGGCTGCGGAAGCGAGCTGAACGACGGCACCCCGCAAAGGGAGTCGGCCAAGAACCTCACCCCTCAGGAGAGACCCTCGCATCCGTCCCCCGAGCAGGAGGCGTTCGCCGCGATGCTCGCCACGTACGCGCAGACGTGCCCCGCGCCCGGCGGGAAGCCGTCGGTACCGCCCGCGGAACCGGCTGACCTGGAGCCGACGCAGAGCCTCGCCCCCGGGGAGAGGCCCCCGGCCGAACCCATCGAACCCGCCCCTCCCACCGGACCCGAGGCGGAGCTGAACGACCGCGACTGGTGCGCGAGCGTCCACCACGAGCAGCGCATCGTCGAGGCGCTGCAGAAGGTCGCGCAGCCCACTCCCGCCACGGTCCGCAAGACCCTCAACGACCTCGGCTACATCGACGAGCACATCCACGGCCTGAAGCAGGACGGCAGGACCACGCGCTTCTACCTCGACCTGCGGGAGAGCGGCGGCCGGCTGTGCGAGACGGGCCTGGCGGCGGGTGAGACGAGCGACGTCACGCCGTGCGTGGCCCTCGCCTCCGGACCGTTCACCGTCACGACGGAGAAGCGACCGTGACGCGATGACGGCGGTCCGCTCCCGACTATGGTGACCCGTTCCGCCGACGGTGACACCGTTGCGCTCCCTGACGCGCTCACACCCCGGCCGGCATCGGGCCGGGACCGCTCACAACCGCCTGAACAGGTGGTCTGTGGAGGCCGGAGGCCAAACGCGCTTCCAGCGCCGAACGGTACGACGCCAGCCGTCCGGTCCGTCCGATGGTCAGCGCTCCGACCAGTCGGCCCGCCCGGTGGTAGCTGACCTCCAGCCGGCGTGCCGTCAGGTCGTGCTCCACGACGCGCGCCTCGTCGGCGACGGAGGGAAGGCCGACCGAGCGGATCCGGGCGCCGTGCAGGTTCGACCAGAAGGACGGAACGGCCGCGAACGGTTCGGGGGTCGCGGCGGGATCCTGGGCGGTGAGGAGCGTGGCGGCGGCTGCGGCGCCCTGCGCCGCGGCGTTGGTCCAGTGGCCGAGCGCCAGCCGCTCGCCGTCGGCGAGCGGCTGCGGTACGCGGGCCACGTCGCCGGCCGCGACCACACCGGGCGCGACCGAACCGTCGGAGCGCAGGGCACGCAGACACGGATCGCAGTGGACGCCGCCGTCGTGGGCAAGGCCGGAACCGGCCAGCCAGCCGGCCGACGGCACCCCGCCCAGCGCCAGCACCGCCAGGTCGGCCGCGGCCGTACGGCCGTCGGAGAGGCGGACGCCGGTGATCCGGCCGTCGCTCCCGGCGAGGAAGCCCTCGACGGTGGTCCCGGTTCTCAGATCGATGCCCGCCGCGCGGTGGAGCGCGGCGATGTAGGCGCCCCCGGTGGTGCCGATAGCGCGTTTCAGGGGCTGGGCCGCTGCTTCGACGAGCATGACGTCGAGCCCGCGTTCCCGGGCGGCGGCGGCGATCTCGCCGCCCAGGAAGCCGGCGCCGATGACGACGAGCCGCCGTCCGGGCACCAGCCCGTCCCGCAGGGCGAGCGCGTCGTCCCAGGTGCGCAGGGTGACCACGCCTGCCGGGGGCGCGGGCCGGGCGGCCGGCCAGCCGCGGGCGGCCGCTCCGGTGGCGATGAGCAGCCCGTCGTACCGGAGCAGCGCGCCGTCGGCCAGGGCGAGGGTGCGCTCCGCAACGTCCAGGCGGACCGCCGCCCGCCCGAGCCGCCAGCGGGCGTCGAGTCCCTCGGGCAGGGGCAGTTCGACCCCGTCCGGCCGGCCCGGAGAGGTCAGTACCTGCTTGGACAGCGGCGGCCGGTCGTAGGGCGGGCGCGGTTCGCCGCCCACGATGGTCAGGGTGCCGGTGAAACCCCGCTCGCGCAGGGTCTGCGCCGCCCGCAGTCCCGCGAGCGAGGCGCCCACGATCACCAGGTGGCGGTGGTCGTCGCCGCTCACGCGGCGGCCCGCGAGAGGGTGATGGCGCGGGCCGGGCAGACGGCTGCGGCCTTCTCCGCCCGGTCGAGCAGCGCGGCGCGGGGGGCCGCCTCGTACACGAGGTAGTCGTCCTCGTCGAAGGAGAAGATCTCCGGCGCCGCGAAGACGCACTGCCCGTGGCTGTCGCACAGGTTCATGTCCACGGTGATCCGCATGGTCGCTCCGTAGGGGTCGTGGGTGAGGTGCGGCCGGGGTCAGCCGGCCGGGGGGTTGAAGCGCGAGTACGCGGGGCTGCTCCACCGGAGCGGCGAGGCCGCGGTGATCTCCCGTACGGCTTCGACGGTGAACTCGACCAGGCGCTGCGCGCCGGGCACCCTGGCGATCTCCTCGGGGTCCCACACGGTGCGCGCGGTGCCGGACAGGTGGAGGGTGGAACCCGTCTCCCAGTCCGGGACGAGGATCCCCGCCGCCGGGTTGACCAGCAGGTTGCCCAGGGTCAGGAACATGGCGTTGCCGATGTAGTCGGGCCAGCGCAGCAGGGAGGGGGAAAGCACCTGGACGAAGCCGGGGTTGCCGCCGCGGTGCGACGCGTCCGCGTCGCCCTGGTCGGAGGCGGTGGCGACGAAGAAGGTGTCCGCCTCGCGCACGGTCCGCTGCTGGGCCGGGGTGAGTTCGGTGCCGCCGACGACCGTACGGGGCAAGGCTGCGTCGTCGCCGCCCGGCCGGATCTCGACGTGGTCCCTCTTCTGCAGGTACTTGGGGCAGTTGGCGATCACCTGGTCGAGGTCGACGTGCAGAACGTCGCCCTCGCGGCGGGCCCGGCCGTTGATGCGCATCCGGCGCCGGGTGGCGGGCTCGATGGCGATCATTCCGATCCGTGGGCGGGACCCGGGGGCCAGGATGTCGGCCAGCGGGTCCTCCGGCAGGGGCAGGGCGTCGATCGTGACGGTGCGGGGGTCGGGCACCCGGATGAACCCGGGTGCCCCTGTCATCTGGGTGGCCCAGATACGGCCGGTGAGGTCGGCCCCGCCCAGCACGATCAGCGGCTGTTCGGCGAGGAACTCCCGCGCGACGGGCGGGACCGTCGCACCGATGCCGCCGAGCGCGTACCCCGCCTCCGTGGTGAGACCGGCGCGCTCCTGCACGGCGGTCTCGCCGCTGTGATAGGTGGCCACGGGAGCTCCTTTCGGGGTGGGCCGGGGAGGCTTCCTAGAAGAAGCCGCAGGTGGGCGCGCCAGGGGTGGGGGCGTCGGCCGGGTCGGCGCCGGTGGGGGCGTAGATCTCCAGGCGGATGCCGTCGGGGTCGGTGAAGTAGATGCCGCCGGAGGCACCGTTCTCACCGTGCGGCACGACGCCGTCGTAGCTGAACCCGGCGCCCAGGCCGCGCAGCACCTCTTCGGTGGCCTTGACCTCGTCGATGGTCCCCACCTGGAACGACAGGTGGTGCAGGCCGGGCCGGTCGGTGGTGAACGTGCCCGCGCTCTGCTGCCACAGCGTCACCGACATCTGGTTGTCGCGGCCGAGGAACGCCCAGCGGCGGTCGTCCTCCTTGCCCTCGGCCAGCACCTCGAAGTCGAAGACGGCGCGGTAGAAGGCGAGCGAGCGGTCGATGTCGGTGACGTTCAGCCCCACGTGGCCGGTCTGCAGGGTCTTTGCCTCGGTCATGGTCCCTCATGCCTTCACTCATCGTCACGAGACGGGATCTCGTAACCGGTGAAAGTGACTTTAAGGGTTAGGTTCGCGAGCGGTCAACCGGTGATCAGGAGATGACCGGTTACGATGGCTGTGAATTCCCGCCGTGACCGCGAAGGAAGGACGCCGCACCGTGCCGCCGACCCCGGGCGCCGACCCTCGCCCGCTGACCGATGAACCCCTCGGCATCGACCTGCTCAACACCCGCTGGATCGACGCCGCGGGCCGCCACGACCTGCTCGACTCACTCGACGGGCTGGCGGTCTGGCTCGGCAGCCCGCTGGTCCGCCAGGCCCTCGACGACGCACCGGTCCCGGTGGACGAGGAAACGCGCCGGAGGCTCCTCCAGGCCCGCGCGGCCCTCGACGCGGCCATCTCGGGACCGCGGCAGCCCGCCCCGCACGCCATCGAGGCCCTCAACGCCGTCCTCGCCCACGGGCGGACGGGCCATCTGCTGACGACCGACGGACCGGCCACGTTCACCGAGGTCGACGCCCCTTCCTGGCTGCCCGCCTGGAAGGCGGCCCAGGACTACCTGCGGCTGCTCACCGAGCGGCCCGAACGGATCCGGGCATGCGGCAACCCCGAATGCGTCCTGCACTTCTACGACGTGTCCAAGAACGGCACCCGCCGCTGGTGCTCGATGGCCGGCTGCGGCAACCGGGCGAAGGCGCAGCGCCACTACGCCCGCACGAAGGGCAGCTGACCGCTGGAGTTCATGGGCGGCGCTGCGGTGGGCTCGCCAGGGGTCGGGGCGACGGCCATGCCGCGGGAAGCGGTCTCCCTCCCCCCTCCTGATCAGGGGCCGAAGGCTCTGAGGGTCGCGTCGACGAGCGAGTCGGCGTATGCGGTGGTCAGCGGACCGCTACGGTGCAGCCACCGCTGGAAGAGGGGGGCGTAGAGCATCTCGAGGGCCAGGTCGAGGTCGGCGTCAGGGGCGAGCTGGCCTGCCTGCCGGGCGCTGCGCAGGCGGGTCTTCTTGGCCTCGTCCAGCGGCCGGGCCAGCTTCTCGCGGTACTCGGCCGCCAGGGCGGCGTCGTTGGCGATCTCCGTGTTGAGGGCGCGGATCAGCTTGTCGAAGGAGGGGTCGGCGAATTCCTCGACCGTGGCGCGCATGACGAGCTTGAGGTCGGCTTCGAGGTCGCCCGTGTCCGGCAGCGTGACCGACCGCCCGTCCGCATCCTCGCTCAGAGCCAGCAGGGCGGCGAAGACGACCGCGCTCTTCGACGGCCATCGTCGATAGATCGTCTGCTTGCCGACGCCGGCGCGGGCGGCGATGGCCTCGATCGTGACCTTCTCGTACGCCTCTTCCGTCACCAGGGCACGGGTGGCCGCGAGGATCGCCTGCCGGGACCGTTCCTTGCGCCGGGAGTGATCAGGACCGTTCTCTGGGGACATGGGTCCAGCCTACCCACGTTGTGGAACGAGACGAACCGTATTGATTTCCGTGATCGCGTGCCCTACGTTCTAGGAAAGTGATCCGAGACGATTCGTTTCGTTTACAGAGGGTGATGCATCATGGCGGATACGAGAGTATGGCTCATCACTGGTGCGTCCCGCGGTCTGGGGAGAGCGTTCACCGAGGCCGCCTTGGCGGGCGGCGATCGCGTAGTGGCCGCCGCCCGCGATGTCGAGCCCCTGGAGGAGCTGGCCGGCAAGTATCCCGACCACCTGGTCGCGCTTCCGATGGACGTCGCCGACCGCCGGACGGTGTTCGACGGGGTGGAGCGGGCGGCAGCCGCGTTCGGGAGGCTGGACGTCGTCGTCAACAACGCCGGCGCCATGCTCTACGGCATGGTGGAGGAAGCCACGGAGGAGCAGATCCGGGCGCACATGGAGGTGAACTTCTTCGGCGCCGTGTGGGTGGCCCAGGCGGTCCTGCCACACCTGCGCGCCCAAGGTGGCGGACGGCTCCTCCAAGTCACCTCGATGGGCAGCGGCGGCGGCATGGCCACCGTCGGCTTCTACGGTGCGGGCAAGGCCGCGCTGGACTCGGTGAGCGAGGCACTCGCCATGGAGGTCGAAGGGTTCGGCATCAAGGTCACCATCGTGCAGATGGGCGGCTACAACACCGGCCTGTTCACCACCGGCACCACGCACACCGAACCCCTGGCGCAGTACCAGTCCCTGCGCGCCGAGATGGAGGCGATGTGGGGTGACGCCGTCGCCCCGGAGCCGGACACCGCCGCCCCGGTCATCATGGAGCTGGCGGCACTGCCGGACCCGCCCCGACGGCTGATCGTCGGCAGCCAGTCCTTCGATCACGTCCTGGAGATGGATCAGGCCCAGGCGGAGCTGTACCGGTCCTGGGAGCGCCTCAGCCGCCTCGCTCCAGGCTGACCGGGACCGCGCCACGGGAGGTCGACGGCACCCGGGTGCTGGACTACCGAGGGACGGCGTACGAGGTGACCTGCGAGATCACCTGGGACGAACTGACCGGTGCCGGGCTCCAGTTGCGCCGGTCGGGCGACGGGACGCGTCACGTCGACGCGGGCGTGTACCAGGACTACGCCTTCGTCAACCGTCGCGCGGCGGTGAACCCGGACACCTCCGGCAAGTGGCAGGAGAGCCACAGCCCCTTCGACCCGGCCGGGCGGCGGGTGCGCCTGCGGATCTTGGTCGACCGGACGTCGGTGGAGATGTTCGTCGACGACGGCCGGTACACGCACTCCTCGGAGGTGTTCCCCTACCTGATCGACACAGGGCTGGCCCTGTTCACGGTGGGCGGCCGGGCAGTCTTCCGGAACGTCGTGATCCGGGAGTTCACGGTGTGACGACGCCACCACGCCCGCCGTGCCGGTACGTCCGCGTCGCCCTTGAGCCGGGCCGCCTCGCGGCTCGACGGTCCGTCCCCTCTCCCCGCCGCAATAATTGAACGTGTTCAGATTCTCTGACAGGATGGCATCCACCGCCTGAAGGCTGCCGGAGAGAGGGTCACCCTTGTGACGAGCTCGCTGCTCATGCCGCGAAACCGCGGTCGTACCGGCACGGCCGGGGCCGGGACGGCCCTGGGGAGCGTCGCCCCGACGCGGATCCTCGACTGGCGGCATCCGGACGTGGCCGCGCTGCTGCGGCGGATCGACGTTCCCCCGGGCTCGGAGGCCGCCGCCGGTCCCGGCCACCGGATCGCGACCCTGCGACGGGCCCATCGATGGATCGCGGCATCCGTGCGGCCGGTGTACTCGGTGCAGGACGAGCGTCCCGTGTCGGAGGTACTGCGCCGCCGGCGCGGCTCGTGCAGCCAGCGCCTCGCCGTGCTGGAGTCCGTCGCGAGGGCGGCCGGAGTGGCCACCCGCGTGCGTGGCCTGCTGGTCGACGGCAGGTTCTGGTACCCGCGCTTTCCCCGGCTCCGTTGGGCCGTTCCCGAGCAGGTGGTGCTCGCATGGCCGGAGTTCCGCATCGGGGTCCTGACACCGCCCGACCACGCCGCCGGGCCCTGGCTGGCGGCCTCGGAACTGTTCGGTGGCCTGGACGAGCTGAGCGAGAGCGGTGCCGGCTTCACCAACGCGGGCACGGAGACGCTGTTCGAGGCGTTGTCCAGGACCGCCATCGACTGGGACGGCACGACCGCCTGTCCGGCCACCGGCACCCCGTGCGACCTGTCGGCCCACGTCCTGGACGACCTCGGCCACTTCGACTCGCGCGACGGCCTCTTCGCCCGGCACGGGCAGACACTCTGCGGCACGGCGAGGCTGCTGGCCGAGCCCGTCATGGGCCGTCGTTCGGCGGGCGTCACGCATGGCCGGCCGTACGACCGGACCCGTTAGATCAGCCCGCCCCGCCGTCGAGCAGCCAGTGGTAGCGCAGGCGCAGCGCCCGTTCCGTGCTGGCCGCCACGGTGGCGAGCCCGACGACGGCGTTGCCCCAGGCCGGCAGGCCGATGGGCGAGGTGAACGTCCCGACGTACCGGGCGACCCCCTCCGGTGAACGGGTGATCTGCTCGGCGAGCTGGAGGATCAGGAGAACCAGGCCGACGGCGAGCACACCCGACGAGAGGAAACCCACGCAGCGGCTCAACGCGGGGTGAGCGCGGTCGAGACGCGCTCGGCGCCCCTCGGCGGAGGCGGGGTCCGGGACGAGTTGGCGCACGGTCCCCTCGGCGGTGACGTAGTGGCAGCGCCTGAGCCCGAAGGCGCTCGTCCTCACTTCGACGGTGCCGCCCAGGACGGGGAAGACGGCGGGGACTCTGGACTGCGCGTGATGGCTGCCGTCGAGGTACAGGTGGGCCCTGACGTGGCCCTCCGACCTATTCTGATGCCTGACGTCGACGGTGTAGAGCGTCTGCCGGCCGTCGTCGATCAACTGAAGATGGAACAGCGCGCGGGTGAGCGTCTGCCACCAGCGGAAGCGCTTCAACGGCCGCCCGTCCCCGGGCTCGACCCGCCGCACCGCCCTACGATGCCGCCACTCCTCGAACACGCCACCCACTCCTTCTACTTGACCGGCTCCGCCGCGCAGGCGACGTCCCGCGACGGGCGCTTCCCGACGGTCAGGAACATCGTCACCGCGTCCTTCGCACAGGTGTTGGGCCCGAAGGGGTAGACGCCGTGTCCGCCCTGGTCGGCCGTCACCATCGCGGCCCGGCCCCCGAACGCCCGCCGCAGCTTCCGGGCGCCGGTCAGGGGCGTTCCCGGGTCGCGCTCGTTCTGCACCATGAGCACGTTCGAAGGGCCGCGGCCGCCGATGGGCACCGGCGGCTCGACCCGCTCGTCCGGCCAGAAGGCGCAGGGTCCGATGCCGGCCGTGGCCCCGCCCAGCATCGGGTACCTCAGCCGGTCGACCGCGACGTTGCGCTGATACTCCCGGACCGTCTCCGGCCAGCGACTGTCGCCGCAGATCACGGAGAAGCGGGCGGACATGAAGTTCTCCATGCCGGGAAACGGCGACGTGACAGGCGGCGGCCGGCCCGTGTCGAGTGCCTGCCAGGTCTCGGCGACCAGGGGCATGTCCGCATCGCTGTAAAGGCGGTCGAACGTGAACCCGCGGAACGACGTCGCGTCGAAGCCCTGGAGCGGTTTCGCCTCCAGCCGTGCCGCGAGATCGAAGAACTTCGCGGTCACCTGCCTCCGCGTGGTGCCCAGACCGTACTCGGGATGCGCGGCCGCGAACGCCGCGAAGTCGGGGAACCGGTCCTCCATGCCGCGGGCGAGCAACCGCATGGCCGTGACGTCGTAGCCGCCGGGGCCCAGGCTGCTGTCGAGCACGATCCGGTCGCCGTGCCCCGGGAACATCGTCGTGTACACCGCGCCGAGGTGGCTGCCGTAGGAGGCGCCGAGGTACGAGAGCTTCGGCTCGCCCAGCGCCGCCCGGATCCGGTCCATGTCGCGCGCGGTGTTCGCGGTGGTGGTGTGCGGCAGCATCCACGCCGTCCGTGAGGTGGCGCACTGCTCGGCGACGGTCCGGGCGTTCGGCGCCTCCCGCGCGACGTCGGCCGCGGTGTGCGCGTACGGCGGGACGTTGCCGCGTGCCTGCTGCTCCGGCGTCAGATCGCAGGTCACCGGCGTACTGCGGCCGACGCCGCGCGGGTCGAAGCCGATCACGTCGTAGGAGTCGAGCACCTCCTGCGGCAGCCCGGAGCCGGCGAGAACGGCCGGGTAGCCGAGTCCCGTGATGCCGGGACCGCCCGGACTGGTGAGCAGTACGCCGCGGCGCTGGGAGGGCTCCTCGCTCGCCAGCCGGGAGACCGCGATCTCGATCTGCCGGCCGTGCGGATCCCGGTAGTCCAGCGGGACGTGGAGTGTCGCGCACTCCAGAGCGGGTGAGGCGGGCACCGCGGCATGCGCCGGGGCCGCCCTCTCCGAGCACGGGCCCCACCGCACGGAGCCGGGCGTCGCCGCCACCGGCACTCCCGGGATCGTCGTCGCCGCCACCACCGCGGTGGCGGCGAGGGCGAGGGCCAGGGCTCGGTGCATCCGATGTCCTCCTGAGGTGTGCATGAGGTGTTGGGAGCCGCGCAGGCGGGACGCTGGGGCGGGCGGGAAACCGATCGTCGTCCCGGCCGGCTCGACGAGTCTGCCCGTGCGGCGCCGGCCGGCACATCGGCCTGGCGGCTGGAGGCGTCCTCGTCCGGAGTCGGGAGCGGCATTGGACTCTGGTCGAAGGACATATCCGCCCCTGGTCGGACCCCACCGGCGGTTATTTGTCGCGACAATGGCCGGGTGAATACGGATGTGGCGCCACGGCTCGGGGGTTGGCAGCAGACGTGGCGGCTCGCGGCGGCCGCCGCGGTGGGCATTCCGACCTGGCTCTGCGTCGGTGTGCTGCTGCGGTGGCAGGAGGCCGATCCCGGCTCCTGGTTCCGCGTCGGCGATCCGCTGGTGGCTCTCTGTTGCCTGACGGCACTGCTGTGGCGGCGGCGCTTCCCGTTCGCCGTCGCGCTGGCGGTCGCGATCGCCTCGCCCGCGTCCGCCCTCGCCACCGGCGCCGCGCTCCTGGCACTGGCCTCGCTCTCCGCCCGTCGCCGGCCGGTGGAGATCGCGGTCGTCTCGTCGGCCTTCGTGGCCGCGTCGCAATTCGCCGTCGGGCTCTACCCGGGCGCTGAGCCGCCCGCCGCCCTGTGGGTGCAGCTCGCGTTCCCGGCGCTGACCGCGGGCGTCGCGGTGGCCGCGGGCCTGGCCCTCGGTGCGCGGCGGGTCGAAGTGCGGTCCCTGCGGGAGCGGGCGGAGAGCGCGGAACGGGAACAGGCCGCACGAGCGGCTCAGGCCCGCGCCCTGGAGCGCAACCGGATCGCCCGCGAGATGCACGACGTGCTCGCGCACCGGATCTCCCTGGTCGCCATGCAGGCCGGGGCGCTGGATCACCGAAGCGACCTCGCGGCGGAGGAGAATCGCGTGCTGGTCCGCGGCATCGCCGACGGCTCCCGCCAGGCACTGGAGGAACTGCGGGACGTCCTCGGTGTACTGCGGGCCGAACCGGACCGGCCGGAACCACCGCAACCCTCCCTCGACCGCGTCCCCGACCTGGTGGCCGACGCCCGCGCGTCCGGTCTGGACGTCACCCTCACGACCACCATGACGGGGACACCGTCCGACGTGACCGGACGGACCTGCTACCGGATCGTCCAGGAAGGCCTGACCAACGCCGCCAAACACGCCCCCGGCACACGGGTGCAGGTCACCCTCGAAGGAAGCGCCGGCTGCGGACTCGGCGTCAGCGTCCGCAACTCCCCGGCGACCGAGACGGGCCCTCGGCCACCGGCATCGGGATTCGGCCTGCTCGGTCTCACCGAGCGGGTCGGCCTCGCCGGCGGTGAACTCGGCCACCACCCCACACCCGACAACGGGTACGTCCTCACCGCACGACTTCCCTGGCCCGACCCCGCGCACGAGAGGAACACCTGAGTGGACGGCGAGCGGAAGCCGGTGCGCGTCGTCATCGTCGACGACGAACAGCTGGTACGCATGGCGCTGCGGCTCGTCATCGACGGCGAACCGGACCTGACCGTCATCGCGGAGGCGGCCGACGGGGACGCCGCGATCACCGTCGTGGACGAGCAGCGGCCGGACGTCGTTCTGATGGACGTGCGCATGCCCGGCCGGGACGGTCTCAGCGCGACCCGCGAACTCCTCACCCGGCCGGCACCGCCGCGGGTACTGATGCTGACCACGTTCGACTCCGACGACCTGGTGCTCGGCGCGCTGCGCGCCGGGGCCCTCGGCTTCGTGCTCAAGGACACCCAGCCGGCGCGGATCCTCGAAGCGGTACGGACCGTCGCGGGCGGCGATCCGGCGCTGTCCCCGGCGGCCACGGCACGGGTGATCGCCGCAGCCACCGGCCCGCGGTCCGCTCATGCCCGCGGCTCGTCACGCGAGGCGGCACGGGCACGACTCGCCGCACTGACCGAACGGGAACTCGACACCGCTCGGGCCATCGCCGAGGGACTGGGCAATCCGGAGATCGCCCGGCGGCTGAGCATCAGCGTTGCGACGGTCAAGGCCCACACGGGCAGCCTGTTCGCCAAACTGGCGGTCGAGAACCGGGTGCAGATCGCGCTCCTGGTCCGCGACGCGGAGGAGTGACCCGCCTGCCGGACCGAGGAGGCCCGTCCTCCACGGCACCCTGACCGTCACCGCGACGGTCAGCTGGCTCCCCGGTTGTGCGGGGACGCTCGCGGTGCGCAGCCGCCTGCCCTCGCGCTTCCCGTCGGCGGCAACGGAGAGCGGGCTATACGCAGGCGGGTTCCGGAGTGCCGTACCAGGGCGTACCTCCTAGGTTCACCGATCCGTAGTAGCAGCCGTTGGGCAGCCCGAGTTGTTCCATGCTGCCGATGCTGTGGGCGTGGAGGGTGAAGGCGTCGCCGACGCGCACGTTCGGGCCGTTGTGCTGGGTCACTCGCAGTCGGACTCCGAAGTAGGTGACGCCGCTCTTGTTGTCGACCCAGACGTGCGTGGGGATGCCCGGGCCCGTCTTGATGCAGATGCGCAGGTTCTGGTCGACCTGGGCGATGGTCGCGCAGCGGGTCTCGTCCTGCGCCGTGCTCGTACTCGCGCTCGCGGGGTTCGTCGCAACGATGGCGAGAGTTCCGGCCGTCGCGAGGGCGGTTGTGATGTTCCGTGCTGTCCGTCCGATGTTCACAGTGCCTCCTTGTCAGGGGCAGGATGCCGGGACGTGGGGTGCCGGGCTCGGGTGGTGGTTCGGCGGCTCAGCAGATGACCGCGAACCAGTGCGCCTTGTCGTTCTCGGCCCAGGAGAGATTGGTGGCGGTCCAGGGGCCCACGTAGCCGACCGGGTTCTGGTTGACATCGCGGAGCTGGACCGGGTTCCCGTGGGTTCGGACAGAGGAGATCTTCCCGGCGTACGCGCGCAGATGGAAGTTTCCGCAGGCCGTGGGGTAGTTGAAGTCCCCGGTTCCGTTCGAGTCGACGAAGTAGCAGGCCCGGCCGTGGGGGCAACGGCCGTAGCCGTCCGCCGCGGCCGTCGACCCGGCCGAAGCGAACGTCAGCCCCGCGGCAAGCGTGAGCGCTGACAGCACGGTCGCTCGGCGGCGCTGGGTGAGACCAGGCATCTGACGTCCCATTCATCCTCCAGTGTCCGGATCCTTCTTGATGCGCAAAAACGTAGTCGGCTCGGGACGGCGGAACCAAACGATTCGATCAGCTTCAAATGGTCGGGCCGGGGCGGGTACCGGCGTACTGGCCTGATCCGGACCACGGGCACGAAGCCGCTCAGTACGCTCGTTGTCGCGAGTGATGCTCGTTGCCGCGAGTGTGAGGCGACTCTTGCGAACGGGGCTGAGTTGATCGTCATCGAAATGCCCCCCGCGCGGCTGGCGGGGCTGCGCTGGGCGGTGTCGCCGCTCGGGGAACTGGCCGCCGCCCTCGTGGCGGCCGCCGAGGCGCCGGCCGGTGACCGGGCAGCACAGCGCACTCGGGCACTTCTGCACTCAGGCCGGTTTCCCGTACTCGCCGCCGTCCGTACCGCCTTCACCGTCTACCTGCCGGAACTGCTCACCCCGGCCCCGCGGTCTCCGGCGCCCGATATCACCGATCAACTGCACGAACTGGCCCGTGCCGACCTGACCCGGGTCGGTGAGCAGTTCACCGCCCTCACTCGGGGCGGATCGGCGCGGTCCCACCGCTGCCCCTGGCTGCGCCCCGGCCAACTAGGCCCCGCACGGGACCGTGCCCGTCTCCTGATCGAGACCAGCGAAAGCGAACTGCGCGAGCGACTCGCCGACGAACTGCACCGGTTGTGGACCGAACACATCGCTCCCAGCTGGCCCCGCATCGCCTCCGGTGCCGAGGAATTCGTCCAGCGACAGGCCCGCGCGGCAGCGGACACGGGACTCGGCCCGGCACTGGCCTCCCTGCACTCCTCGCTGGACTGGAAGGGGGACCGCCTGGACATGGCCTCCCCCTACCAGGGCCGAGTGGACGGAGCCGCGCCGCTGACCCTGGTGCCCTCGTTCCACCTGCGCCGCGTCGCACTCCACGCGCCACTCACCGGCGGAGGACAACTCGTGGTTCCCGTCACCGATCGGGGCAGCGCCTCGCGTCCGGCCGTCGCCCCAGTCCTCGGGGCGACCCGCCTGGCGCTGCTCCAGAGCCTCGCGCAGCGCCGCACCACCACGGACCTCGCAGTACTGCACCACCTGACCCCCGGCTCGGTCTCCTACCACCTCTCACGCCTGCTGGCCGCCGACCTGATCCGCCGCGAACGGCAGGGACGGCTCGTGTACTACCAGCGCACGGGACGCGCCCAGACCCTGCTCCGTTCCTGCTGAGGGCCGCGGCTGTGCCCGCGAAGGCGAGTAAGCGCACTGATCGGCCGCCCCTCCTCGCGAGGACTGGCCGGATACCGCCTCAGTGATCGCTGGCCCCCTCGGCCAGACTTGTTCCCCCACGCCACATGCGCGCCGTTGCTGCGGTGCTCGGTGCCCGGGAGGCCCTGATGCTGTCAGACGCCAGGTCGGACGAAGACGGGACAGCCGTCCCGCCCGGACGGCAACGTCCTCCTGGCGACCGCGTCGCGCTGCGCGGTGACCTGCGTTCCGCCCTGCCCGACGCGACTGCGGCGGTGGTGGTCACGGCGCTTGTCTTCGCGTTCCTGTACGCCCGCATGAAATCGGGTGTTTCGGACACCGTGGCGATCATGCCGTTCATGAACGATCCAGGCACCTACTGGATGTACCTGCTCAGCCAGGCGTTCGGCTGGTCGGGCCTGTTGTGGGCCTGGGGCACGGTCATGCTCGGTCTGCTGCTGTCTGGACCACGCCCCACCCGTCTGCCGGTCTCCCGGCAGGTACTGGAGCGCTGGCACCGCACCACGAGCCTGACGACGATGGCGCTGATGTTCGCGCACGCGCTGATGTTCGCCGCGGAACTCGTCCGCTACGAGACGAAGGTGGCGTGGGCGGAGCGGCTGTGGGTGGCCTTCGCGGACACCTTCGTGCCGGGCTGGTACGACTCCGGAACCGGCCAGGTCGCCATCCCGCTCGGACAGGGTGCCCTCTACCTGGCGATTCCGCTGGGGCTCCTGTTCTACGTCCGGCACCGCATCGGAGCGAACACCTGGCGACGGCTGCACCGGTTCGTGATCGTCGTCTACGTGCTGAGCGTGTGGCACACGCTGCTGTACGGAACCAACGTCTGGTACGGGGAGTGGCCGCGCACCGTCCTGTGGCTGCTCCAACTGCCCGTCGCGGTCCTGCTGTTGCTCCGCCTGCTGAGCCCGGCCCGGCGGGCCGAACGGCTGGGCACTCCCGGAGGACGTGGGGGCGCGACCCGGCCGGGGTGGTGGCTGAGGGCGGCCGGACGGGTCGCCGCCGGAGCCGTCGTCATCGGGCTGGTGATCGTGGTCGTGTCCGGCCGTGACGGTGGGCGGGACCGCCCGACCCATCCGCCCGCGACGGCCCCGCACTCCCAGGAGACGGACTGACGGCCGGAACGGACGGGGGCGGTGCGGGCGACGCAGTAGCGACTCGTGGAGGGCCACAGAGCCCGCTGCAGCCGGCCCCGCCGCCCCGTGCCGACGACGAGAACCCTGCATTGGCGTCCTTCTGACGGCCGCCCTCATGCCGTCCCTGCGCCCGGAGTATCAGCGTCCCGTCAACATCCTCGGGATCACCGTCAGCGTCCCGTCAGGGGGCGCTCCGGCCAGGGTGTTCCCCCGCATAACGTCGCTGATGTGCCCCGGGCCCGCCTCCTCGCGTCCGGGGCCGCGAACCGCCCATCCACGCCCCTGCGCGTCGCCGCAGGCTTCGGGAGGAACCCCATGGAAGAACTGCCCTACGGCGAGGACCCCGAGCCCTCCGAACGGTTCCCGGCCGGACTCCTGTACGTCCCGGTCCGGCCGGGCTCCTTCGGATGCACGACCGGATGCACGACCCGGCTCTTCCGCACGCCGCTTGGCCGGCGCACGGCCGTCGGCTTCACCTCCGAGCGCAGGCTCATCGCCACCCTCGGCGGCGGCCAGGCGTGGGTCCGCCTGGCCGAGCCCGCCCTGCGTGCGCTGACCGCACCGCTGGGCGTCACCACCATCACGGTGGACCCGCAGTTCACCGCCCCGGCGGCCATGCCCGCCGAACCGGCTCCCGCCCCCGCGCTGCGGGCCGGCTGAGAGGGGACGCGCACCATGACCACCGTCCACGTACCCGCGGTCCGGACCAGTGCCGCCGACCTGTCGGTGTGGCCCGCGTCCACGACGGAGCCCGCACCGGGCGACCTCGCCGTGAGCGGCGTGCCGCTCGCCGAGATCGCCGACCGCTTCGGCACCCCCGTCTACGTCCTCGACGAGGCCGAGGTGCGCGAACGCTGCCGCACCTACCGGCACGCCTTTCCCGACGCGGACATCCTCTACGCCGCCAAGGCGTTCCTGTGCCGGGCCATGGTTCACTGGATCGACGAGGAGGGCCTCGGCCTCGACGTCTGCTCCGCCGGCGAACTGGAACTCGCCGTCACCACCGGCTTCCCGCCCGACCGGATCGTGCTGCACGGCAACGCCAAGTCCCCGCACGACCTCGACACCGCCCTGCGCCTGGGCGTGGGGCGTGTCGTCATCGACAGTCCCTCGGAAATCGCGCGGCTGGCCGCTGCCGTGGGCCCCGACGGGCACCAGAAGGTGATGGTCCGCGTGGTGCCCGGCATCAGCGCCGGCGGACACCAGAAGGTCCGCACCGGCACGGACGACCAGAAGTTCGGCCTGTCGATCGCCGACGGGTACGCCCAGCACGCCGTCACCCGCATCCTCGACCAGCCCCAGCTGGAGCTGACCGGCCTGCACTGCCACCTGGGCTCCCAGATCACCGGCGTCGAACCGTACCTCGTCGCCGTAAGGCGCATGGTCGGCCTGATGACGAGGCTGTACGAACAACACGGCCTGGTCCTGCGCGAACTCGACCTGGGCGGCGGACACGGCATCGCCTACCGCCCTGGCGAACCGGCCCTCGACCTGACGGCACTGGCCCGCGGGATCCGCGGGGAACTGGCCGACGCGTGCGCCGCCGCCGGGCTGCCGCGCCCACGCCTGGTCATCGAGCCGGGGCGGGCCGTCGCAGGTCCGGCGGGAGTCGCCCTGTACCGCGTCCTGGCCGTCAAGCACACGGGCGATCACGTCTTCGTGGCCGTGGACGGTGGCATGAGCGACAATCCGCGCCCCGCCCTGTACGGCGTCCGCTACGCACCCCGCCTCGTCGGCCGACGCAGCGCCGCGGGCCCGGCCCGGGTGACCGTGGTGGGCCGGCACTGCGAGGCGGGCGACGTCCTGGCGTCCGACGTGGACCTCCCCGGCGACGTGCACCCCGGTGACCTGCTCGCCGTACCCGTGGCCGGCGCGTACCACCTGTCCATGGCCTCCGGCTACAACCTCGTCGGCCGTCCACCCCTGACCGCCGTACGCGACGGACACGCCCGCCTCCTGGTCCGACGGGAGACCTTGGAGGACATCGGCAGCCGCGACGTGGGCCTGTAGCTCTCGCGGGCAGCGGCGGCCGGAGACGATCAGGCAGGCGTCGCCGCAGCCCATGGTGCCGCGGCTCTCGGACCGTTGGAATGTGTGATTTCCGTCCGTAAGCTGAGCGCTTCGCGAACACCACATCGCCCGTTCCCGTTCGAGGCAGCGGGCATGCGGGGCGGCGAAAGGGCGGGAGCAGCCGATGACCGACGAACCGAGTCCGCGGCGGTACGGCATGAAGAGCGGGTTCGCTCTCGAATTCCTCGTTCCCGCGGCCACGTTGCTGATAGCGGTAGCGTTGTCGGTCGTGCTGGACATCGAGGCGCCTTTGTGGCTCACCGTCCTCGTGATCGCGGTACTCACACTTCTGGCCGTCTGGACGACCGCCGCGGTGCGGCGGGCGGTGACGATCGTCCACCAGGACCACCTCCTGATCCGCACGGCGTTCGCGACCAGACGAGTGGCCTGGAAGGACGTGCAGGGGATACGGATCGAACGCGTTCCGGGCGCGGCTCAGCACAACCTGCCGCAGAGAGTCGTGGCCCTCTACGACCGCGACGGCCGCAGGCTCTGGCTGCCCCACCTCAATGAGCGTGAAGTGCGCCTTCTCGATGCCGAGTTGGGCGCACTGCGCGAGATCTGGATGAGGCAGCGAGGTCCGAGTTGGGCACCTGTTCCGGAGGTCACCGCCAGGATGGACGCCGTCACGGCCAAGACTGAGGGCTACGCGTTGACGCCGGGCACCATCGCCACCTTCGCGGGAGGCTGCTCGGCCTTCTTCGCCCTGGGGCTGTTCCTCGTCGTGGGCCTCAACACCGACGTACTGGACGGCCTCTCGCCGGATCTCCTGGCCTACGTACTCGTCGGCATCTTTCCCGCAGTGAGTCTCATCGTCTACTTGGCCGCTGTCCTCCGCCGCAGGCGCCGCCGACTCCGAGCCGGAGCCGCCCACCGGTGACGTGGCTGACCGATGGTGCCGCCACCCTCCGCATCCGCCGTTGACCCATCCGGCGGCCGGCACAAGCGCGGGTGCCGGCTCTCCGCCATGCGGCAGAACGCGGGTCACCGGCGCTCTGCCTGGTGGCCCGCAACGGTGTCGATTCCCAGCAGTGGGAGACGCAGACCACCTGACTCCCCACAAGGCACCGCCGATCGGCCTGCCTTCCGGACCCAGGCGCCGGGGCTGATGGGCGTCCGCCGGGCCCGGCTACAGTGGTCCCACCGCCTCCGCCGCCCGGGGCACACCGGGGGAGGGGGAGCGGCGGGCGATGACGCCGGAAGGGGGCCAGCACGGTGTCTCGACGGGTGCACTACGGGGCCGGGGTGGTGGTCCTGACGGTGGTCGCGGTCCTGATCGGGTGGTTGGGACGGCCTTCGGGCGGCGACGGCGACACCGACGCGGACGCCGCGACGCCGGCCTTCTCCGTCGACCCGGGGTCCTCCGGACGGCCCGTCACGCCGACGGTCCCGGCGCCGGAGAGCCAGGCGGAGACGCGCCTCGACCTTTTCTCGTTCGCTGGCCTGTGCCAGGAGGGCGGGAGCCGTCCGGTCCCCCGGGCGGCACGTGTGTCGGCCTCGGGGCCCCGCCCTCTGGTCGTCCATGTCAACGGGTTGCTGCACCAGTTCGAGGGCAGTGGCGGCTACGACCGCGCCGACCCGTTCACGCCGCTGCCCGAGCGGGTACAACTGGTCGCCTGCGCCCGGTACGAAGGGCTGGGCAAGCTCCTCAAGGTGTGCCGGTACCACTTGCCCGCCGAAGCGAGCCGGGAGATCTCCCACTACGAGGGCCGGTACGAGGTGCGGGTTCTGGAGGCCCGTACCGGCCGTACGCTCGGCACCCACCGCATCTCCGGCCGCACCTCTGTCACGTGCACACCGTTCGTCGAACGCGGCGCGGACACCCAGGAGTTGCAACCCCCTGGCGACGCCGCGTTCCGGGGACTCCTCGGCCCGTACGCGCACGGCGAGAAGCCCTGAGCGTGTCCCGGCGTACGGAACGTCCCCCGACCGGCACAGCCGATCGTCGGAACCGAAGGCCCCTTACCCCGTGGGCGGCGTCGTGGTACCCAGGCTGCATGAGACCTGCCGTCGGGGTGTTCACCGCCTGCGCCGTCGCACTGCTGGTCGGAGGCTGCTCGGAGCCGCCGTCCGTCTGCGCCGCGGAGAACAGACCCGCCTCACCCGCCGTCGAGGGGACGCGGCTGCCGGTGGAGATCGCGCCGCGCAACGACCCCCCGGGAGACCTCACCGGCGAGCAGATCGACGCCGCCCTGCCCCCGGAGGAACCGCGCCCCTCCCTGACGGACAAGGTGATGCGCGGTCTGATGTACGACACGGTGCGCATGGCCGGGGCCGTCGGCGACGTCCGTCCCGGCAGGTGCGAGACAGCCGTCCCCGCCCGGGGCGAGGAGAGGTCCCAGCGCTGCACGGTGACGTACGAAGGGCTCGACGTGGTGTGGGAGGTCCGGTTCACCAGGATCGACGGGGGCCTGTGGACCACCGCCGAGTACCAGGTCAAGCCGGTTACCGGGGTGTTGACGGCACGCAAGGTGTACCAGTCGGCCGGATGGAACTACGACGAGCTGAGCGCCCGGCGGTGCGATCGGATGCCCGAACTCATCCCCGTCGAGGGGGTCGGGAAGCCCACCCGCTACCAGTGCCAGATGCGGGTCCACGAGTGCGTTGACGAGAAGGGCTGGCGCTTCTGGTGGGAGAACAGCTCCGTCTCGGTCGACGAGGACGGGAACGTGGATTTCGTCGTTCGCGAACCGGAGTAGCGGGAGCCCGCGCCCGGCACAGCCCTGACCTGGTGCTGTGCCGCGACGGGTTGGACTCCGCTTCCGCCGCCAGCCGGCCGCCCAGGCGGTCCGCGCCTACGCAGCTGCCCTCTCCGCCGCCCTGGCCGTGCTTTCGTCCGCCGACGCGGAACGGCCCCAGCCGTGACGACCGGCCGAGACCCAGAAGGACGACGGGACCGGCGCGACGTGTGTGACGACGCCTCCGGCCGGGACAACGGTCGGAGGCGTCGTACGTCGAGATGCGGCGTCAGCGGGTGAGTTCGATCGCGCGCTCCGCACGCTCCCCGTTCACCGTGACGGCCACGGTGACGCGACCCGGCCGGTGCGCGTCGATGCTGCCGTCCTCGGTGTCGAGGGTGGCCAGGCAGCGGCGGTCCGGCCGCTTCGACGGGCCGTCCTGCACGCACAGGCCCTTCGAACCGGACCAGTCCGCGCTCAGCGGCCAGGCGACGGGCACCGCACGGGTCTCACCCTGCCGGACGGTCGCCTTCACGTCGGCCTCGGCCCCGACGCGCAGCGAAACGGGTGCGTCGAGGGTGAGAGCGTCCACGTGCGCCCGGGTCTGGGCCGAGATCCAGTCACCGTCGCGCGGCACGCCGCGGTCCACGCCGATCAGGGTCCAGCCGGTGAAGCCGCCCCGGTCCGCATCGGCGGACGGAGTCTTTCCGGTGTTGCCGTTGATCAGGTACGGGACCCCGTCCACCCGCGAGGCGTGGAACGCCCCGACGTGGCTGTTGATCATCACGGCGCCCTTGCCGCTGTCGTGCTGGAATCCGGCGAGCCAGTCCTCCAGCAGGTCCGCCTCCAGGCGGTCGGTGAGCTGGCTGGCCTTCTGCGGTGAGGGATCACGCGGCGGCACGTGCTGCACGACGACGACCGAGCCGATCTCCGGGTCCCGCGCCGCGGCGTCGAGCTGGGTCCGCAGCTCCCGGATCTGGTCGTAGCCACCGCCGCGCAAGGTGAGCGAGGAGGTGTCCAGCGTGATGAAACGGGTGCCCTCGTGGTCGAAGGTGAGCTGGGCGGGGCCGAACTCGGCCACGAAGTTGTCGATCTTCCCGCCCATCACCTCGTGGTTGCCCGGCACGTAGTACCAGGGTGTGTCGCCGAGTTCCTCCTCCAGGACGCGGCGCGCGAAGGCCAGGTCCTGAGGCGAGCCCTCGTCGACCCAGTCGCCGGGGATCACGACGAAGTCGGGGCCGGCGGCCTCGATCTCCCTCAGTGTCCGGCGTGTCTGCCGGACCACGGCACTGTCCGGCTGCCGTGCGACGAACTGCGCGTCGGAGACGACGGCGAAACGCCAGTCGCGGCCCTGGGCGTCGGCCGCGGTGGAGATCAGCGGATCCTCGACCGTCGGCTCCGGGGGCAGGCCGACCTCCGGTGGCACCTGTGCGACCAGCTCGTCCAGCACGACATCACCGGTGTACTGGAACGGAGGCCGGGTCTCGGCCAGGTAGAAGCGGCGGACCGACAGCGGGTAGGAGATGCCCTGCGGCACCGCGAAGGTGACCTGGCGCCAGTCCCTCCAGTCGACGTGCGCGGCGCGCAGCGTGTGCGACGTACCGACGGCGTCGGTCACCTGGAGGGAGGGCCAGGCGCCGTTGCCGTCGCCCTTGATCCACATGCTGAAGCTCGACGGCTGCCCGGGCACCCGTATGTCGGCGGCGGGGGTCGCGTACGCGGCGCGGGTGGCGGTGGACAGTCCGAAGTCGTACCGCATGCGCAGCCCGGCGCCCTCCTTGCCGTCCGGGACGGGAGTGAGCGATCCCGCCGCTCGTGCGTGGGAGAACTTCCAGGTCGCGCCGTCCGTGAAGTCGGCGACCCGCTGCTGCCGCGAGCCGACGGTCACCGCGAAGCGGGTGGTGCGCCCGCCGACCGTGGCGGTGACGACGCCGGACGCGTCCGGCCGCGCGGCCCGTGCGGTGAACGCACCCGTCGTCCGGTCGGCGGTGAGCGTGAACAGCGCGCGGTCGTAGTCGAGTTCCACGTCGTCGGGGTCGATCGGCGCGCTCGTGCCGTCCGCCGTGTGACCGACGAAGCCGATCCGGCCCGTCGCGACGGCGTCGGGCAGGGCGACGCGCTCGGTGGTGGGCCGTACGCGGTCCAGCGGGCCGACGACGGTCAGCTCGAGGGAACCCTCGGCCTTGTCGTCGCGGGCGGTCACGGTGGTGGTGCCGGCGCGCCGGGCGTGGAAGACGCCGTCGCCGTCTACCTTGCCGACGCGGTTGCCGCGGCCCTCGCCTCCCTCGGCCTTCCGCACGCGGTCGTTCTCCGTGCGCCAGCGCGCCTCGCCTTCGGCCGGGCCGTACGTCTCGTCGAAGCCGGCCGCCGTCAGCCGCCGTGACAGGCCGACGAAGACGCGCTCCGGGTGGCCGCCGGGGGTGTTGTCGGCGGTGGGGGCCTGCTCGGGGTCCATGGCCGTCTCGACGTGGAAGCCGCGCAGTGCGCCGCTGCCGTCGGGGGCGGTCAGGGCCAGGCCGTTGGGCACCTGGCGCTCGGAGCCGTCGCTCGGCGCGTTCTCCAGCAGCAAGTCGTCCGACCCGGCCTCGCGGGCGAGGAGCGTGGACGAGCCGCCGCCGTCCAGGTTGAGCGCGGAGTGGGCGCCCACTTCGGCCATCATGCGGGCCAGCTCGGTCAGCGTCACGCCACCGGATGCCGCCTGGCGTCCGTCGACGCTCATCACGTGCATCGTGGAACCGTCCGCGGAGAAGCCGACGGCGGTGCGGGGTGCGGCGGCGTTGTTGCCCTGGCCCTCGAAGTTCTGCGGCCTCCCGTCGAGGACCAGCACGCCCCGGCCGCCGACGGCCGTACGCGGGACGGGACTTCCGTCGTCCGTCTTCACCCGGTACTCCACGGACACCGGGTCACCGGTCCGCAGCGCGGCGAGGGTCCGCGCGCCGGCGCCGCGGCCCACCAGGACGGTGGTGCCCTCGGCGATGGGACCCTTGCCGGCCGTGCCGGTGACGCCGACGACCTGGCCGTCCCGGACGCTGACCTCGGTGACCCGCGGGTCGCCGTCGACGGTGAGTGCCCTGTCGGCCTCGCCCCACTGGGTGTTGTACGCGCCGATGCCGTCGGCGGGGACGTTCGCCGCGTTGTAGGCGCGCAGCGGCTCGGTGCCGCCGGGGAGGGTCAGGGTGCCGTCGAAGTACAGGTCCAGGACGCGGCCGGCGGCCTGAGGACCGATGCCGACGGCATCCGTGACGCCGGGCTCGGCGGAGTGCGTCGGCCTGCCGTCCCGCACACCGGGGCCCAGCGCCGCGCCGGTGGCGTTGATGTCGAAGAAGTCCGCGTTGATCGCGGCGACGGTACGCCGTCCCGCGCCCGGATCGTGCCGCTTCGCCATCTCGCTGACGGTCTGCGGCTTGGACGTCCTGCCGCTGTCGAGGTAGTCGACCTTCGTCCCCTTGGTGAGGTCCACGCTCAGGGCGTCGGCGCGGAGCCACTTGTCCCGCTCCAGGCGGGAGAACGAGGTGAGCCGGGCGCCGGGGGCGACCGGGCGGGTCTCCCGGGTCACGTCCAGCCCGTCCGTGCCCGCCGGGGCGGCCTTCGTCGGGCCCGGGCTGGCGGCCGCCGGGGCGGGGTCGGCTCCGGCCGGCGACGGGGGCATGACACCGACGGCCAGGGCGGTGAGCGCGAGCGCCGGTAGGAGAGTTCGTCTGAGCGTCCGGCCCCGGGGCGGGGCGTTCTCGCTCTCGTACGACAGGAGTGTGTTCGTCACAAGGTCTCCGCCACTCGGGAGTTGGGCGCGCGGGCGCACGTCCAGCGGTCAGAGAGTGGCAGGATCGACCCGCCCGGACCAGTGGGAAGGGAGAACAGCCAGGGAAGGTTGCGCGAACCCCGCAGGCGACACGCCCGGGGCGGCCCCTGGGCCGAGGGGCGACGGTGTCCTGGGAGGCGAGGAGGTGCCGCCGTCAGGAGGACACGGCCAAGGCCAAGGAGGCGGCGGCGGTGGCGCAGTAGAAACCGGGAAACGCAAGGTTGTAGAGCACTCGGGCGCGCACATGGAAGGCGAGCGCGCCCAGGTAGAGCAGGACGAGACCGCAGGCCGCGGCGGCACCGACGGGGCGCAGTGCCGCGTCGCAGAGACCGAGGAGGAGGCCCGCCGCACCAGCCAGCTTGAGGGCGGCCAGCCGGGGCAGCCAGGACCGGGGCACACCCACCTGCGCCGAGTTGGCCAGCACGAAGCGCGCCCCGGCGAGGTCGGCTACGGCGACAGCGACGTTGACGGCCGCGGTGAACGAGGTGACGACGAGGAAAGCGAGCTGGGTACCGGTCATGCCTTCAGCATTCGCGGGCACCGCAGTGCCGTCCAATACCTGCTTCTATAACCTGGTGGCATGGACGTGCACACTCGCCTGCTTCGGTACTTCGCCGCCGTGGCGGAGGAGGGCAGCCTGACCGGGGCGGCGCAGAGGCTGTTCGTCTCGCAGCCCGCGCTGACCAAGCAGATCCAGCGCTTGGAGGAGGATCTCGGGATACCGCTCTTCACGCGTTCGCGGTCCGGGATGGCGCTGACCGAGGCCGGTCGAGAACTCGCCGCGCGGGTGCCCGCACTGCTGGACGGCTGGGACGAGGCCGTACGGGCAACCGGCCGGGCGGCGCGGGTGCTGCGCCTGGGCTTCCTGGACGCGGGCGCCGTGGGCGCGGTCCACGAGGCCATCGCCGGGTTCCGCCAGGTGCAGCCGGAGTGGCGGGTGGAACTGCGTCAGTTCGACTGGTCGGACCCGAGTGCCGGCCTCGCCCGGGGCGAAGTGCATGCGGCAGTGGTGCGTCTGCCGTTTCCGGGACAGGAAGCGCTGGACGTGCGGGAGTTGTTCGTCGAGGAGCGCGGAGTGCTGCTGCCGGCTCGACATCCCCTGGCGAACAGCGGGACGGTGGAGTTCCGGGAGCTGTGGGACGAGCCCTTCGTCGCGGCCGGAGCCGGGACCGGGGCCTGGAGGGAGCACTGGCTGGCGGAGGAGGAGCGGAAAGGGCACCCTGTCCGGGTCGGCGCCGTCACCAGTCGGCCAGACGAGTGGCTCGGAGCGGTGGCGGCCGGCTGCGTAGCGCTGGCCCCGGCGTCGGCGGCCCGTTTCCACTCCCACCCGGACGTGGTGTTCCGCCCGGTCCACGGCGTCTCGCCGAGCCGGGTAGGGCTGGCCCGACCGAAGAGCCGGACCCGCGAGGCGGCACTGGAAGAACTGCTGGAGGCCATCGCCAGGCGGTTCAGCGGGGGCTGACGACGGGGCCGACAGACCGCCGGGACGCTCGCGGCTCATCGGAAGGCGGCGGCATTCTCCGAAACCCACTGATGGAAGGTCCTGGCCGGGAAGCCGGTGACCTGCGAAACCGTGTCGCGCACCTTCAGCAGCTCGTCGTTGACGTCCCCGCCCGTCACATCGAGCACCGCGTCCGCGGCCTCGTCTCCCAAGAACGCGGCCAGGTGACGGTGGGCCTCCTCGCGGCTTGTGCCGGTGAGAGGCACCTCCCGCCCCAGTACTGCCGCGATGGCCGCCACCTGCTGTCGGGCCGTCACCCGTTCCGGACCGGTCAGGGCATACGTCCGGCCTTGGTGACCGGACTCGGTCAGTGCCACCCGCGCCACCGAGGCAATGTCCGCGGGGTGGATCGTGGGGAGCCCGACGTCCGCATACGGCACCCGGACCGTCCGGCGCTCGCGGATCGTATCCGCCCACCACAGGGCGTTCGAGGCGAACTGCGTAGGCCGCAAGATCGTCCATGCCATGCCGCTGTCCTTGACCAGCCGTTCGACGGCCAGGTTCTCGCCGGCGGGGCCCAGGTGCGGATGGGTCTGGACGGTGATGGACGACACCAGCACCACGTGCTCCACACCTGCCTGCCGGGCGGCATCGAGGAGGTCGGCATCTGAGCCCATCCGCGACACGAGAAACAGCGAGCGCACCCCGTCCAGCGCAGGCTTCAATGAGGCTGTCTCAGCGAAGTCGCCCTCAACGGTCTCGACTCCCTCGGGGAATGAGGCCCGTCGAGCGTCGCGGGTAAGACCCCTCAGCGGCCCGGCCCCGCATGCGTCCAGCTCCTTCAGCAGAGCGCGGCCTATGTTCCCGGTCGCTCCCGTCACGAGAATCATCAGCGCCTTCTCCCATCGTCAGATGATCAATGGACGCCACGCTAGAAGCTCGATCGCACTTCAGGTCAAGGCCTTCCGAGCCGTGGACCTGCTGACCCAGCACAGGTTCGTGGAACAGTTTCCGGCCCCGATTCGTGCCCACGACTCTGGCGTTGGCCCGGGTCGCCGCCGGCATCGCCCTTCACGCCCTTATTGACATGTTCCTGACTCGTCGCAATGCTGGAAAAGCGCTGTTTCATCGATGTAAATTCCAGCACGTGAGCCCCCGGGATCGAGGCCCGGGAAGCCCCTGCAAGTTCCCTCCTGAGCGAGGCCGGCCGAATGCCGCCCCCACCCCGGTGCGGTCGTCGGCGCGGCGACGAAACGGAGGACGACCATGGAACAGGACCATGAAGCTTGCTCGCTGTCTTTCCGGCGCCGCCGCGTGCGTACTGTCCGTCGCGCTCGCCGCCGTGATGTCACTGTCGTCCGCGGAACCCGCTCGGGCGGACCAGACCGGCCTGCGCGCCGCGGATCCGAGCGTGCTGCGCGTAGGTGGCACCTACGTGGCGGTGCAGTCGACCGGTGGGGGCATCGCCGTGCGGCAGGCCCCGTCCACGGCCGGCCTCGCCGCGGCACCGGCCCGTCAGGTCTGGTCGGACACCCGCGGCCTCGGTGAGGTGTGGGCCCCGGAGGTCGTGCGGGACGGCGGCCGCTACTACATCTACTTCGCGGCCGGCCGTGGAGCCGCCCACCGGATGTACGTCATCAGCTCGAACTCTCCGGACAGCGGCTACACCGCCGAGACGAAGCTGGCGCTGCCCGACGACAAGTGGGCCATCGACGGGACTTTGTTCACCTTCAACGGGCAGCGCTGGTTCGTCTGGTCCGGCTGGGCGGGTGACACCAACGTCGAACAGAACCTCTACATCGTCCGGATGAGCAGCCCGACCACACCGACCGGCCCCCGGCACGTCATCTCGCAGCCGCGCGAGCCGTGGGAGAGGGTGGTCGGCAACCCCTTCATCAACGAGGGACCCGAGCCCATCAAGGACCCGAACGGGCAGCTGCACATCACGTACTCCGCCAACGGCAGCTGGAGTGACCAGTACTGCATCGCCGATCTCAGGCTACGGGCCGGCGGCGATCCGACGTACGTGTGGGACTGGTACAAGTCCAACGGCTGCCTGTTCGGCTCTCACCGCGCGACGATGATGCCCGGCTGGGACCCCACGCTCCATGTCGACGGACCCGGCCACCACACCTTCGTGCTCCTGGACGGCGACATCAACACCAGCCCGCCCGCGGGCCCGTCGTTCCCCTCCATGTTCCACGCGGTGCCGAAGGGCACGCCCTACGCGTGGGAGAACCGGTACTGGTACACGGGCACGTTCGCCTGGTGGGGCAACACCACCTACAGCCGCGCCAACGTTCCCGGCGCGCCGAGCGACACGGGCTGGAGCCTCAAGTTCTTCGAGTAAGAACAAATCGTGCTGCACGCGGCCCGGGGGCGTTCCAACGCCCGTACCGCGGCCGATACTCGCCTGCACGTGGATAAGGGGCGGACATGGCGGGGCCGGTTCGCCCACGGCGGCTTGCCTGCCCTGGCCGGCCGTAAGCGCTCCGGTCGGCCCGCCCGTTTCACCCCCGTGCAGGTCGCCGAGAGGAGTCCACAGTGCGCCGCTGGTTACGGGGCAGCCAGCGCTCGGGCAGTCGGCCCATCTCACGTAGGCCGGCCCACCTCAGAACCTCGCCTCCCCTCTCCTGACTTCAGCGTTCCGCGGCGGCCGGCGGCTTGGCATGGCCGTGCGGTCCCTTGCCGCCGGTACTCTCCGTCTTCTTCGCTTGACCTGGTGGGTGGTTCGGGGCTTCATCTGTCGTGCCGTTCCGCGTTGCGGCGGGAGACTTCTCCGTGGAGCTCGGTGTGGTTCGCGCCGTCGGCGTTCCGGCGTCGTGCGTGGTCATGCCGATGCCGGAGGGACGTTCCGCGCCGTGGGCGGTGGAGGGGGCGCGTCGCCCGGTGCCATCAGCGGGGAGTGCACCGACGGAGGCGCCGCGGGCAGTGGACGGTGCTGCTTCGGCAGACGGCGCGGCCGCCTCCTTCTGCTGCGCGGTGAGAGGAGGAGCCGTCTCCTCATTGGAGGCATCGGTGACCTTGGTCGCGCTTCGGTCGTCTCTCGGTGATGCTGAATCGTCGGTGACGCTGAAGGCGGTTGCCATGACGGCGGTAAGAGTGACGGTCGCGCCCGCGAGGAGGGTGCGCTTTCGCGGGCGTGTGGCGTGGTGAGCGGGGCGAAGCCCGACCGCCGGCGGATTCGGACGCGTGTGGTCGACAGGTCGCGATGTCACGTCGCGCGGGACGAGGCTCACGACGGGCGCCGACGGGTCGAGCCCGAGTCGGGCAGTGTCGGCGTATTCCGTCAGGGTGCGGGCGCAGTCACGGGCCGTCGGGCGGTTCCGCGCCTCCAGGGCTGTCATGTCCCGAAGGAGGTCCGCACATTGCTCCGGCAGGCAGTCGGGCAGGGCCGGTGGGCGGTGGAGTCGCGCGATCGCGGCTTCGAGCGGGCCTCCGTCGTACTCGAGCCTGCCCGTGAGGCATTCGAGGAGGACGAGGCCGAGGGCGTACACGTCGGCGGCCCGGCCGACGGGACCGCCGAGAACTTGTTCGGGGGAGAGGTAGGCGGCGGTGCCGATGAGGTTCCCGGTGGCGGTGCGGGTGGTGGCGTCCAATCGGCGGGAGATACCGAAATCCGTGAGGTATGTGCCGTGCGAGGCGTCAAGGAGAATATTGGACGGTTTGACGTCTCGGTGCACGATTCCGGCTTCGTGTGCGTGGGCCAGCGCGTGCGCGACGCCGACGCCGACCGCGGCCGTCGCCGCGGGTGACAGTGGGGCCTGGGCGATGCGCTTCTTCAGCGTTTCACCCTCGATCAGTTGCATGACCAGGAAGCCACGGCCGTTGTGCTGTCCGGCGTCGTATGCGGTGACGAGACCGGGGTGATCCAGCCCTGCCAGGATCACCGCTTCGTCGTTCGAGACCTCTTCCACGTCGAAGCCGGTGTCGGGCCGGAACACCTTGACCGCCACCGGCCGCCTCAACCGCAGATCGAAACCCCGGTGGACGTCCGCGGCACCGCCCGAACCGATGAGGCCGTCGAGTCGGTAGCGGCCGCACAGTACCTCGGCGGAGCACCGGGCAGCCATGACCCGGGCCGACTCACGAAGTCCCATTCCCTCTCCCACTGCATCAAGGTGCGGATGCGGGGCCGTCACCGGCGTGCCGCCGCTCACAGGTACCCGTAGGGTCGGCATCCGACACCCGCCCGCCTCGCCGGCGACTGCGAAACCCACCCCACATCACTTCGCAGCGATGATCGTCTTCGACGATGCCCGGGGGCAGTGTTGTGACGAAGCGCGGTGCGCCTATGGTCTGGGCATGTTCGAAACGATCCGGTGGCGTTGCCACGTGCACACCCATGACCGTCGCGGGGCCGAGCGCGTGGCCGGCCGACTTGCGGACCGGCTGGACAGGGCCCTGCGGATCGAGACTTACGAGCGGTACTGGAAGTACCCCGAGCTTGCCGAGTTGCGACTCATTTCACCACTTGAGTCGGTCAGCTCGGACGCAGCACTCCTCAGCGTCCTGCAGAGCGCATGGCGGATCGCGACGCCCTGGACTCTTGGAGCCCCAGGGACAGATGGTGAGTTCAGCGGGGTCGCTTCCGTGAACACCGGTTCCCGCTTCAGCGTCGCAGGAGTCGAGTGGATGGAGTTCTACGTCACCGACCGGCGGTGAGACCTGAGACCTCGAAGTGGTGGGCGGTTGAGCACACCTGCGGCCGGCTGGTGATCCACGCCGCCCCGCCATGACCGACGAGGCGCTCATACCGGGTCAGGGAATGTACGCCGTATGCGACGGCGGAGGAGGCGGCCAGCGACCTGTTGGACGGCGACGAACACCACGACCGGCACGAAGCCGACCGCCTGGAACAACCAGGGGATCTCGTCACCCTCCCACTCCGACCTGAAGTTCAGGGCCACCCCGGCCACCAGCACCACGAGAAACGAGCCCCCGGCCAGGAGAATGGCCCACACAAGCGCGGATTCACGCGCCGAAGCGCGGTGCCGAGCCGCCAGTACGAAGGCGTCGGCCGGGGGCGTCCAGCCCTCGCCACGGGACCGCGCCCATCGGTCTTCGATGGCTCGTACCTCGTCGGGTTGTGCCCCCACGCCCCCTGGCAGTGCGAACAGTCGTCCCTCCCGATCGAGCAGCATCGTCCTGGGCGAAGCCGGATTTCCCTCGCTCTCGATGCTCAACACGTCGGACCACACCGTCCTGCGGGTCCGGAACAACTGCCGTACTGCGACGTGGTCCCGGTAGACGAAGGTGGCCGCCCGCCAGAACCAGATGATGCCGAGATACACCGTGCTCAGCAGTACGAGCATGCTCACCTTGAGAGTCACGGGCAGGTCGTCCTCCGGCACGATCAGTCGCGCCAACGGGATGCCGGGCAACCCGAGAGTGAAAGTGATGAACACCAACGGCGCCGCTCGAAGCCGGTACTTACGGATCACCCGGCCATCCGTCCCTGCCTCCACTGCGCCTCCCGTCAGTCGGAGATCGGCGTTCGGGGGCACAACGCTATCGCCGGGTCTGCGGAGTGGCACCCCCCGCCCGGCCCCCCCGCCCGGGCAGCGGACCTCACGCCGGCCGGGCGCCGGACCGGACTCCGTCCACCGGCGTGCCCCACCTTGGGCGAGCCGGTGTTGGGGTAGCGGCGAATCGCGGTGTCGTCTGTGGCCGGTCGGGTGAGCTGAGTGCCGGGTGGGTCAGCGTGTGGGGCCGGCGTCCCGGGCCAGCAGTGCGGCCTGTACTCGGTTGGTGACGTTCAGGGCGGTCAGGATGCGGCTGACGTGTGCTTTGACGGTGCTTTCGCGCATTCCGAGCGTGTGGGCGATGTCGGCGTTGGTGTCGCCCTCGGCGAGCAGGGCCAGGACCTCCCTCTCGCGGGGAGTGAGGCGTTGGACGCGCTCTCGTGCGGTGGCGGCCTCTGGGCGGCTGGTGTGGTGGTAGCGGTCGATGAGGCGGCGGGCGGCGCTGGGGTGGAGCATGGCGGAGCCTGCGGCGACGAGGTGGACGGCGCGCAGGATCTCGGTGGGTTCGGTGTCCTTGAGCAGGAACCCGTCGGCTCCAGCGGCGAGGGCGTTGTAGACGTATTCGTCGAGGTCGAACGTGGTCAGCGTGATGACCTTCGGCGGATGGGGCAGGGCGCGCAGCCGCGAGATGGCGGTGATGCCGTCCATGCGGGGCATGCGGACGTCGACCAGGGCGACGTCGACGCGGTGGGCGGTGGCCTGCTCGATCGCGGCCAGTCCGTCAGCGGCCTGGGCGACGACTTCGATCTCGTCGTCGTTGTCGAGGAGATCGGTCAGTCCGAGGCGTACGAGGGCGTCGTCGTCGACGACCATGGCGCGGATCACGTGCGGGAGCCGTTCTGTTCGGTGGCGGGGTGGGGGATGCGGGCGGCCAGTCGCCAGGTCCCGGCGCCGCCCGGGCCGGCGTTCAGGTGGCCGCCGAGTGCCTCGACGCGTTCGCGCAAGCCCACCAGGCCGAACCCGGAGAGCACCGTCGGAGCGCTGGGTACGCCGGGGGGATTGGTGACCTCGATGAGCGTGGCGGGCGGGCCGTAGTCGATACGGATCCGGACCGGCGCGTCGGGGGCGTGCTTGCGGGCGTTGGTCAGGGCTTCCTGCACCAGTCGGAAGACGGCGAGCCGGTGCGCCGCGGGAGCCTGCTCCGGATCGCCCTCGACGACGGTTTCGATGTGCTGCCCGGCGGCCCGCGCCTGGTCGATCACCTCCTCGACATCGCGCAGGACCGGGACGCGCCGGTCGACGGAGGGGCTGGGGGTGCTGCGCAGGGCGCCCAGGACGTCGCGCAGGTCGGTCAGGGCGTCGGTGGAGGCGGTGCGCAGCAGGGTGAGACGTTCGGTGACCTGGGCCGGCAAGGGATCTTTTCGCGTGGCCAGGACGCCGGTGTGCAGGGCGATCAGGCTGAGGCGGTGGGCGAGCACGTCGTGCATCTCGGCGGCGATCGTGGACCGCTCGGCGGCGCGGACCGCCTGCTCGCGCAGTTCCCGCTCGATGCGCAAGTGCTCGACCTGCCCGGCCAGGGCCTCCACCAGACGGCGGCGGCTTCCCGCCCACAGCCCAAGGGTCACCGCCAGCGCCAGCAGAAGGGCAGGTCCGTAGGAGCGGGGCGCCAGCAAGCTCAGCGCCGGATGCACCAGCGCGTTCACGACCAGCGCGATACCGGCGCCGGTGACGGCCAGCCAGGTCCGGCCACGCGAGGCGAGATGGAACAGGGCGACCAGCAGCGGCAGCACCGTGCCCCACAGCCCTGCCGCCGCCACCGTCACAGCGGTCACCGCCAAGGGCCGGCGCCGCCGCCCGGCCAGCGAACCGCCCGCGACTGCCGCGGCGGCCACCGACGCCTCACCCAGACCCTGGCCGGATGAAATGGCGGCGTCCCGCATCGACGAGGCAGTCACCAGCAGGACCAGAACCACATCGGCCCACACTGGCCACCGCATCACGCTACTTTTGTCCACTTCGCCACCCTAGGCTTCCGAGCCCTGCCCGCCAGCCGCCGATCAGCCACCAGCACCCCCTACTTTCGTAGGGGAAGGGCGGGACACAAGAGCGGATTCGCAGGGAACGGCTGCTTCATAGCGTCGAAGCCATGGACGACTGGACCACCTCACATGATCGTGTCCTCGCGCAGCGCAACGCCGAGGGCTGGACGTTCCTCCTCGAAGCAGCCCGCGACCTGCGCACCACCGGCGCCCTCGCCCCCAGCAGCAAGGCGCTGGCCCGCCTGCTCACCGACCCGGTGGACGAACACGGCGCGCACCCCTTGAACGTCCTGGAGGCCGGCGCGGGCACCGGCTCGGTCACCCGCACCCTCATCGCCCGGCTCTCCCTGGGCAGCCGGCTGGACATTGTCGAGGCCAACCCCCGCTTCGCCGCCCGACTGCGCGGCCTGGTCCGCTCCCACCCGCACCTGACCGGCGAGCGAGACCGGATCCGGGTCCACCAGGCCTTCGTCGAGGACCTCGACACCGACCGCCACTACGACGTGATCGTCTCCGGCCTGCCCTTCACCAACTTCACCCCCGCCCAGGTCGAGACGATCATGGGCCGGTACCTGGAACTGCTGCAGCCCGGCGGCACGCTCACCTACTTCGCCTACCGCGGCACCCGCTACGCCCGCACCCTGACCGCTTCCCCCGCCGAAGCCCGCCGCCACCGCGCCGTCGAAGACGTCCTTGCGGGCTACCAGCGCCGGTACGCCACCGGCTGCTGGAGCGTGTGGGGCAACCTTCCCCCGGCCAAGGTCTGGTACCTGCACCGGCCTGCCGACCCGGCCACCTCCGCGGCCCCGGCGGTTCCGGCGACCGTCACGCTCGGCGCGAGCCGGTGAACACGCTGACCACTGGGATCGGTCAGGTTCCCGAGCCCACCGCCTACGCGATTCTGGCCGCCTCGGTGCTCGCCGAGTCCGTACTGCTGATCGGCGCGTTCGTCCCCACCCTGACCCTGCTGCTGACCGCCGGTGCGCTGGCCCGCACCGGCGAGCTGGACCTCGTCCTGGTCATCGCCACCGCGTCGTGCGCGGTCATGGTCGGCGACGCCCTCGGCCACCGCACCGGGCACCTGCTGGGCAGCCGCCTGCGCACCGGCCGCATCGGCCGCCGCACTGGCGGCGTGCCGAGGCCCTCATGGCACGACGTGGCGGGCAGGCGGTCTTCCTCACCCGGTTCGTACCCGTCGTACGCACCCTGGCCCCGCACCTGGCAGGTGCCACCCGGACGCCCTACCGCCGCATAGCCCCCTACAGCCTGCTCGCCGCACCTCTGTGGGCGGGCGCCGAAGCCGGCGTCGGATACGCCGCGGCCACCTCCGTCCAGCACACCATCGCTGTTGGCGGCCCCGCACTCGCCATCACCGTCAGCGTGACTGCCGCCGCGATCCTGACCGTGGCCAGGATCCGCCGTCGCAGGCAGACCGGCAGCGCCGACCCCGAGGGGGCAGAAACGGCTGCACGAACGCCCCCTCGGCATAGGACAGTGAGCCTCAGCTGTTGGCCAGGGTGCGGTCGAGGAGGGGGAGCAGGCGGTCCCAGTGGTGCTGCAGCGCGGTGGGGTTGAAGGCGTCGGTGTCGGACATGGTGAAGCCGTGGACGGTGCCGGGGTAGATCTCGGAGGTGTAACCGACGCCCGCGGCGTCCAAGGCCTCGTTGAGCTCACCGAGTGCCTGGGGTGTCATGTCGCCTTCGGCATGGCCGAAGTGGACCTGGGCGGTGAGCTTGGAGAAGAGGTCGGGTCCGTCGACGCCCACGGGGCCGTGGAAGGCGGCGAGGGCGGCCACTCGGCCGGGGTGGGCCGCGGCGGTGCGCATCGCCAGGAGGCCGCCTATGCAGTAGCCGGTCACCGCGACCGGTCCGGCGCCGACCTCGGGCTGGGTGGCGAGGAAGCCCAGGTAGGCGTCGGCGTCGCTCAGGACATGTTCGGCGGTGTGCGCCTCGATCAATGGCATCAGCTGGGCGAAGACCGCAGGCCGGACCTCTTCTCCGATGTGCTCGGGAAGTTCGATCACCGGTGCCGGGCCGTGCCGGTAGAAGAGGTTGGGGACGAGCACGTAGTACCCGTGCCCGGCCAGTTCGCGGGCGATCTCCCGCAGCACGGGCCGAATGCCGAAGCCGTCCGCGTACATCAGCACCCCTGGGTGCCGCTCACCACCGTCGGGGTAGGCGGCGAAAGCGTCGGCCTGGCCGTCCGCGGTGGGAATGTGCAGCGTCTTGGTGAACATGTGTTCTCCTGTCGTGGTTGACGTGTCGAGCTGTGATCAACACGACAGGAGGCGGAGCCCGCGCAGCAGCGCCAGCTCTTCGATCCAGCAACGGGCCGACGCCGGCCCGTAGGGCCCGGGCGCTCAGAGGAGCGCCGGGTCACCGATCCGTGTGTGGCGCAAGGCCGTCCCGGTAGTCATCGGCGTACAAACTAGCCCACCGCGCAGGACCGAGGCCAGCCCTTCAAGAGAGCCGCCCCTCACCATGGTGGACTGGAACTGTCCCCGCCGGTTGGTGGCGGTCTACCAGAGGCGGGCCGGACGGCGGTACCGGAGTGAGGCTACGGCTCGGGCAGCCAGCCGAGCTGGACGAGCCGCGCACCGCCCTTCCGGCTGACGAAGGTCCCCCGGCCCGGGGGCAGGGGGCGCGGTTTCACGTCACCCAGCAGTCTGCCCTCGGCCGCCTCTCCCGAGAGAACGACGCCTTGAGCGCCGAGCTCGGTCATGCGCCGTGACACAGGCTCGAACTGCAGGCGGCTGGCGCCACGGGAGCGGCTGGCGACGATGAACCGGAAACCGGTGTCGCGGGCGGTGGGCAGCAGATCCAACAGTGGGGCGAGGGGATTGCCCCCTGCCGCTGCGACCAGGTCGTAGTCATCCACCAGGACGTACACGGTCGGCCCCGACCACCAGCTCCCGTTCCGCAGCTGCTCCGGGGTGACCCCGCCGTGCGGCCGGCGCTGCTCCATCAGATCCTTGAGCCAGGACGCGATGTCGGCGGCGGGACTGGCGGAGACCACGTACTCCAGCAGATGCGCCGCAGGCATCGAACCCAGCAGTGACCGGCGATAGTCCACCACCACCAGACGTGCCTGGTCGGGGGTGTAGCGCGCCGCCAGCTGATGGGCCAACAGCCGCAGCAGACTTGTCTTGCCCGACTCGCCGTCGCCGTAGACGAGGAAGAACGGGTCGGCGGCGAAGTCGACCCGTACGGGCTGGAGCCGACGCTCCTCGACGGCGAAAGCCACACCCGGCGCCGAGTCCGCCTGTGCGGAGGGCAGTTCGACGGCAGGCAGTACGGCGGGCAGCAGTCGTACGGCAGGCGCCCGCGGGCCCGTCCACGCCTCGTCGACGGCCGTGCACAGCGCGCCGGTGGCCACCGCCAGGCCGGTGGCGTCCTCGACCGCGTCGATACGTGGCACGGCGGCGTAGAAGTGCAGTCTCTCCGGGGTCAGACCACGGCCCGGCATACGTTCCGGGACATCCGCCGCCGCCTTCCGGTCGAAGGCCGAGTCGGCGGGTTCGCCGAGTCTCAGTTCCAGTCGGTTGCCGAGCTGTCCGGCCAGGGATGTGCGGACCTCGATCACGCGGGATGCGGTGAGGACGAGGTGGAAGCCGTAGCTCAGACCGCGCGTGGCGAGTTCGTGCACGTCCGGGACCAGCTCGTCGTACTCGGCGCAGAAACTGGCCCAGCCGTCGACGACGAGGAAGACGTCCCCCCACGGATGGGCCGCCGCACTGGTTTCGTCCTCGGCGCGACGCCGGCGGAAGGTGTCGATCGAGTCGATGCCCTCGCTGCGAAAGAACTCCTCACGCTCGTTCAGGGCGCTGAGCACCTCGGAGACGGTGCGGCGCACCAGGTCGGGCTGGAGACGGGATGCGATGACACCCGTGTGCGGCAGGCCCGCGAGCACCGCCATGCCTCCGCCGCCGAAGTCCAGCCCGTAGAACTGGACCTCCTGCGGTGTGTAGAGCAGCGCCAGCGACGCCATCAGCGTACGCACCAGGGTGGATTTGCCGGACTGCGGCCGACCGGTGATCAGCATATGGCCGTCGGAGCCGCCGAAGTCCTGCCAGAGCACGTCCCTGCGCTGCTCGAAGGGTTTGTCGATGACGCCGACCGGCGCAGCCAGTCGACCTCGCACCGCTGGGCGGTCGGGCGGGTAGAGTCCGCGGTCCGGCAGCGGCGTCATGCCGGCGAGCAGGGAATCGAGGGTGGGCGGCAGGTTCAGGGGAGGGAGCCACACCTGGTGCGCGGGAGGGCCGAGGCCCGTCATCCGGTGGGCGACCACCTCCAGCTCCGAATCGGAAGCGCCGTCGGACCCGGAGGCGTACGCCCCCTGGAAACGGGTCATGGTGTCGGCCCCGGTCTTGAGATAGCCGGCGCCCGGTTGCGCGGGAAGCGTGTAGGCGTCGGACACCCCGAGGACCTGCCGGGAATCCTGGGCCGTCGCGGTCCGCATCGCGATGCGGTACGACAGATGCGTGTCGATATCGCGCAGTTGATTCTCGTCCGCCCGCTGGGCGGCGAGCAGCAGATGGACCCCCAGGGACCGGCCGAGGCGGCAGATCGACAGAAGCATGTCGAGGGAATCTGGTCGCACCGACACCAGTTCGTCGAAACCGTCGACCACGACGATCAGGGTGGGGAGCGGAGCCAGTTGCGCGCCGGCCGCGCGGGCCTTCTCGTAGTCGCTCGCCCTGGCGTAGTTTCCGGCGGCACGCAGCAACTCCTGGCGGCGCAGCATCTCGCCCGTGAGCGCGTCCCGCATCCGGTCCACCAGATCCAGTTCGTCGACCAGATGCGTGACCACCGCGGACACATGCGGAAGGACGTCCAGGTTGAAGAACGTCGACCCCCCGGAGAAGTCCATCAGAACGAAGTTCAGCCGCTCGGAGGAGTGCGACATCGCCAGCCCGAGGCACAGACTGCGCAGCAGCTCGGACTTTCCGGAGTTCTCCGCGCCTACGAGCAGCCCGTGCGGCCCGGAGCCGCCCAGCCGTGACTCCTTCAAGTCGAGCAGCACGGCCTCGCCGGTCAGCGAGACCCCCAGCGCGGCGGTCAGGTCCTGGGCGGTGGACCGTGGGCGCGCCCAGTGAGCGACCGGGTCGAACGTCATCACGTCCGGTACGCCCAGCAGCTCCGCCGGCGTGGGCGACCGCCCGGTCACCCCGGAGCTGTTGTCGAGCGGTGACGCCTTCGGCCCCTGCCAGGCACCGCTGATCCCCTCCACCAGCTCGTCCAGCGCCCGTGTCTCGTCCTCGATGGCGTCCACGTGCCGGTCCGTGGCGCTCGGCGCCGACCTCGCGGCCAGCGCGATCCGGGCCAGTCGCCCGCCCCGGGTCAGCGCGATCCCCGGACTGCCCGGCGGGATCGCGCCGGCCGTGTCGGCATCGATGCGGGACTCCTGGGGGTTCGCCAGGGAGAGTTCGAGCCAGGTGCTGAGATGGAGTGCGAGCTCTTCCGGGTAGTCGCTCCAGCGGTTGGCGGAGACGACCAGATGGATACCGAAGTAGGCCCCGGACTGCGCGACCCGCTGCATCTGCCGGGCGTACTCCGGATACCTCTTGAAGAACTCCGGCCACGAGTCGATGAACAGGAAGATCTCGCCGTACTTCTCCTCCGGGATGTCGCCCCGCGTCCGGCGGGCCCGGAACAGCCGCGGTGACCGGATGCGCATCGCCCCGCAGAGCGCCTCCCGGCGGCTCAACGCGGCCGAGATCCCGTCGATCAGCTCCTGCACCTGACCGGTGTTCGCGTAGTCGGCGACCGCGCCCACATGCGGCAGCCCGCGCAGCCGGGAGAGACCGTCCGGCTCTCCGTGCACGCCGAAGATCTGCAGTTCCTGTGGGGTGTGGGTGAGGGCGAGCGCGCAGGCGATCGTGCTCAGCGTGCTGGTTTTGCCGCTCCAGGTGCCGCCGACCACGCCGATGTGCGCGGCACCGCCGGACAGGTCCAGGGTCAGGGTCTCCTGCAGCCCGTTCTGCGGGTCGTACATACGCCCGATGGGGATCTGGATGGTGCCGTTGCGGGGCCAGCCCGGTGCGCACAGCCCGCGGTCGCCGGTGGGCTGGAGCGCGGGGAGGAGGTCGCCGAGAGGCAGGCCGTCGAGCAGGAACGGGTCGGATTCGGAGCCGGGGCCGCTGTGCCACAGCGCGGCCTTGGCGATCGGGATGTTCCCCTGCACACCGGAGGTGAACTCGGTGGGGTTCTGCGGGACTCCGCTCGCCCTCACATGGGTCTGGATGTACTGGAACAGCTCGTGGGCGGTGACCACGCCGTCGTTGTCGGCGTCGGCCTGACCGGTCTGCAGACCCTCGATGACCGCATCGGTGAAGACGGATCGGAAGGACCCGTGGCGGTGCTGCATCTGTTCGCCTTCGTAGGCGAACTCCAGGGCGTCCGAGGCGGCCATCACATACGTGCCCCGGCCGGCGACCTGGGCGGTCAGCCGACCGCCGTCCTCGGCGAACGGCTCCATGCCCTGGATGAAGGCGCCGCCGTAGCAGCAGTCGAGCAGCAGCACCTTGCCGTCCGCCCGGCAGCGGCTCATCTGTTCCTCGACGAAGCGCGCCGAGACGGCGGTCGACTCGGGCAGGTCGCGGCGGGTGCGTACGGTTCCGAAGAAGAGGCGTCCGTGCCGGTCGCGAATGCCGTGACCGGAGAAGTAGAGCAAGACGGTGTCGGACTTGGAACGCCCGTGGAAGAGCCCTTCGATGTGCTCCTCGACAGACGCCTTGCTCTCGTTGACCAGAACCAGCACCTGGTCGAAGTAGCCGATCTCCTTGTTGTCCAGCAGTGCGCCGAGCCTGCGGGCGTCGTCCGACGGTGAGCGCAGCAGGCGCAGTCCGGGGTCGACGTACTCGGTGGTCGCGACCAGCAGGGCAATGCGTGTCACAGCGATCCCCGCGGTCAGGCGTCGCCCGTCTGCCGACGCCTGATCCAGGCCTCGACGAGTTCGCGCTGCTCGGCGGGCGTCAGGCCCTCCAGCGTCAGCGAGTCGTCGCCCTCAACGATGCTGACCTTCCGTGCCCCGGTGCGTCGGCGCCACTCCGCCACCAGATCGACCAGGGCGCGCAGTGCCGACCGGGAGAAGACCCCGCCGACGACAAGGGCACCGAAGGAGATCGCGGCCGCGCTCTTGGCGCCGGTCGGCAGCTCGGCAGCATCGGGCCGCTCGATCCGGGAGTCCGTGCCGAGGAGCTCAAGTTCGTCCTGGAGGCTGCGGGTCATCCAATCGAGCTCCTCACGGTCGTCGCCGTCCACAACCTCGATCGCCAGCGCAAGACGCAACTCCCGCATACAACACCTCCGTCGGTGACATGCCGCTCGTCTGAGAGCCCTCCCATCTAACAACAAGCGGTGCGACAACGTCATCTGCCCTCTTCGGGTTGGATGTGACCTGACCTGTTATCCCCTTCCTTGATCACCTTTGGTACTGATGTGCTGACGCATTGTCAGTGCCTCCTGTCAGCATGGGCTGTGGTGCGGGGAGTTGTTGCGAGGGGGAGGCTTGCATGCCTTTGGTGCGGTCGTACGTGCGTTCTGGCGGAACACGGGTTCGCGCGCATTCGCGGTGGGCGCCGGGCGCCAGACGGGAAACGATGATCTTCGGTGTGGTGGCCTCGGCCGTGGTCGGGCTGGGCAACGGCAACGGGACCGGCAACGGCAACGTCTCGGCAGGGGAGGGGGAGACGCCGCGGCCGCAGACCACGGTCTGGTACCCGATCCGGTTCGACGACGTTCCCGCTGTGCGGGTGCCCCAGCCTCGTCCCGCGGTGTCGTACCCGATCCGGTGGGAGCGGTGACCCGGCGACGGTCGCCGGCGAGGCGGCGTACGAGGCGGCCCAGTCGGCGGCAGCAGCAGCGGGACGTGCAGCTGGTCGTCTTCGCCGTGGTGGCGGCGGCCGGTGTCGGGCTGGTGGTGATGGTGGTCAACTGGCTGCTGGCGCACTGGTGGGTGCTCGTCGTCGCCCTGGTGCTTGCGGGGATGGCGGGCGTCGGCTGGTTGTACGACCGGCGGCAGCGGGCCCGTTGGGAGGCGGTGCGGGCGCAGGGTCTGCGCTACGGACTGCCGCAGCTGGACGCGCTGCACCACACGCGGTTCGAGGACGCGGTACGGGAGCTGATGCGGCGGGACGGCTGCCAGGATGCCCGGCGGGTTGGCGGACGTGGTGACCTGGGCGCGGACGTGAAGGCCACGGACCCGTTCGGGAGGCGCTGGGTGATCCAGTGCAAGCACCGCCGCAACGGTGCCCAGGGCTTGGCGGTGGGCACGCCGGATCTGCAGGTGCTCAACGGGACGGCCCGGCAGGTGCACGGCGCGGACGTCGCGGTGATCGTCACGAACGGCCGGGTGACCGGACCTGCGGTGGCGTTCGCCAGACAGCAGCGACTGCACGTCGTCGACCGTCAGACACTGGCCGTGTGGGCGTCGGGTTCGCGTCCGCTGTGGGAGCTGCTGCGAGCGGTGCCGCCTCCGCGTCGCCCGACTTCGCTGAGCTGAAGGGCCCTGGGGTGGTGCTGTGGAAGGCCGGGCGACGGTTCGGCAGGCCGGTGAGCGACACGGTTGGGGGAACATCGCCGCAATTCAGCCTCCCCCGAGGCCATATGAGATCAACTCAGCAGTTGCCTGATCGCCGTCACCACAGCCTCGCCCGTCTGCTGAACGGCCGTTCCGGCGACCAGCGCGGGAAGGGAACGGACCGCTGTACGCAGGACGGGGCGGAAGCCGTCGTTCTCCGGGTCCGCCAGGGCGCCCGCCAGCACCGTCGTCTGGTCCCGCAGCGCGTCCGGGTCTCTCAGCAGGGCCGCATTGCAGTCGATGTCCGCGCTGAAGGCGGCCAGGAGGGCGGTGAGGGATTCGAGGGCGTCGGAGGGGACGCCGCCCTGGCCGGTGCCGTTCTGCGTGACGCGGGACAGACGACGGCCGACGGCGTTCTGCACGGTGCCGGTGTTGTCGCCGCCGATGCTGATGCCGGACCCATGGGCGCCGGCAGGCTCGGGGGAGGGGTCCCTGCGCGGAAATCCCGGACTCATGAGCACTCCTTCGGTCGAGGCTGGGGCGGGCGCCGCGGGCATCGTCTGCGCCACCTGGGTCAGCGTCACGCCCCCGGCGAGCTGGATCCCCGCGTTGTTGTCGCCCAGCACTTGGATGCTGTTG
Organism: Streptomyces sp. BK79; assembly: GCF_044142145.1. NCBI lineage: Bacteria > Bacillati > Actinomycetota > Actinomycetes > Kitasatosporales > Streptomycetaceae > Streptomyces > Streptomyces sp. BK79. The sequence goes on from NZ_JBHVOC010000005.1 coordinate 303,941, forward strand.
ATCACCGTGCGCCGGTCGGAGAACGCCTCCGTCGCGAAACCATGGCGTGCGAGCAGTGCCTCCACCGCTTTGAGGACGGCGGCCTGCATCAGTTGGACGTGGCGTTCGGCGTCGGCCTTCTGGTGCAGGTCGGAAACCTCGGGCAGGGACAAGGCGTCGCGCGGACTCAGCGGGCCGTCGCGCTCGACCGGATCCGGCTCCCGCTCCGGCGTCTTGCGGAGCTGCCGCCACAGCACCAGCCACAGCTCCGCCGCACCACGCAGGCCCTCGAGCACCGCGGGCCCGGCCGGTGCGGGCAGTGGCGGCAGAGGTGCCAGCACCTGGGGCCGCAGCGTGACCCGCAGTTCACCGGCCTGGAGCGCCGCGTGCACGAAGAGGCTCACCACCAACTGCCCCTGCCAGCTGACACACTGAGCCCGCAGATACGGCCGCTCCGGCCGGCCCAGACCGCCCGCCGTGTGCGGCGCTCCGGTCCCGCTGCGGCTGCGCTCCAGCCACAGGCCGGCCGGCAGGGCCAGCACCCGGGCCACCGAGAAACCAGGCAGCGGAGCGGTCTCCTCGGTGCTTCCGGGCCCGGACTCACCGTGGCCGGTGGCGTCCAGTGCCGCCCCGATGCTGTCCAGCACTTCAGTCTCACGCAGTGGCACCACGGGTCGCTCGGGCATCCCCGGCCGCAACGGCACGCGCATCTCCGCCGCCCCCCGGGCTTCCCTCCCCGCGCCGATGAAACGACCCGCTCCGTCGTACGGCAGCTCGGTGCCGTTCTGCCGGGTGCGGACCTGTTCCACGCGTCTGCTGGTCCGAGGCCCGACCGACGGCGACCGCTCCGGGGCACTGCCGTCCCGGCTCACCCGGCTCCGCGCAGACCGGGCAGCCATCCCGTCGACGACGTACACCAGCGCCACGGCCGAGGCCAGCACGAAAGGGAACTGGGCGCTGCGCACCCACAGTTCGTGCAAGCTGTCATGTCTCTGTGTCGCGACCAGGGCGAAGACCCAGAACCCGATCAGCGGTATCAGCGCCCAGCTCGGCCCGGAGGAGCCCAGCACCCAGGCGAGGCCGAGCGCACCCACCCATGCCAGGGCCGCGACCGGCGCCCAGACCACGACGGCGCCGAGGACCGCCACCACCGCGATCCGGCGAAGCAGCCGCCACCGACGGACGCGTACTCCGTGCATGAGCACCGGAACCAGATCGAATCCGTACGAGGGGACCGCGCGCGCCGGGTCGCGCAGCACGTCCTTGATCAGATGGGGCAGCAGCGCCACACTCCACGGCCTGGGACCCCCGACACGGGCCGGGCGCGCATAGAGGGCCGTGCAGAGCAGCCGTGTCCCGTCGGAATCCGCCGCCTGCGGCAGTGACTCGCCCGCCGGTAACTCTCTGGTCCGCATCCTTGATGGCTCCCCCGGTCCGGTGCGAACGGTGCGTGGAGGCATCTTCGCCTCACCGGCCCCGATCGCGCCATACCCGCACACCCGTCGAGAGTGCCGGTGCGGTGCGTCGCCCCGAGAAGACTTTCGTCGCGGACCTCTCCCGGTCGATCAGGCGGCGTGAGTACGACAGCCACACGAGCTACTGGATGCTCCGCGATGCGGTTGGGCGGGATCGGTGGCGCAACCGCACACGTCGAGCTCGACGGAACGGCCGCCGGTGACTTCGGTGGGGGTTGCGGACCGATAGGCCGGCGGGTCTCGGTCCTAGCGGTCGGCCGTCGGCGTGGCCGTCGGGTGCCACTCGCGGCGTAGGAGGCCGAAGACCCAGGAGTCGGAGACGTCGCCGTTGACGACGCAGTCCTCGCGGAGGGTGCCTTCGCGGACGAAGCCGAGCTTCTCCAGGACTCGGGCGGACGCTGCGTTGCGGGTGTCGGTCTCGGCCTGGACGCGGTTCAGGTCCAGGGTGTCGAACGCCCACCGCAGGATGGCGTGCGCGGTCTCCGTGGCGTAGCCCTGCCCCCAGGCGGCGGCGTCGAAGACGTAGCCCAGGGACGCGCTGCGGAAGTCCGGGTTCCAGTTGGTCAGGCCGCACCAGCCGATGAACGCGCCGTCGGAGAGGCGGTCGACGGCGACGCGCGCTCCGGTGCCTTCCTCCTCGACCGTCCGGCAGGTCGTGATGAAGCGCTGGGCGCGGGCCGGCTCGGTCCACGGCGGGGAGTCCCAGTAACGCAGCACGTGGGCGCTGCTGTGCAGCGCGTAGAGCGGCGCCGCGTCGGCGTCGGTGAACGGCCGCAGTCGCAGGCGAGCGGTGGGCAGCTCGGGGGTGGGCAAGGTCATGCGGAGCATCCTGCCGCGTCACGCTCGTCCCGACCATCCGTTTATCCAGACGGTCGAAAGATCCCGTGGGCGGGCCGACCACGGGACCGTCCCCGGTCGTTCAGGCGTCTGTTTTCGGTTCGCGGTTGGTGGTCGGGGGTGTGGTCGCCTGCCCGGTGGCCTGACTCCCCGGCCTCAGGGGCGCGGGTGCGGGGCGGTCAGTCGGTGGATGCCCGGGAGGCGTCGAGGGGGGAACGGTAGTGAGCCAGGATTCCCTCGACGATTCCCACCAGGCGTTCCCCCGCTTGTTCGATGCTTCCGTTGTGGGTGCTGACCTGCGCACCTTCTAGCACGAAGGTGATCGCGGCCGCGGCCTGCTCGGGATCGCGCAGTCCGGCTTCGGTGCACATGCCGACCAGTCTGCGGGTCTGGTGAGCCTTGTGCTTCTCGATCACTTGCCGTGCGGGGTGGGAGCGGTCGGGCAGCTCGGCGATGGAGTTGATGAACGGGCAGCCCCGGTGCGAAATCGCCGGCAGTCCCTCGGCGATGAAGCGGGCCAGGCCAAGGATCTGCTCCCTGGGTCGGCCGGGGTGCTCGGCCTCGACCCGGTCGAAGGCCGCCTGGTAGTCGGCGGCGACGATCCGCAGCCACTCCGCGACCAGCGCGTCCTTGGTCTCGAAGTGCCGGTAGATCGCCATTTTGGTGGTCTCGGCCCGCTCGGCGATCGTCTGGACACCCACCCGCCGGATCCCCTCGCTCTGGAAGAGCTCCTCCGCGGCGTCGAGGATGCGCTCACGAGGCGGCAGTTTGGCCACCCTGCCCGGTCTGCTCGCGCCTGCTGCCATGACTGCTCCGTGACTTCCGGTCCGCTGTGGGGCCACTCGATCTCTCCTGTTACGGTACCAGCCAGTCCCGCACCCAAACCACCGGTATGGTT